>CAZFPW010000105.1:0-8795 GCA_964520765.1 uncultured Novosphingobium sp.
GGGAAACAGGATTTGCAGTCCTCCGCTTCACCAACGAAGAGATCATGCGCAATATCGAGGGAGTTCTCACGGCCTTGTTGTCGGCTTTGCAAGACCAGTCGGATCGCTGGGTGAACCGTCGCAGCACCACCCCCCAGCCCCCTCCTCTGAAGAGGAGGGGGAGCCGTTCGCGCAATCTTGCGAGCGATGCGCCATGACCACCGAAGCCGATGCCGCCAATGAGCTGATGCGGCTCGCCAAGGCGATCGCGCGGCATGACCGGCTCTACCATGCCGAGGATTCGCCCGAGATCAGCGATGCGGAATACGATGCGCTCGTCCGCCGCAATGCGGAGCTGGAGGCGGCGTTCCCGCACCTGATCCGGCCCGACAGCCCGAGCCGCAAGGTCGGGCACGAGATCGCCTCGTCGCCGCTTCGCAAGGTGACCCACGAGGTCCGCATGGCGAGCCTCGACAACGCCTTCGCCGACGAGGAAGTGGCCGAGTTCGTCGCGCGGGTGCGGCGTTACCTCAACCTGCCGGAGGACGCCGAGGTGGCGATGACGGCGGAGGACAAGATCGACGGGCTGTCCTGCTCGCTGCGCTACGAGCACGGCAAGCTGGTCCGCGCCGCCACGCGCGGCGACGGGCAGGTGGGGGAGGAGGTCACCGCCAACGTCGCCCACATCGCGGACATCCCGCAAACGCTGCGCGGCCCAAATGGCCAGGCCGTGCCCGACCTGTTCGAGGTGCGCGGCGAAGTCTACATGGCGAAGCAGGACTTCCTCGCACTCAACGCCGCGCAGCAGGACGCGGGTGGCAAGGTCTTCGCCAACCCCCGCAACGCCGCGGCCGGATCGCTGCGGCAGAAGGATGCGGCCATCACCGCCAAGCGGCCCCTGCGCTTCCTCGCCCACGGCTGGGGCGCGGTCAGCGCGCTGCCGGCGGATACGCAATTCGGCGTGATGCGGGCCATCGCCGCATGGGGCGTGCCCGTCTCGCCCCTGTTGATCTGCTGCCGTTCGGTCGAGGACATGCTGCGACGGTATCGGGACATCGGCGCGCGGCGGGCGGACCTGCCCTATGACATCGACGGCGTGGTCTACAAGGTCGACCGGCTCGACTGGCAGGAGCGGCTGGGCTTCGTCGCCAAGGCGCCGCGCTGGGGTCTGGCCCACAAGTTCCCGGCCGAGCGCGCCGAGACCGAGATCGTCGGCATCGACATCCAGGTCGGCCGCACCGGCAAGCTGACCCCGGTGGGCCGGCTCAAGCCCGTCCTGGTCGGCGGCGTGACCGTGACCAACGTCACGCTCCACAACCGCGACGAGATCGGCCGGCTCGGCCTGCGGGTGGGCGACCGCATAGTGCTTCAGCGCGCGGGCGACGTGATCCCGCAGGTGGTCGACAACCTGACCCGCGACACGCCGCGCGCGCCCTATGTCTTCCCCGATCACTGCCCGGAATGCGCGAGCGAGGCCGTGGCCGAGGAGGGCGAGGTCGACGTGCGCTGCACCGGCGGCCTGATCTGCCCGGCCCAGCGCACCGAGCGGCTCAAGCACTTCGTCAGCCGCGGCGCGCTCGACATCGAGGGGCTGGGCGAGAAGACCATCGCCGAGTTCTTCGCCCTCGGCTGGCTGGAGAGCCCCGCCGACATCTTCCGCCTCAAGGCCCGCCGCAACGAGATCGTCGGGCGCGAGGGGTGGAAGGACAAGTCTGTGGACAACCTGTTGGCGGCGATCGAGGCCAAGCGCTCGCCCGATGCGGCGCGGCTGCTGTTCGGCCTGGGCATCCGGCACGTCGGCGCGGTGACGGCGCGCGACCTGCTCAAGCGGTTCCGCACCCTGCCGGCGCTGCGCGAGGCGGCGGAGAAGGCCCGCATCGCCCTTGAAGACAAAATAGCCCGTTCCGCCCGAGCGAAGTCGGGGGGCGATCCCGAGCGGAGCGAGGGAGGGGAGGATGCGGTTCTCGCTGACGCCAATCCCGCAACTTCGCTCGAGAGCAACGGTGATGGGGTCGAGGGCGAGGAAGAGCTGGCCGAACTCCTCTCCATCGACGGCGTCGGCCCGGTCGTGGTCGAGGCCCTGGGCGACTTCTTCCACGAGCAGCACAACGTCGAGGTCTGGGACGACCTGCTTAGTGAAGTCTCACCGCCCGACTATGTGGTCGAGACGAAGGACAGCGCCGTCGCCGGCAAGACCGTGGTCTTCACCGGCAAGCTGGAGACGATGAGCCGGGACGAGGCCAAGGCCCAGGCCGAACGCCTCGGCGCCAAGGCGGCGGGCTCGGTCTCGGCCAAGACGGACCTGGTGGTGGCGGGGCCGGGCGCCGGCTCCAAGCTCAAGCAGGCCGAGAAGTTCGGCGTCGAGGTGATCGACGAGGTGGTCTGGGCGGAGATCGTCAGGAACGCGGGCTAGGATACGAAAAGGCGGGAACGGGACCAATGCTGGGGAACTACTTCAAGAAGCTGGAGCGCGATCTCACCGCGCCGATCGAGACGCGCGGGTTCGGCTCGGGCTGGTTCGCCGGGTTCTTCGGCCTGCTCTTCGCGGTGTCGGGCTTCGGCATGGTCGTGGCCCTGCGCTATCCCGACTGGTTCGCCATGCCGGAGCTGGAGGCGGCCAAGGCCTGGTCCGGCTTCCGCCCGGCGGTCCACCTGATCCTGCTGACCTCCTACGCGCTCGCCCTGCTGTCCCTCCTGCTGCGGCCGAGGAAGGCGCTGGGCGCGACGGCGCTGGTCATCGGGATCGCCGCGACCCTGCTGGGCGGCAGCAACGTCCAGCCGCAGGAGACGCAGTCCTGGGGCATCTTCTTTGGGCTCGACTTCTTCGTGGTGAACCTGCTCGCCACCGGCTTCATGTTCGCGCCGATCGAGCGGTTCTTCCCCCACCGCGCGGAGCAGCGCCTGTTCCGCATCGAGTGGCGCGAGGACCTGTTCTATTACCTCATCAGCTCGATGATGGTGCAGGCCTTCACCTTCCTCGCGCTCGCCCCGCAGGCCTATGTCAACGCCCATACCAGCTCGTGGGGAGACTTCCGCCTGTGGGTCGCCTCGCTGCCCTGGGCGGTGCAGTTCCTGGCGGTGATCGTCCTCTCCGACCTGTTCCAGTACTGGTATCACCGGCTGTTCCACACGGTGCCGTTCCTCTGGGGCTTCCACGCGGTGCACCACTCGGCCAAGGCGATGGACTGGCTGGCGGGTGCACGGATGCACTTCGTCGAGGTCGTGCTGCTGCGCGCCGTCACCTCGCTCCCGCTGTTCACCCTGGGGTTCAGCCCCAGCGTGATGCAGGCCTATATCGGCTTCGTCTATGTCTACTCCTCGCTGCTCCACGCCAACCTGCGCGGCGATTTCGACCGCCTCGGCCACTGGATCGCCACGCCGCGCTTCCACCACTGGCACCACGGGCTGGAAAAGGAGGCGGTCGACGTGAACTTCGCGATCCACCTGCCGCTGCTGGACAAGCTGTTCGGCACTTTCCACATGCCCAAGGGGCGCTGGCCGAAGGACTACGGAGTGCCGGAGAAGGTGCCGAACGGATATTGGGCGCAGATGAAGTATCCCTTCGTGCGGAAGCAGGGCGGCTAACCCTCCAACTCCCCCTTCATCACCTCCAGCACCTCGACCACCTGCGCCGCCAGCGGACCGATCCAGCGCGCGTGGATCCGGTGGATCGGCAGCGGGTTGAGGTGATTCCAGCGCTCGCGGCCGCGGCGCTCCACGATCAGCAGGTCGGCCTCCTCCAACACTTTCAGATGTTGCATCACCGTGCAGCGGTCGAGTTCGGGCGCGGCCTGGCACAGCGCGCCGGTGGTCTTGGGCGCATCCTTGAGCAGGTCGAGCAGGCGGCGGCGGAGCGGGTTGGCGAGGGCCTTGAACGTGAGGTCATCCGCGTCGATTAACATGTTATAAATATATAACATAATCGAGCGCGACTCAAGAGGAGAACGGCCATGGAGCTGAAGTTCACGGTCTCGGCGCATATTTCGAAGCCGGTGCACGAGGTGTTCGAGGCGGTCGCCGATCCGGCCAGGCTATCGCACTATTTCACTACCGGCGGCGCGGTCGGGCGGCTGGAGGCGGGCAAGACCGTGCAGTGGGACTTCGCGGATTTCCCCGGCGCTTTCCCGGTCGACGTGATCGTGGCCGAGCAGGATCGGCGGATCGTCATCCGCTGGGGCACCGGCGAACCCGGCAACGCCCGCACCGAGGTCGTGTTCGAGTTCAAGCCGCTCGACGATGGCGCGCGGACCCTGGTCACGATCACCGAGAGCGGCTGGCCCGAGACGGAAGAAGGGCTCAAGTCGTCCTACGGCAACTGCATGGGCTGGTCGCAGATGCTCTGCGCGCTCAAGTGCTCGGTGGAGCGCGGGTTCAACCTGCGCGAGGGGATGTACAAGTAGGGGCGGCCCGCGCCCGCATCACCACCCCCGGGACCACTCCGGCAGCGTCCTCGGCCGGCTCGCGCGGATGGCCACGCCATTGCGCTTGCGCAGCCACAGCACCGACCAGTCGCCATGCACCGCGCGCTTCGCCAGCCTGAGGCCGGCGCGGCGGCAGGCGGCGCGGACTTGGGGTTCCTGCGTTTCGAGCAGGCCCGAGAGGATCAGGCTGCCGCCCGGCACCAGGGCGCGGGCGAAGTCGGGCGCCAGCTCGATCAGCGGCCCGGCCAGGATATTGGCGATGACTAGGTCATAGGGCCCGCGCGCCGCGAGCAGCGGATGGTCGAGCCCCGGCGCGACCACCATCGTCACCTCGCCGGCCCGCGCGCCCAGGCGCACTCCGTTGAGCCGGGCGTTCTCCTCCACCACCCCGACGCAGACCGCATCGATGTCGCTCGCCGTCGCCAGGGCGCGGGGCCACAGGTCGAGCGCGGCGAAGGCGAGCAGGCCGGTGCCGGTGCCCACGTCCGCGAGGTTGCGCACCACGGCCCCGCTGCGCTTCAGCGCGGTGAGCATGGCGAGGCAGCCGGCGGTCGTCTCGTGCTGGCCGGTGCCGAAGGCCTGGCTCGCGGGGATGACGAGGTCGGTGACGCCCGGCTCCTGCGTGGCCGGATGCTCGGGCGTGCGCACGTGGAAGCGCCCGGCGCGGATCGGCTCCACGCCCTGCTGGCTCAGGGTTGTCCAGTCCTCGTCGGGCAATTGCTCGATGGTCAGCTCGGGCGCGCCGCCGGCGAAGAGGGCCGCCACGGCGATCTTGTCGGCCCGGTTCGGCTTTCTCGGCAGATAGGCGTCGAGCCGCCAGTCCTCGGGCCGGTCCTCGGCGATCTCGCTGCCGGACAGGACGATATCCCAATCCCAGTCGAGCGCATCCTCATGCGCCACCAGCGCCGCCTGGACCACTTCGCGCGGGGCGAGGGCGGTGAGCTTCCAGCTTGTCATCGGGCAGCCTCCTCCTGGGCGAGCCGCGCGGCGAAGCGCTCCTCGGCGGCGGCGGCGTAGCGGCGGCAGGCGTCGGGGTCGTCGAGCGGGGCCTTGGCCGCCATCCGCGCGAAAAGGTTGCTGGCGCCGGGGTGCGGGGTGATCAGGATGCCGCAGGGCAGGGCGCCGATCCGGGCCAGCCCCTCGCGCACGGCCCGCACGCGGTCGCCGTTGTCGCTGAAGCGATAGCCCTCGGCGGAGATCACCGTGGCGCTGTCGGCGTAGGTCACGCGCCGGCAGCGGGTGACGTCGCACGATTGCCAGGACCAGCTCGCCGAGCCGACCGAGTGGGCCGGAGTCGACCGCACCGAGAGCGCCAGCGGCCCCAGCCGCAGGTCGTCGCGGTCGAACAGCACGCGGTCCACGGTCACCGGCGGGAAGTCGTTGGCGATGGCCCGCTGCGGATCGTCGTCGCGCAGCTTGCCGGCGGCGAGCTGGGGTGCGGCGGTGTCCAGCGCGGCGAGCTTCGCCCCGGTCCGGCGCTTGAGTTCGGCCAGCGCGCCCACGTGGTCGTCGTGCTCATGGCTGGAGACGATCCACTTCACGTCGCGCAGCCGGAAGCCGAGCTTCTCGATATTGGCCGCCACCAGCGGCGCGGCCGCCTCCGGCCCGCCGTCGATCAGGACATGGCCCTGGTCCGAGGTGACGAGGATCACCGAAATGCCGCAGGTCCCCACGAACCAGGTGTCCCCGAAAATCCGCGCGGGCGGCGCGGGATCGGCATAGCCCTCCCGCCCGTGGCACGAGGTGGCGAGGTCGGCCGGCGGGGCGGACTGGGCGAGAACGGGGGGCGCAACCGGCGAGAGCGCGCAGAAGGCGGCAGGCAGGGCGGCGATCGTGAGGCGTCGGAACATCGCTCCAGCCTCTAGACCCGCCTTCATGATCGCGTAAAGCCGCCGAAAGCGCCGCTCCGTCTTGCGCGTTCCGGCGTTTTGGCTAAGGGGAGCCCAAAGGGCGGCATGCGTGACCGCCTCTCGCAAAGGGATTCGACAAGCATGGCACAAGCCGGCCGCTCCGGGCGAAACCGTCCGCTTTCGCCGCACCTGCAGATCTGGCGCTGGGGGCCGGCCATGGCCGCGTCGATCCTGCACCGGGCCTCCGGCATCGGCGCGACCGTGGGCCTGCTGCTGGTGCTGTGGTGGCTGGGCGCGCTCGTCGCCGGGCCGGAAGCCTATGCCAAGTTCATCGATTGCGTCTGGGCGGACCTCTCGGCCGAGACCTGGGAAGGCGTCGGCATTGTCTGGGGCCTGGTCCACATCTTCCTCAAGATCGTCGTGGTCGGCTGCTCCTGGGCGCTCATCGCCCACGCGCTGACCGGCATCCGCCACTTCGTGCTGGATACCGGCGCGGGCTACGAGCTTGACGGCAACAATTTCTGGGCGGTCGTCACCATCGTCGGCGGCATCGTTCTCACCGCGGTCTTCTGGGCCGCGCTGCTCCTGCTTTGAGGGTCTAGGGACTATGGGCAACGGAACTTCGATCGGCCGGGTTCGCGGCCTGGGCTCCGCGCACAGCGGCGCGCATCACTGGCTGATGCAGCACTATCTCGGCATCGGCAGCCTGCTGCTGAGCGTCTGGCTGGTGGTCTCGCTCATCCTGCTGCCGAGCCTCGACTACAAGTCGGTGCGCGAATGGCTGGGAAGCCCGGTTTCCGCCGTGCTGCTCGGCCTCTTCGTGCTGATCAACCTGTGGCACATGCGGCTGGGGCTTCAGACCGTGATCGAGGACTACGTCCACGAGCACGCCAACAAGTTCGCCTGCATCGTCCTGCTCAACCTCGTCACTTTCGCCGCAGTCGCCTTCGCCGCGTTCTGCCTCGTGCGTCTCGCGCTGGGAGGCGCATAACATGGCTTCCGCCGCTTCTACTCAGCCCGCCTACAAGATCGTCGACCACACCTACGACACCGTCGTCGTCGGCGCGGGCGGCTCGGGCCTGCGCGCCACGATGGGCAGCGCCGAGGCCGGCCTGCGCACGGCCTGCATCACCAAGGTCTTCCCGACCCGTTCGCACACCGTCGCGGCCCAGGGCGGCATCGCCGCCTCGCTCCAGAACAACAGCCCGGACCACTGGACCTGGCACATGTTCGACACGGTCAAGGGCTCCGACTGGCTCGGCGACCAGGACGCGATCGAATACATGGTGCGCGAGGCCCCGCAGGCGGTCTACGAGCTGGAGCACGCCGGCGTGCCGTTCTCCCGCAACGAGGACGGGACGATCTACCAGCGCCCGTTCGGCGGCCACATGCAGAACATGGGCGAAGGCCCGCCGGTCCAGCGCACCTGCGCCGCGGCCGACCGCACCGGCCACGCCATGCTCCACGCGCTCTACCAGCAGAGCCTGAAGTACGACGCGGACTTCTTCATCGAATACTTCGCGATCGACCTGATCATGAAGGACGGCGCGTGCGTCGGCGTCATCGCCCTGTGCATGGACGACGGCACGATCCACCGCTTCCGCTCCAAGGCCGTGGTCCTGGCGACCGGCGGCTACGGCCGCAGCTACTTCACCGCCACTTCGGCCCATACCTGCACCGGCGATGGCGGCGGCATGGTGCTGCGCCAGGGCCTGCCGCTGCAGGACATGGAGTTCGTCCAGTTCCACCCGACCGGCATCTACGGCGCCGGCGTCCTCATCACCGAGGGCGCGCGCGGCGAAGGCGGCTATCTGACCAACAGCGAGGGCGAGCGCTTCATGGAGCGCTACGCCCCCTCGGCCAAGGACCTCGCGTCGCGCGACGTCGTCTCGCGCGCGATGGCGGTGGAAATGAGCGAGGGCCGCGGCGTCGGCCCGCACAAGGACCATATCTATCTCCACCTCGATCATATCGACGAGAAGATCCTGGCCGAGCGCCTCCCCGGCATCACCGAATCGGGCAAGGTGTTCGCGGGCGTGGACCTCACCCGCCAGCCGCTCCCGGTCACGCCGACCGTGCATTACAATATGGGCGGCATCCCGACCAACTTCCACGGCGAGGTCGTGACGATCAAGGACGGCAATCCGGATGCCGTCGTCCCCGGTCTGTTCGCGGTGGGCGAGGCGGCCTGCGTCTCGGTCCACGGCGCCAACCGGCTCGGCTCCAACAGCCTGATCGATCTGGTCGTGTTCGGCCGCGCGGCGGGCCTGCGCCTCGCCGAGACGATCAAGGCGAACAGCGCCAAGCCGCCGCTGCCCGCCGACAGCGCCGATCTCGCGCTCGCCCGGCTCGATCGCTTCCGCTTCGCCGGCGGCGGCTCGCCCACCGCCGAGGTGCGCACCGAGATGCAGCGCAACATGCAGGCGCATTGCGCCGTGTTCCGCACCGAGGACGTGCTGGTCGAGGGCGTGGACAAGCTCGCCAAGACCTACGAGCGGATGAACGATATCGGCGTCACCGACCGCAGCCTGATCTGGAACACCGA
>CAZFPW010000106.1:0-8787 GCA_964520765.1 uncultured Novosphingobium sp.
GGCCCGACCTGCTTCCAGCGCGGCGACAACTTCTACTACAACCAGCACGGCGACCTGATCGCCAAGCAGCGCTCGACCTCGATCCGCTACAACCAGGCGGCGGGCGAGGAATCGATTTCCACCGACCAGAGCGGCGCCGAAGACCCGGTCTGGACCGACGACGAGCTGGAGGCGCTGGAGGATCGCAAGTTCACCTGGATCAAGATGCTCCACGATCTCGGCCACAATCCCCGCTACTGGGATAGCGTGACCGTGGGCGAGGACCTGCCCGAGCGCGTGTTCGGCCCGCACTCGATCGTTTCCTTCGCCACCGAGTGGCGCTCCTACACCTTCACCCAGTGGGGCGGGGCGCATCGCCGCACCGACCTCGACATGGCGGAGCTGGGCTTCACCGGGCCGATGGCCGGGCCGGAGCAGGACCCGACGATCGAGCGGATCAATCCCGAGCAGACCGACGGCGCCTATATCGGCCCCTCGCGCGGCCACCTCTTCCCGCGCTGGGCGCGCTTCATCGGCATGCCGCGCGGCTATGGCTACGGCGCGTCGATGGGCGCCTGGCTGACCGACTACCTCTCGGGCTGGGCGGGCGAGTGGGGGCAGATCCGCCACTCCAACTGCAACTACCGCAGCCCGGCGCTGACCGGCGACATCACCATCCAGACCGGCAAGATCATCGACAAGTTCGTCGACGAGGACGGTCGCCACCTGGTCCAGGTCGAGACCCGGATGCAGAACCAGCTCGGCGCGACGCTGGCCACCTCGAAGGCCGAGATCGAGCTGCCGAAGCTGCCGGCCTGATCGGAACCCCGATCGGACCATCGGTCCCGGACTCGATCCGGGACCGATGGCCTCCCGGCGCTGAAGCGCGCCAGGTCGCCTGCGGTCGCGGACTGGTTGCGGAAGACGAGCGGCAGGCGGCCGTATGGTCGCCTACTGGCTGCCCGATTTTCGGGCTCAGGCGACCTCGCGCAGGACCTCGCCGATCTTCTTGCCGTCCTCGAAATAGCCCAGGCCGTAGTCGCCCTTGATCGTGGTGCGCAGGGTGCGCCGCTCATGGCGGGCATCGCAGCCCTCGACCGCGTGCAGCATCCGCCAGTTGTCCCAGATCACCATGTCGGTCGGCTTCCAGTCGTGCCAATAGGCGCAAGGTCCGTCACCCAAGCGGTTGATTTCATGGGCGATCTCATCGAGCAGCGCATGGCCCTCGGCATCCTCGTGATGCTCCAGCCCGACCGCCATCCACGGCCCGAAGTGGAACACCTTCTCGCCGGTCGGGCGGGTCCAGACGGCGGGATGCATGGCGCGCGGAAAGGTCGCCGCCTCCTTGAGCAGGGCCGGCGTGCTCGCATATTCCGTCAGGGGCACGAAATTCACCCCATAGCGCATCGTCGAGAGCCGGGTATCCAGCGTGTAGATCACGTTCAGCCCCTCGATCCGGTCCCGCAAACCCTTGGGAAACCGCCGATATAGCTCGATTCCATCCATGAACCCGGTGCGCCCACCCTCCGGCGCGTTGACCGGCGCGCGCAGCACCCCGGCGTAGTTCAACTCGTCGTTGTAGCAATGATCGAAATGCCACGGCGAATAGCGCGCCAGCACCTTTCCGCCCATCTCGACCAGGCCTTCGCCCATCGCCGGATCGCCCGGAACCGGGCGGTAATGCATGTCGATCACCCCTTCGCCCAGATCCTCCGCATCGCCGTCGCGCGGGGTGGTCTTGGTCGGGTGATCCTTCAGCGGGCCGAAGACCTTGCTCAGCCCCACCTGCATGCGCGGCGTCGGCTCGACGCCTGAAAAGACGATCATCCCGCGCGCCTCGAACAGGCGCTTCAGCTCGTCACGGAGTCCGGCGTCGTCCAGATTTTCATAGGCAAGTCCAGAGACCTGTGCACCAAAGCTCAGGTCATCTCGAAGATCGGTAATGGTGATTCCGGCCATATCCTGCTCCCTTGTGAGACACAGAATATCACGAAGACCGGCGCGCCGCCAATGCGCGCCGGTCTTCGTAGAATTGCCTCAGCCGGCTACCGAGTTCGCCGCGCTGAGCACGGCCCGGACGCTGGCCGTGGCCACGTCCTCGTCGATGCCGACGCCCCAGACGGTCTGGCCGCCCGGGGTCACGCATTCGACATAGGCCGCCGCGCGCGCGTCGGTGCCCGCGGTCATCGCGTGCTCGGAATAGTCGCGAACCTCCAGCTCGACTCCGAAGGCGTCCTTAAGTGTCGCCAGGATCGAGGAAATCAGCCCATTGCCACGGCCCGAGACCGACTGCTCCTTGCCGCCCACGCCGATCCGCCCGGCAAAGATGCGGGTTCCGTCGGGGCCCTTGCTCTCCTCGTAGTCGACGAGCTGGAAATGCTGCGGCTCGGCAACGTGGTACACCCGCTGGAAGACCTGCCAGATGTCCTCGGCCTGTAGCTCGCGGCCCAGCTTGTCGGCCAGTTCCTGCACATGGCGCGAGAAGTGGGCCTGCATCCGCTTCGGCAGCTTGAGGCCCTGATCCTGCTCGATCACCCAGGCGAAACCGCCCTTGCCCGATTGCGAGTTAACCCGGATCACCGCCTCGTAGCTGCGGCCCAGGTCTGCCGGATCGATCGGCAGGTAGGGCACGGCCCAGAGCTGGTCGTTGCGCTGCTCCTGCGCGGCGAAGCCCTTCTTGATCGCGTCCTGATGCGAGCCCGAAAAGGCGGTGAAGACCAGTTCGCCCGAATAGGGGTGGCGTTCCGGCACGGGCAGCTGGTTGCAGTATTCGACCGTCTGGATGATCTCGTCGATGTCGGAGAAATCCAGCCTGGGATCAACGCCTTGCGTGTACAAGTTGAGGCCGACCGTCACCAGGCAGCAATTGCCGGTGCGCTCGCCGTTGCCGAACAAGCAGCCCTCGACGCGATCCGCCCCGGCCATCAGCCCCAGCTCCGCGGCAGCGACGCCGGTCCCACGGTCGTTATGGGTGTGGAGCGAGATCACCGCGCTCTCCCGGTTGGGCAGATTGCGGCAGAAATACTCGATCTGGTCGGCATAGACGTTGGGCGTCGCCGCCTCGACCGTGGCCGGCAGGTTGAGGATGATCGGGTGCTCCGGCGTCGGCCGCAGCACGTCCATCACCGCCTCGCAGCACTCCAGGCTGAAATCCAGCTCCGCCGTGGAGAAGGTCTCCGGCGAATATTCGAAGTGCCAGTCGGTGCCGGGGAAGCGCGCGGCCTGATCGCGCAGGACCTTGGCCCCGGCGACCGCGATCTCCTTGATCTGGGCCTGTTCCATCCCGAACACGACCGTGCGCCACAGCGGCGAGACCGCGTTGTAGAGGTGGACGATGGCCGCGCGCGCGCCTTCCAGGCTTTCGAACGAGGTCTTGATCAGATCCTCGCGCGACTGGGTCAGGACTTGAACCAGCACGTCGTCGGGCACACGCCCGGTCTTCACCAGGCCCTGGATGAAGTCGAACTCGGTGGAGCCGGCGGCGGGGAAGCCGACTTCGATCTCTTTCAGACCAATCTTGACCAAGAGGTCGAAAAAGCGGGTTTTCTTCTCCGCGCCCATCGGGTCGATCAGCGACTGGTTGCCGTCGCGCAGGTCGGTGGAGAGCCAGCGCGGCGCCTGGGTGATGACGCGCGAGGGCCACTGGCGATCGGGCAGGTTGATCGGCGGGAAGGGCCGGTACTTGACCGAGGGGTTTTTCAGCATGGACATGATGGTAACTCTATGGCTCGATTGCGACTGTAGCGGTGATCGGTCCCTTGGGCGCCGCACACGCGCCGCTCAGGCCGCGCGTCAGCTCACGCCCAAGGGCGGGTAAGTCGCAGGATAAGGCCAAGCCGGATCGTCATGGGGGAAGCTATGGGGATTGATCGCCGGCCTGTAAAGACGATTGTAGCGATTACCGTGATCGATGGGTGGACGATTTTCGGGGAAGATGCGCGCTTTTCCTCGCCGCAAAGAAGGGATCAAGCTGGGATATGACCGAAATTCGCCCCTTTCATCTCGACGTGCCCCAGGCCGATCTGGACGACCTTGGCCGCCGGCTTGCCGCGGTCCGCTGGCCCGAGGCGGAGACGGTGGACGATTGGTCGCAAGGGGTGCCGCTCGCCGCGATGCAGGCGCTCGTCGCCTATTGGCGCGACGGTTACGACTGGCGCGCCTGCGAGGCGAGGCTCAACGCATTGGGGCAGTTCAAGACCGAGATCGCCGGGCTGGACATCCACTTCCTCCACGTCCGCTCGCCTCACGCGGAGGCCCTGCCGCTGGTCCTGACCCACGGCTGGCCGGGCTCGGTGATCGAGTTCCTTGCCTGCATCGGCCCGCTGACCGATCCGGTGGCCTACGGCGGACGGGCGGAGGATGCGTTCCATGTCGTGGTGCCCTCGCTGCCGGGCTACGGCTTCTCGGGCAAGCCGACGGCGCGGGGTTGGGATGTCGAGCATATCGGCCGGGCCTGGGCGGAATTGATGCGGCGGCTCGGCTATCGCCGCTGGGTCGCGCAAGGGGGTGATTGGGGCGCGATCGTCACGACCTGCATGGGCGGGCAGGCGCCGGAAGGCCTGGCGGGAATCCATCTCAACCTGCCGGTGGCGCGACGACGGCGCGAGGACTTCGTCGATCCCACCCTGGAGGAGCAGGAGGCGATCGCCAGCGGCGAGCACTACAAGCAATGGGAATCGGGCTATTCGACCCAGCAATCGACCCGGCCGCAGACCATCGGCTACTCGCTGGTGGATTCTCCGGTCGGCCTGGCGGCCTGGATCTACGAGAAGATGTTAAGCTGGACCGACAATGCCGGCCGGCCCGAGGATGCCCTGTCGCGCGACACGATCCTCGACAATATCACGCTCTATTGGCTCGCCGGCACGGGCGCCTCTGCGGCGCGGCTCTATTGGGAGAGCTTCGGCGCGATCGGCAAGGCGCCGCCGGTGCTGCTGCCCGCGGCGGTCAGCACCTTCCCCAAGGAAATCTCGAAGGCTCCGCGCAAGTGGTCGGAGCGCATCCTGCACAACATCGTCTATTGGCGGCGGGCCGAGCGCGGCGGGCATTTCGCCGCCTGGGAACAGCCGGAACTGTTCGTCAGCGAATTGAGAACCGCCTTCGCCCTGATGCGCTGAGCCGCATCAGCCGCAGTAGAAGCGCTTGATCCGGCCGTCCTTGCCGGTTTCCACGTTGAGGCGGAAGACCAGGTAGTCCAGCGTGATGGCCTGGCCGGGGGCGATGTAACGGATGCGGCGATCCTGGCCCACCTCGGCGGCGATCGCGGCCTTGATATCGTCGGTCGGCAGGACGTTCAGATAGCGGCCGAGCTTGCTGGCCTGGCACTCGTCCGGCGGTGGAGGGGCCACTTCGGGTGAAGTGCCGCCGGATCCCGTGGAACTCGCACAGGCGGACAGCGCGATCGCGGCGAGCGGGACGAGGAATTTGACGTGCATCGGAATCTCCATCGGGATGCTTCCCTTATCAGAAGCATCCCGATGGTGCACGATTGCTGAACGTCAGTTCTTCGCCTTGTCGACCAGGGCGTTGGCCTTGATCCAGGGCATCATCGCGCGCAGCTTCGCGCCGGTTTCCTCGATCGGGTGGCGCTGGGCGGCCTTGCGGGCGGCCTTTAGCTCGGGCTGGCCGGCGCGGTTGTCGAGGACGAAGTTCTTGACGAAGCGGCCCGACTGGATGTCCTCCAGCACGCGCTTCATCTCCTTCTTGGTCTCCTCGGTGATGATCCGCGGGCCGGTGGTGATGTCGCCGTATTCGGCGGTGTTCGAGATCGAGTAGCGCATGTTGGCGATGCCGCCTTCATACATCAGGTCGACGATCAGCTTCAGCTCGTGGAGGCACTCGAAATAGGCCATTTCGGGGGCGTAGCCCGCCTCGACCAGCGTCTCGAAGCCGGCCTGGACCAGCGCGGTGGCGCCGCCGCAGAGCACGGCCTGCTCACCGAACAGGTCGGTCTCGCATTCCTCGCGGAAGTTGGTCTCGATGATGCCCGAGCGGCCGCCGCCGACTCCGCTGGCATAGGCGAGGGAGATATCGTGGGCGTTGCCGGTGGCGTCCTGCGCGATCGCGATCAGGCAGGGCACGCCGCCGCCGCGCTGATATTCGCTGCGGACGGTGTGGCCGGGGCCCTTCGGCGCGATCATGATCACGTCGATGTCGGCGCGCGGCTCGATCAGGCCGAAGTGGACGTTGAGGCCGTGGGCGAAGGCCAGCGCCGCGCCGGGCTTCAGGTTGGCGTGGATGTCCTCGGCGTAGATCGCGGCCTGATGCTCGTCGGGGGCCAGGATCATCAGGATGTCAGCCCACTTGGCCGCCTCGGCGTTCGACAGCACCTTGAAGCCGGCGCCTTCGGCCTTCTTCGCCGTGGCCGAGCCTTCGCGCAGGGCGATGGCGACTTCCTTGACGCCCGAATCGCGCAGGTTCTGCGCATGGGCGTGGCCCTGGCTGCCGTAGCCGAGGATAGCGATCTTCTTGCCGGTGATCAGGTTCAGGTCGGCATCGGCGTCGTAATAAACCTTCATGTCCATATCCTTGTTAAGTCGTCCCAATTCGTCGTCCCGGACTTGATCCGGGACCGCTGGCCTCAGCGAAGCGAGGTCCAGCCAAGCCGCCAGCGGTCCCGGGTCAAGCCCGGGACGACGGCTAATTTCTCAGGTTCCCTCCGGCCCTCGCACCATGCCGACAATGCCGGTGCGGCCAACCTCGACCAGGCCGAGTTCGCGCATCAGGGCGATGAAGCTATCGATCTTGTCGGGCGTGCCGGTCAGCTCGAAGACGAAGCTCTTCGTCGTGGTGTCGACCACCTTGGCGCGGAACAGCTCGGCGACGCGCAGCGCCTCGACGCGGATGTCGCCGGTGCCGGCGACCTTGATCAGCGCCAGCTCGCGCTCGACGTAGGGGCCGACCTCGGTCAGGTCGACGACCTTGTGGACCGGCACCAGCCGTTCGAGCTGGGCGTGGATCTGGTCGATCTGCGCGGGCGGCCCGTTGGTGACGATGGTGATCCGGCTGACCGAGTGGTTGTCGGTGATGTCGGCCACGGTCAGGCTGTCGATGTTATAGCCGCGCGCGGTGAACAGCCCGGCGATCTTCGCCAGGATGCCTGCCTCGTTGTCCACCGTGATCGTCAGGACGTGACGCTCGGCGGTTTCGGTTTTGATCTTCATCATGCGTAGGACAATCCCAAATCCCCGTTCCTCCCGAGCGAAGTCGAGGGACTAGTTCGAGCGTAGCGAGAACCGCACCGTCCCAGCCTCGCTGACGCTCGGCATAGTTCCTCGACTTCGCTCGGGAGGAACGGATTTGTTTCAATCAAGGTGAATGCGCGGGTCACACCAATGCCTTCGCTTCATCGTCCATCGTGCCGGCGACTTCGTCGCCCGGCAGGATCATGTCGGTATGGGCCGCGCCGCTCGGGATCATCGGGAAGCAGTTCGCCTCGTTCGAGACCTGGCAGTCGACGATCACCGGCCCGTCATGGGCGATCATCGCGCGGATGCCGTCGTCGAGCTGGCTCTCGTCCTCGATGCGGATGCCCTTCCAGCCATAGGCCTCGGCCAGCTTCACGAAATCGGGCAGGCTGTCGGAATAGGACTCCGAATAGCGGCTCTCATAGGTCAGTTCCTGCCACTGGCGGACCATGCCCATCCACTGGTTGTTGAGGATGAAGACCTTGACCGGAAGGCGGTACTGCGTCGCCGTGCCGAGTTCCTGGATGTTCATCTGGATCGAGGCGTCGCCGGCCACGTCGATGACCAGTTCGCCCGGATTGCCGCACTGGGCGCCTATCGCGGCGGGCAGGCCATAGCCCATCGTGCCGAGGCCGCCGGAGGTCAGCCACTTGTTCGGCCCGAAGAAGTGGAAGTGCTGCGCCGCCCACATCTGGTGCTGGCCGACCTCGGTGGTGATGATCGGGTCCTTGTCCTTGGTCAGCTCATAGAGCCGCTGCACCGCGAGCTGGGGCATGATCGCCTTGTCGTTCTTGGGGAAGGACAGGCTCTTGCGCGCGCGCCAGCCGTCGATCTGCTGTTTCCAGGCGGAAAGGTCGCGGCGCTTGCGGCTGCCCCAGGCCTGGACGAGCTGGTCCAGGACCGTGGCGCAATCGCCGACGATGCCGAGGTCGACCGGAACCACCTTGTTGATCGAGGCGCGGTCGATGTCGATGTGGATCTTGGTCGAGTGCGGGGCGAAGGCATCGAGCCGGCCGGTCACGCGGTCGTCGAAGCGCGCGCCGACGCAGACGATCAGGTCCGCCTTGTTCATCGCCATGTTGGATTCGTAGGTGCCGTGCATTCCGAGCATGCCCAGCCAGTCCGCGCTGTCGGCCGGGAAGGCGCCGAGGCCCATCAGCGTCGAGGTGACCGGCGCTCCCGTCAGCCCTTGCAGGTCGCGCAGCAGCTTCGAGGCGCGCGGGCCCGAATTGATGACGCCGCCGCCGGTATAGAAGATCGGCCGTTCGGCCCGCTCCAGCAGGGTGATCGCCTCCTCGATCTCGGCCGCCGAGGCTTCTAGCCGCGGGGAATAGCGATTGCGGCGCTGCGGCGCGGCTTCGGACAGCATGGCCGAGGCGACCTGGACGTCCTTGGGGATGTCGATCAGCACCGGACCGGGGCGGCCGGTCGTGGCGATCTGGAACGCCTCGTCGATGGTCGCGGCAAGCTCGGCCGGATCCTTCACCAGGTAGTTGTGCTTGGTGCAGTGGCGGGAGATGCCGATCGTGTCGGCTTCCTGGAAGGCGTCTGAGCCGATCAGTGCGGTCGCGACCTGGCCGGTCAGGACGACCAGCGGGATCGAATCCATGAAGGCGTCGGC
>CAZFPW010000107.1:0-8740 GCA_964520765.1 uncultured Novosphingobium sp.
GCGAGCAGCCGGTAGAGCACGCCGTCGCTGAACGGATAGACCTGCAGCGCATTGACGAACCCTTGCACCTGCGGCTCGCGCGTCGCCGCACGGTTGGCGGAGCGCACCCGCAGCTCGGCCGCGGTCGGTTGCACCTTGCGAACGGGAAGGTCGGGCACGGCCAGCGGCACGGGCGGGAGAGGCGTCGCGGCAGGCGTGACAGGCGCCACGAGCGCAGGCGTCGAAGATGCGACGGCGATTGGCGGAGCAACAGCGGACGGTGCGGGCTGCGCAAAAGCGGGCGCGACGCCGGCAAAGGCGGTCACCGCAATGAGGACGTACTTCATGGACGGATCTCCGATTGGGGTTGTGCAGGAACGGCGAGGTTGGGATCGAGCGGCGATGCCGCCGGGACATTCGAGCCCGGTGGCGCGGGTGCGGCTTGGCCGGTCGGTATGGGGGCCATTGTTTGGGCCGACTGCTCAGCTGGCACTGGTACCGGCGCTTCCAGCTCCCGGCTCCAGTCGATCGCATCGACGTAGAGCCCGAGCGGGTTCTTGCGCAGCGTCTCGGCGCTGCGGGGCGGCTTGACCGCGATGGTCAGAATGGCGGTCCAGCGCGAGGTGCCGACCAGGCTGCCGCGCTCGTAGGCGCTCTCGGTCCATTTGACCTGGAACGAGGTGTCCGAGGCGCGCACCACGCTGGTCACCTGCACCGACACCGTCTTGTCGCCGATGTTCGCAAACGGATCCGCGGCGCGGGCATATTCGCTGAGGAAGATGCTCCCCCGCTGCGTCACGTAATCGTAGGCGCCAAGCCAATGCTCGCGCATCAGCACGGGATCGAGGCTGCGCGAGCGGATATCGGTGATGAACCGCCCGAGGAACCACGCGATCTGCGGATCGGTCGGCCGGTAGTCCTTGTCGGCCGGCGCGACGGCCTGCGCCTGCCCTAAGGAATCCACCTCGACCACATAGGGCACGACCCGGCTCTGCAAGGACTGCCAGACGAGGGCGACCGACAAGCCGGTGGTCAGGGCCAGGCCGCCCAGCGCCATCAACCGCCAGTTCTGCGCCTGGACCCGGGCCGAGCCGATCCGCTCGTCCCAGAGCTGGCCGGCGCGCTGGTAGGGTGTCTCGGGCTCGGGCGTGCGCCCGTACCGCTGGATCGCTCGCTTGAATCGCATGGGGATCAGTCCCTTTCCTTGATGTCGGGGGTGGCGCCGTGACCGCCGCGGTCGCCCGATTGCAGGGCGTGGATCGCCATCTGCCGGTGATGCCGGGCGGTCTGGGTGGCGTGGAGATTGCGGGCCCAGGCAGGCATGGCCTCGCCATTGGGCGCAGCGCCCGCCGCGGGCTTCGCGGCGGTGGTGGTGCCGGCATTCCAGGCGGCTTGCCGGCCTTGCTCGGCGGATTCATGCAAGCCGAACGAGCCGCCCAGCTCGCTCAGCTTGTGCGCGGCAGCGCCGCGGGCCGCGGTGGCGACGCCGCCAAGCCCTGCGCCGACCGACGAGGAGCCCGAAGTCTCCTGGCCGAGCTTGTATGCCGTCGATGCCGCCGAGCCCATCGCGGTGCCCGCACGGATTGCGCCGAGCCCCGCACCACCCAGCGCACGGGCCGCGCCGAGCCCCGCGCTGCCGGCCACGGCGAGCCCGCCGGCGGCCAGCGCGGTGGTCGCCACCGCCGATCCCGCGCCGAGCTGCGGCGCGCCCGAGACCAGGCCCGACGCAATGCCGGGACCGAAGATGCCGAGCCCGAACAGGGCCAGGCTCGCCAGAACCAGGCTCATGGCCTGGGCGATATCCGGCTCCTGGCCCTGCAATGCGGCGGTAAACTGCGAGAAGTAGTTGGAGCCGATGCCGACGATGACCGCGAGCACCATGACCTTGATGCCGGAACTGACGACATTGCCGAGCACCCGCTCGGCGAGGAAGCTCGTCCGGTTCCACAGCGCGAAGGGGACGAGAATGAACCCGGCCAGCGTGGTGAGCTTGAACTCGAGGATGGTGACGAACATCTGCACCGCGAGGATGAAGAAGGCGGCGATGACGATCACCCAGGCGATCAGCAGCACGGCAATGGTCAGGAAATTGTCGAAGAAGCTGGTGAACCCCAGGAGCTGGCTCACCTGGTCGAGCAGCGGCCAGGCTGCGGCGAACCCGGTTCCGGCAAGCCGTCCGGGCTTCAACAGGTCTGCCGCGGCCAGAGTGCCGCCGCCCGCGGTCAGCCCGGCCTGGGCAAACGAGCGGAAGATGATGTCGGCGAGCGTCGAAAAGCTGTTCAGGATGAACGCGAAGACCCCGACGTAGAGGATCTTCTTCAGAAACCGGCCGATGACGTTGTCTTCGCCGCCCAGCGCCCAGAACAGGCCGGCAAGCGTGATGTCGATGCCGATCAGGGTCGCGGCGAGGAACCGGACGTCACCACCCAGGAGCCCGAACCCGCTGTCGATGTAGCGGATGAAGGCGGTCATGAACTCGTCGATGACGGAGAGGTCGTTCATGGAAACGGGCGTCCTGATGGTGTGAGGAAAAAACCGCGGGGCCCGCCGGGGGAGCGGGAGGAGACAGGCCCCGCGGCGCGACGGCGGCCATGCGCGAGCCGCCGCCGCTCTCGCAGCACGGCCTATCGGGGGGCGTAGGCCGTGCCGGAGCCGAGGAACTTCCTGGTCGCGCTCTGCGCGTCGGTCTGCTGCTGAAGACGGTTCGCTTGGCTGATCGCCTCGGCGCGGTATTGCGCGGCCATCAGGGTCTGGATCTGGAACTGCTGCTTGGCGACGAGCGCGAGGAGCTGGTTGGTCGCCTGGGTGGCCTGCAACGCCCCTTCTGCGCCCTGGCTGCGGGCCACGATCTCGCGCAGGTTCGCGGCATCGGCCGCGACGTTCTCGACGACCTGCGACTGGACGGCCATCGTCTGCTTGAACGCGGCCAGCGAGGTATCGAGCCGCGAGCGCGCCGCGATCACCTGGGCATTGGTCTTGAGCGCCGCGTTGAGATCGTTCGGGAACAGCGTTTTGAACTGCCGATCGAGCCCGGAGACCTGGAACTGGATGCCTTGCGCCTGGCCCATCAACCGGTCGATCTGCTGGAGCGTCTGCTGCAACGCCTGGAGCTCGGGGAAGCTGATCGTCGTCAGGTTCTTCGCCTGGTTGAGCAGGCTCTGCGCCTGGTTCTGGAGCATGCGGATCTGATTGTTGATCTGCTCCAAGGTGCGCGCCGCGGTCAGGATGTTCTGGCCGTAGTTCGAGGGATCGAACACGGTGATGGCGTGCGCCGGGGTCAGGGGAACGGCGATCGCCGACACCAGGAGACCGGTCATACCGGCGGACAGGGCGGCGGAAACAAGCTTGGTCTTCACGGGATTACTCCTTCTTGGGGGCTAGAGGCGGGAAAGCGGGCGAGAAGCTCGGCGGCCCAGGCGAGGCCCCGCGCGCACAGGAAGGCGCGCGCGAAGTCGCCAGCGCCGTGCTCGGCAAGGACGGCGTCGATCAGCTTCTGGCTGTCGGGATCGGAAGCGCCGCACAGGGCGAGCGCGATTGGCCCGAGGCCCAGCTCGAACAGCCGGTTGCCGCGCGCGGATTGCAGGTAGTAGTGGCGCTTGGGGGTCGAGCGGCTCACCAGTTCGATCTGGCGCTCGTTGAGGCCGAACCGAACATAGGCCGCGCGGCTCTGCGGCTCGATCGCCCGGTCGTTGGGCAGCAGGATGCGCTGCGGGCAGCTTTCGATGATGGCGGGCGCGATCGTGCTGTCGGCAATGTCCGCGAGGCTCTGCGTCGCGAAGACCACCGAGACGTTCTTCTTGCGCAGCACCTTCAGCCATTCGCGGATGCGCGCGGCGAACAGCGGATGGTCGAGGAACACCCAGGCTTCATCCAGGATCAGCAGAGTCGGCTTGCCGGTGAACCGCTCCTCGAGCCGGTGGAACAGATAGGTCAGCACCGGCGCGACCACACCGGCCTGTCCCATCAGCGCCTCGGTCTCGAAGCACTGGACGTCGGCAATGGCGAGATCGTCTTCGGCCGCGTCGAGCAGCCGGCCGAACGGACCTTCGAGGGTATAGGGGGCGAGCGCCGAGCGCAGCGGCGCGGATTGGAGCAGCAGGGCAAGCCCGGTGAACGTGCGTTCCTCGATCGGCGCGGTGGCCAGGCTGGTCAGAGCCGACCACACCGCCTCCTTGACCTCGGGCGTCACCAGGACCTTTTCGTGGGCGAGCAGCGCGCCGATCCATTCCGCGGCCCAGGCGCGCACGTCGGCTTGGGTGATATGCCGCAAGGGCTGGAAGGCGATGGACTGGCCTGCTTGCGAATCCTCGCCGCCGAGCCCCAGCGCATGATGCGCGCCGCCCATCGCCAGCACCGCGGCGCGGGCCGAGAAGCCCTTGTCGAAGATATAGACTTGGCTGTCCGGGTAGCGGCGGAACTGCAAGGCCAGCAGCGCGAGCAGCACGGACTTGCCCGCACCGGTCGGGCCGACGATCAACTGATGACCGACGTCGCCGACATGGGTGCTGTAGCGGAACGGCGTCGAGCCGCTGGTCTCCGCATGGAACAGCGGCGGACCGTCCAGATGCGCATTGCGGGCCGGTCCCGCCCAGACCGAGGACAGCGGCATCAGGTGGGCAAGGTTCAGCGTGTGGACGATCGGCTGACGGACATTGGCATAGACATGGCCGGGCAGGCTCGACAGCCACGCCTCCACCGCGTTCATGCCTTCGCGGATGCAGGTGAACCCGAGCCCGTTGACGATCCGCTCGACACTGCGAACCTTGTCCTCGACGCGGGCGCGGTCCGCATCGGCGACGGTGATCGTGGTGGTGAGATAGCCGAACGCGACATGATCGCCGCCCAGCGCCTGCAAGGCCAGGTCGGCATCGACCACCTTATTGTCGGCGTCGCTGTCGAGAAGCTGGACGGGCTGGTTGTAGATGACCTCGCGCAGCAGCGCGGTGACCGACTTCCGCTTGTTGAACCACTGTCGGCGCAGCCTGGCCAGCGCCTTGGTCGCCTCGGTCTTGTCGAGCGCGATGAACCGCGTGACCCAGCGGTAGCCGAAGTCCTGATGGTTGAGCGCGTCGAGGATGCCAGGCCGGCTCACGTTCGGGAACCCGAGCACGGTGAGCGTCCGGATGTGCCGATCGCCCAGCATCGGTTCGAGCCCGCCAGTGAGCGGCGTATCGGCGAGCAGCCCGTCCAGATACATCGGGGTCTCGGGAACGCCGACAGCATGCCGCCGCGCCGAGATCGCACCGTGGAGGAATGTCAGCGTCTCGGCGTCGTCCAGCGCCCGGACCTCGGGCATGAAGCCCAAGAACAGGTCCAGCGCGCGGTCGGTCTCGGCAACGAAAGCGCCGAGCGCCTGGCGCCAGTCGCGGCCACGCTGATCGTCGCTGCGCTCGACCAGCGCCCTGCCCGCGCTATCCGCCTGATCGGGCGGTGGCAGAAATGTAAGCGTCAGATAGTACCGGCTCTCGAAGTGCTGACCCGCTTCCTCGAACGCGGCGCGACGCTCCTCATCGACCAGCCAACTGGCGGAATCGGGAAAGGCGCTCGACGGATAGCCCAGCGCCTCGCGGCGCTCGGCCTCGAAGTGGAGCGCCCAGCCCGAGCCGAAGCGCTTCAAGACATTGTTGGCCCGCGCGCAGGTCGAGACCAGCTCGGCCTCGGTGGCGGATTCCAGGTCCGGCCCGCGGAAGCGCAAGGTGCGCTGGAAGCTGCCATCCTTGTTCAGCACCACGCCGGGCGCGACCAGCGCCGCCCAAGGCAGATGATCGGCGAGCCGGTCGGCGCGGCTACGGTATTCGCGCAGGTTCAGCATGTCAGGTATCCCCGCTGACGCAGGTGGCGGGCGAGGACCGGCGCGAAATCGGGATCGCGCTTCGCGGCGAACACCGCGAGCGTGTGGCCGAACGCCCAGAGGACGATGCCGGCGATCCATTGCTGCAAGCCGAGCCCGAGCGCGGCTGCGAGCGTGCCGTTGAGGATCGCGATCGCGCGCGGCGCCCCGCCGAGCAGGATGGGTTCGGCCAGCGAGCGGTGCATCGGCGCCTCGAAGCCCTCGATATGTTGCCCGGCCCCGATCATGCGATCAGCGCCCCGCCGCCGAAGGAGAAGAACGACAGGAAGAACGAGCTGGCGGCAAAGGCGATCGACAGCCCGAACACGATCTGGATCAGCCGCCGGAACCCGCCGGCGGTCTCGCCGAACGCGAGAGTGAGCCCGGTGACGATGATGATGATCACCGCAACGATCTTGGCGACCGGGCCCTGGACCGATTCCAGGACCTGCTGGAGCGGCTGCTCCCAGGGCATGCCCGAGCCCGAGGCATGCGCGCTGGTGGCCACGGCCAGGCTGAGCGTCAGCGCCGACGCGGCAAGCAGCGCGGGATGGTGGCAAGGATTTTGGGCAAGCGTCATGGCAGTTTCCTCAAGGGTTGGAGCCGGAAGGTTGGGGAAGGTCTGGGGTGAGATCGGTGACGTCGTAGGCGCCGTCGGGATCGAGGCCGCCGACGCTGAGGATCGTCTCGACCCGGCGCGCGCGGCCGCGGCCGGCGATGAACACGATCCGGTCGATGGCCTCGGCGATCAGCCGGCGCGGCACGGTGACCACGCTCTCCTGCACCAGCTGTTCGAGCCGGTAGAGCGCGGACACCGCCGAATTTGCGTGGACCGTGGCGATGCCGCCCGGATGCCCGGTGTTCCAGGCCTTGAGCATGTCGAGGGCTTCCCTGCCCCGCACCTCGCCGACAATGATGCGATCCGGCCGAAGCCGCAGCGTCGAGCGGACGAGGTCGGCCATGGTGACTTGCCCGGCCAGGCTGGCCCCGACCGAACGGGTGCGCAGCGCGACGACATCGGGCGCGGCGCATTGCAGCTCGCGGGTGTCCTCGATCAGGATCACCCGCTCGTCGAGGCTTCCCATCTCGGCGAGCAGCGCGTTGGCCAGCGTGGTCTTGCCCGAGCTGGTGCCGCCCGCGACCAGGATGTTCCGGCGCTCGGCCACGGCTCGGCTCAGCCGCCGGGCGATCTCGGCCGGCATGATGCCGTCGGTCACATAGTCGAGCAGCGTGTAGATCTTCGCGGCCGGTTTGCGGATCGAGAAGCACGGCGCGGTGGATACCGGCGGCAGGATCCCCTCGAACCGCTCGCCGGCGCCTTGCCCATGCGGCGGCAGCTCGGCCGAGATGATCGGCGCGTTGCCATGAACCTCAGTGCGAGCATGGCTCGCGACCAGACGGATAATCCGTTCGACCTGCGCGGGCTCGTAGATCGTGCCGGTATCGATCCGCCCTTCGCCAAGCCGATCGAGGCGCAGTATCCCGTCGGGGTTGACCATGATCTCGATGACCAGGGGATCGGCCAGCGCGGCGGCGATGGTCGGGCCCATCGCGGTGCGCAGCATGGCCCGGCGGCGCTCAGCGGAAAGCGTCTCGCTCATCTCCCGGCTCCATCGCTTTTGGAAGGCGCGGCCAGGGTGCGCTGGCCGCTCGCCAGAGCTTCGCCGACGCGGGTCACGAAGGCCTCGAAGCGGTCGCGGCCGACCGCGCGGGCAACCTCGTCCGCATCGGGAAGCGGGGCCTGGACCATCAGCTCGTAGCGGATGAACAGGGCAAGGCTTTCGAGCAGGACATGCCCGTCGCGCTCGATGCGCCCCAGCGCCAGCGACATCCGGTCGAGCCGCTGGCTGAACTTGTTCTCAAGCTCGCTTGCGGCCTGCCGGTTGAGCCAGGCGGTGAGCGCGTCGGTGAGGATGCCCGACTTGGACGCGCCGGGCCTCGCGGCCAGCGCCTCCAGCCGGTGGCTCAAATCTTCCGGCAGGAAGAGCTGGTAGCGCACGCGCCGGGGTTTGGTGATGGCCATCTCAGAAGCTCGGCAGCGTGTCGTGATCCGGGCCATCGCCCTGGTTCATCGCATGGGCGCGCACGACGACGTTGACCTGCCGGGCCTGGTCCATCGCCCGCTTGTCGGTCGCCGGATCGGCATCGTCGCGGTCGAGCCCCAGGAGATCGAGCTGGCGCGGCGGCTCGGGCTGCTTGGCCGCCTCCTCGCCAAGGCCGGGATGGCGCTGCTGCTGGAGCCCGCCGTCGCTCTCGCTGCCTACGGTATCGTCAAGGCGCGCAAGCCGGGCATCGGGACGCCGGGCCAGGCTCGCCCATTCGTTCGGCCGCGGCTTGGGAACGTCGCGGTAGGGGCCTGGGGCCAGTTCCGGCGCAGGCAGCGCGCGAGCCGTGAAGTTGGCGTCCTCGTAGTAGCGCAGCTTCATGGCGCGGATCGGCGCCAGCCCCGAGACCATGACCAGCTCGTCGCTGGGCGGCAGCTGCATGACCTCGCCCTGGGTGAGCAGCGGCCGGGCGGTCTCCTGGCGGCTGACCATAACATGGGCGAGCCAGGGCGCGAGGCGGTGCCCGGCATAGTTGCGCATCGCGCGCTGCTCGGTCGCCTGGCCCAGCGCGTCCGAGATCCGCCGCGCGGTGCGCTCGTCGTTGGTCGCAAAGGCGACGCGGACATGGCAGTTGTCGAGAATGCTGTTGTTCTCGCCGTAGGCCTTCTCGATCTGGTTGAGGCTCTGGGCGATGAGGAAGGCGCGCACGCCGTAGCCCGCCATGAAGGCCAGGCTGGTCTCGAAGAAGTCGAGCCGGCCCAGCGCCGGGAACTCGTCCAGCATCATCAGGAGCTGGTGGCGGCGCGCCTTGCCGCCCTGCCCCCTGACCTCGCCTTCCAGCTTCTCGGTCAGCCGGCGGCCGATCTGGTTGAGGATCAGGCGCACC
>CAZFPW010000108.1:0-5133 GCA_964520765.1 uncultured Novosphingobium sp.
TTTGGCTTACAGCGCCTTGCCGTAGATCACGTATTCCTTGTTGATCTTGCTGTCGATCGCCTCCGCGATCGCGTTCATGCCCTGGTTGTCGTCCAGCACCCAGCCGATCTCGCCCCGTTTGCCGCCATAGTGGGTGATCGAGGCGCGGCGGATATATTCGATCATCATGAAGGCGAGCTGGCTGGCGAGGCGCGAGGCCTGGAGCGACTTGCGCACCCCCATCAGCGGCACGCGCATGTCGGCGGGATTGGGCCTGCGCAGCCAGAGCGCCAGCTTGATCCAGCCGAGCGGCGAAGGCTTGCCGCGCTTGCCGTTGACCTGCTTCTGGATGCGGTTGAAATCGGGCAGGGTCATCATGAAGGCCACCGGCTCGCCATCGTATTCCGCGATGCGGATGAGGTCCGGCTTGACCAGCGGCTTCAGCGTCTTGGCGGTATAGGCGACCTCGGCCGGGGTGAAGGGGACGAAGCCCCAGTTGTCCGACCAGGCGTCGTTGAGGATGTCGCAGATGATCCCCACGTCGCGGTCGAAGGCCTTCAGCTCGACCTCCCGCACCCTGATCCGGGCGTTCTTCTCGCCTGAGGCGACGATCCGCTGGATCAGCGGGGGGAAATCCTTCGTGATGTCGAGGTCGTAGGTGTAGAGCGACTTGGCCGGCGCATAGCCGCGGGCTTCGATCCACGGCTGGTAGCGCGGCGAATTGTGCCCCATCATCACCATCGGCGGATGATCGTGCCCCTTCACCAGCAGGCCCGGCTGATCCCAGATCGACAGGTTCATCGGCGCGAGGACGCGGGTCATGCCATGGCCGCGCAGCCAATCCTCGGCGGTTTCGATCAGCGCGGCGGCGACCGCCTCGTCCTTCGTCTCCAGCGCGCCCCAGTTGCCGGTGCCCGGCCCCATGCCCTGCTCGGGCGGCTGGGCCAGGGCCAGCTCGTCGATATGGGCCGAGATTCGCCCCACCACCTCGCCGCCCCGCCGGGCGAGGAAGAGCTGGCAGCGGGCATGCTCGAAGAAGGGGTTCTTGCCGGGAGTGAACTTGTCCCGCTCGGTCGAGCGCAGCTCCGGCACGTAGTTGGGATCGTCCGCGTTGAGGGCATAGCCAAGCTCGATGAAGGCCTCGCGGTCGGCCTTGTTCGCAACGGGGGTGATGACTACTTCGCCGTGGGCCACGATCTCGCCTTTGTTTTGGATCAAGGAGGCTTCCGGCCGGTGACTGCGTATGGTGCCGGCGACTGTCAAGCTGAACCCACCGGACCGATGGAATGATTGCGCAGGATACCCTCGAACGCCCCGCCAGCGCTGCCGCGCCGGTCCCGCCCATTCTCACGCGGACGCCGGACGACAAGGAGATGCTGCGCGCCGCGGTGGAGCTGACGCGCGATCTCCAGGCGGCGCGGGGGGACATCTACTGGACCGACCTGCTGCTGTCCGCGGGAATCGGCTATGCCGCGCTGGCCGGCGCGATCCTGGCGAAGGGGCCGTGGCTGGCCGTGGCCTGCGGCGTGGTGGCCGCGCTGGCGCTCTACCGGGCGATGCTGTTCATCCACGAGCTGACCCATATCCACCGCGATGCGCTGCCCGGCTTCCGCTTCGGCTGGAACCTGCTGGTCGGCATTCCGCTGCTGACGCCCTCGCTGATGTACGAGAACGTCCATACCCTGCACCATGCGCGCACCCGCTATGGCACGGTGGACGATCCCGAATACCTTCCGCTCGCGCTGATGAAGCCGTGGACCCTGCCGCTGTTCGTGGCCACCGCCCTGCTGCTGCCGGTGGCCCTGCTGATCCGCTCAGCCGTGCTGGTTCCGCTCGGCGTGGTGATCCCGCCGCTGCGCCGGCTGGTCTGGCAGCGCGCCTCGGCCCTGTCGATCAACCCGGAATTCCGCCGCGCTCCGGCCGAAGGCGCCTTTGCCCGGATGGTGTTCTGGCAGGAGCTGGGCTGCTCGCTCTGGGCGATCTTCCTCGTCGCCGCCTCCTTCGCGTGGGGCTGGCGGCCGCTGCTGATCGGCCTGGCGGTGATTTCCTTCGCGGCCCTGCTCAACCAGATCCGCACCCTGGTCGCGCATCTGTGGGAGAACGAGGGCGAGGCGATGACCGTGACCGGGCAGTTCCTCGATTCGGTCAATGTGCCGCTCGGCCCGATCGCGCCGCTCTGGGCGCCGGTCGGACTGCGCTATCACGCGTTGCACCACCTGCTGCCGTCCATGCCATATCACTCGCTGGCCGAGGCGCACCGGCGGCTTTCCGCCCATCTCGGCGCGGAGGCGACCTATGGCAAGGCGAGCTATCCGGGCCTCGCGCCCCTGGTCGGCAAGCTGGTGCGCAGCACGATGAGGCTGGGCTGAGCGGTTATTCCTCGGTCTGGACCAGCACCGTCTCGCCGATCAGCAGGAACAGCAGGAAGGGCGCCCAGGCCGCGATCGACGGGGGGTAGCCGCCGAAATTGCCCATCGCGAGGGCCGCGTTGTCGACCACGAAATAGGCGAAGCCCAGCGCCATGCCGATCACCGCGCGGATCAGGAGCTGGCCCGAGCGGGCGAGGCCGAAGGCGGCGATGGCGCCGAGCAGCGGCATCAGCGTGGCCGACAGCGGGCCGGAGATCTTGTGCCACCACTTGCCTTCCAGCTCGCTGGTGCGCCGCCCGTTGGCCTTGAGCGCCTGGATCGATTGCCGCAGCTCGACGATGTTCTGTCCGTCGGGATCGATCGAGCTGATCGCCACCTGCTGCGGGGTCACGTCCCGGGCGACGACGAGCGGCGCGAGATCGCGGTTCTGGACGGTCTGGACGTCGAAGGCGGAGGGGCTTTCCAGCCGCCAGCCCGGCGCGGCGAAGGTGGCGCGCGGGCTCTTGACCTGTTCCTGGATCGCGCCGGCGGCGTCGCGGCGATACCAGGTGACGCCCTCCATGCGCATGTCGGCGCCGCTGCCGGAGACCGAGGCGGCGGCCAGGATGTTGAGCCCGTCGCGCAGGTAGACGTTCGTCCGGCCGCCCGAATTGGCCGGCACCTTGCCGTATTCGACCGCCTGCCACGCCTTCAGCGTGGCCGAGGCGCGGGTCACCACGAGTTCGTTGAAGGCGAAGCTCAGCCCCGAGATGATCAGGGCCGCCAGCAGCAGCGGGGCCAGCACCTGATGCGCGGAAAGCCCGGCGGCCTTCATCGCGATGACCTCGCTGTTCTGGTTCAGCGTGGCGAGCGTCAGGATCGTCGCGAGCAGGGCGGAATAGGGCAGGAACCGCGCGATCAGTTGCGGGATGCGCAGCGAGACGTAGGTCCACAGCTGCGCCTCGCCGTTGCCGGCCTGGCCCAGGATCTTGCCGCTCTCGCCCAGGAGGTCGAGCATCTGCAGGATCAGGACGAGCATGAGCAGCACGCCCAGCATGCGGATCACGAACAGCCGCGCGATGTAGAGCGCCAGCGTCCGGGAGGGGAAGAAATCGAGCTGCGTCATGCCGGCACCAGGCTCTTGTCGCGGCGCCGGATCAGGGCCTTCACCCGCTTGCCGATCACCGCCGCGACGCGTTCGAGCGCGCCGATCGCCTGGCCGCCGGGGACATAGGCGACGCGCCAGTACATCCACAGGATCAGCGCGCCGAAGATCACGAACGGCCCCCATAGCGAGATGAGCGGATCGACCCGGCCGAGCGAGGCGATCGACTGCCCGTATTCGTTCACCTTGTGATAGGCGACGACCATCACGATCGAGACGAAGACGCCGAGGGTGGAGGTGGATCGCTTGGGCGGGATCGCCAGGGCCACGGCGAGCAGCGGAAGGAGCAGCATCATCACCACCTCGACCAGGCGGTAGTTGAAGTTCGCCCGCGTCTCGTTGCGGAGCTTTTCGGGCTGGCTGTCGCTCCAGCCGATCTGCAGCAGCTCGGGCAGGAGATACTCGCGCTCGCCCCCGCCGCGCTGGCGGAACTTCTCGATGCCGGGCAGGTCGATGGGCAGGTCGTGCTGCGAGAAGCTGAGCACCCGCGGGGTCACGCCCGGCGTATCCTGCACGATCTGGCCGTCGGCCAGGCGCAGGACGATCGTGTCGGGATGCTCCTTGAGCGCCAGGAACCGCCCCTCGCGCGCCGAGACCGAGAGGACCTGGCCCTTGCCGTCGGCGACGCGGACGAAGATGCCCATGAGCTTGCGCCCTTCGTCCTCGCTGCTTTCGATCCGCAGCGCCATCTTGTCCTTCAGCGTGGTGAACTCCCCGACCTTGATCGAGGCGCCCAGCGCGCCCGAGCGCAGGTCGAACTGGAGCTGCTCGTAGTAATAGCGCGACAGCGGCTGGAGATAGCCGACGATCAGCAGGTTCACGAGCATCAGGACGACCGCGATGATATAGGGCACGCGCAGCAGGCGGGTGTAGGACAGGCCCACGGCGCGCATCACGTCCAGCTCGCTCGAGGTCGCGAGCTTGCGGAAGGCGAGGAGAATGCCCAGCATCATGCCGAGCGGGATCGCCAGGCTGGCATATTCGGGCAGCAGGTTCGCCAGCATCTGGAACACGATCCGCACCGGCCCGCCCTCGCTCGCGACGAAGTCGAACAGCTTGAGCATCTTGTCCAGGATCAGCAGCGAGGCCGCGATGACGAACACCGCGAACATCGGCCCGATGACGAGCCGGAAGATATAGCGATCGGTGGCGGTGAGGAACTTCAAGCGGGGCCTGACCTGGAGCTATCGGACCCAGACGGGCCTGCGGACGCGCACTATCCCCGGTTCGGCGCGGGGGGCAAGCGCAAAGCGCCGGATGGCGTGGACCTCACGGCCAAAGCAATGGCCAGAGCACCATCAGCAGGCCGACCAGGCTGACGAGGAAGATCACCGTGCGCAGGCCCTTGATGCCGGCCCAGTAGACCGGAAGGTAGACCGCCCGCGCCGCCAGCCAGATCCAGGCGCCGGCCGTGGTCACGCCGCTCGTCCGCCCGGCCAGGACCACCCCCAGCAAGGCGACGATCGCGATCGGGAAGGTCTCCAGCAGGTTGTCCTGCGCCCGCTTCACCCGCGCGGCGCGCGGCTCCAGCGGCGGCATCGGCTCGTCCCGCGCGCCGATGTTCCAGTCGGGCCCGTACTGCTTCGTCTTGAGATGCCCGGCCAGGAAGATGTTGGCGAGGAGCAGGATCGCGCCCCAGGC
>CAZFPW010000108.1:5233-8672 GCA_964520765.1 uncultured Novosphingobium sp.
GCCTTCTCCAGCGTGCATTGCAGCGGGTGCTGGTTCTGGCGGGCGAAGTCCATCACCTGGTTCACCTTGGTCTCGGCGATCTCGTAGGGGAAGATGCCGCAGACGCCGACGCCCTTCTGGTGGACATGGAGCATCACGCGGGTCGCCTGTTCCAGGTCCATGTTGAAGAAGCGCTTCAGGGCCATGACGACGAACTCCATCGGGGTGTAGTCGTCGTTGAGCATCAGCACCTTGAACTGGCTGGGCTTCTTGGGCTTGGCGCGAGTCTTGGTGGCGGTGCCGACCTGGTCCTGCCCGCCGCCGAGGCCGCCGTCCTCTTCATCCACGGCGCGCGCCGGCGCGCGCACGGAGGCGCCCAGGGGCGGAAAGCCTGCTGAATCGATCAAGGCGGAGCGGAAGTTCATCGTCGCAGAATATCGTATCAAAGGGGCGCAGGACAAGGCCTGTCGGGCGCGTCCCTATCTCACCTTGCCGGTTACCGAAAAGCGAACGGGCCGGGCGCATGGTGCGCCCGGCCCGCTGCGGGGACCTTCCAGCCGGCGAAAGGAGCCGGCCGGAACGTCGGACGAAGGAGGTCAGGCCGCCTTCTTGATCTTCTCGACCGCGAGGTTGACGCGGGCCGAGATCGGCGCGGCGGCTTCGCTGGCGAGCTTCAGGACGGCTTCGCTGTTCTTCGAGGTGTTGGACACCGCGATGTCGAAGTTGCGACGCAGGAACTCGGTCTGCAGCTTGAAGAAATCGACCGGCGACTTGACCGTGGCGAGTTCCTTGACCTCGGCGGTCAGGGTCTCGAACGCGCTCTTGCCGTCTTCGACGAAGGTCTTGCCCAGCGACTGGAAGCCGGTGGCGAGGATCTTGCCCGAAGCGACGACCGCCTCGACGTTGCCCTTCGAGAATTCGTTGTACTCGGCGAAGGTCGCGGCGCCCTTGTCGAAGGCTTCCTTGGCCTTGGCCTGGGCTTCGCTGACGGCGCCCTTGATCTTGGTGGTGAATTCGGTGGTGTCCATGGTCGTGTCCTTCAACTGCTGAAACAGGGTTTTCGTGGCGGCAGTCTTGGGCGCTGTCGCCTTGGTTGCCTTGGGAGCCGCCTTGAGCGTCGTCGCGGCGGCGGCCTTCGGGGCCTTCGCCTTGGGCAGGGCCTTCGGCTTCACGGCCTTGCGGGCCGGGATCTTCTTCGGGGCCTTCCGGGGCGCGGCCTTCGCCGCGGCTACGGGCGCTGCGGCGGCTGGCGCGGTCGCGACGACGGCGGGCTCGGCCTTCTGCCGGGGCGCGCGCTGGGCCTTGGAGGGGAACTCGACCGCGGGGGTCGTTTCGGCCGGAGCCGGCGGGACGGGGGCCTTGGCGGTCACCGCTTCGCTGGCGGCGGCGTAGGCTTTCTCAGCGGCGGCTTCCGCCTCGATCTCGGTCTTCTCGGGCATGGCACTTCGAACCCTTGTGGGGCGGACGGACGAGTCCGCTTATGTTGCACTGCACAAATATATGTTGCGCGTGCGATCGTCAAGGGAATTTTGTGCAGTGCAACATAAGTGCAAGAAAGCCTTCCCGGCCTGTTCGCCGTCACCGCATGCGCACATAGCGTCCCGGCGCATCCTCGATGCCGGGATCGCCCCTGCCGCCGGGCGCGCGCTTGCCCTTGGCGGGAACTTCCCGCGCGTCCTGCCGGCGCAGCCATTCCAGCCAGTGGGGCCACCAGCTGCCGGGATGTTCCTGGGCGCTCGCGACGAAGGCCTCCAGCGTTGCGGCGGGGGTGTCGCTGGTCCAGTACTGGTACTTGTTCGCGCGCGGCGGATTGACCACGCCGGCGATGTGACCCGATCCGGCGAGGATGAATTCGACCGGCCCCTTGAAATGCTCGGTGGAGCGCCAGACGCTTTCGGGCGGGGCGATGTGGTCCTCGCGCCCGGCCTGGATGAAGCTGGGCGTCTCGATGCGGGTGAGGTCGATCGGGGTGCCGTCCACGCTCAGGCGGTCCGGCTCGATCAGCAGGTTGTCGCGGTAGAGGTCCTTCAGGTAGGCCTGGTGCCACTTGGCCGGCAGGTTGGTGGTGTCGCCGTTCCAGTGCAGCATGTCGAAGGCCGGATAGTCCTGCCCCAGCAGGTAGTGGTTGATCACGTAGTTCCAGATGAGATCGTTGCCGCGCAGCAGGTTGAAGGTCGCGGCCATGTAGCGCCCGTCGAGATAGCCTTCGGGCGAAAGCTGGGCGAGGGTGGCGATCTGCGAATCGTCGATGAAGTTCTTCAGCTCGCCCGCCTTCTCGAAATCGACCTGGGCGGTGAAGTAGGTCGCGCTCTTCACCCGGTCCGCCTCGCCGCGCCGGGCCAGGACCGCCAGGGTCGCGGCCAGGGTCGTCCCGGCGACGCAATAGCCGATCGCGTGGACCGCCGGCACCTTCAGCCGCGCGCGGATCGTGTCGATCGCCTCGATCTGGGCGCGGACGTAATCGTCCCAGACGACATCGGCCATGCTGGCGTCGGCCGACTTCCACGAGACCATGAACACGGTCACGCCCTGCTCGACCGCCCAGCGCACGAAGCTCTTCGCCGGGTTGAGGTCCAGGATGTAGAAGCGGTTGATCCACGGCGGGAAGATCACCAGCGGCACGGCCAGCACCTTCTCCGTCGCCGGGCTGTACTGGATGAGCTGGAACAGCCGGCTTTCGTGGACGACCTTGCCGGGCGTCACCGCGATGTTCTCGCCCAGCTTGAAGGCGTCGGGGTCGGTGTGGGTGAGCTGGCCGCGTTTCAGGTCGGCGATCAGGTGCTCCATGCCCTTGACCAGGCTTTCGCCCTTGGTCTCCAGCGCGCGGTCGATCACCAGCGGGTTGGTCAGCGGGAAATGGTCGGGGCTGAGCGCCTCGACCAGGGTGCGAACCGCGAAGCGCAATTGCTCGTGCTTGTCCGGATCGAGGCCGGACAGGCCGTCGACCGCGCCCAGCACCTGCTCGGCCAGCATCAGGTAGGTCTGGTGGAGCACGGCATAGAGCGGCTGCTCGCGCCATTTCGGATCGGCGAAGCGGCGGTCCTGGCGCAGGTCCTGCCCGCCGTCCCGGCCGAGCAGGGTGTTCCACAGCGCGGCCCCGTCGCTCCACATCCGCTGCTGCATCTCGGCCAGGGGCAACTGCTCGCTCCAGCTGCCGAGCAGGGTGAGCCATTGCTCCGCGCCGGGCAGGCCGGCGGCCGCGGGGCTTTGCTGGAAGTCGCGCCATTGCTGCTGGAGCCGTTCGCCGATCCTGGCCCAGTCGGCCGTGCCGCCTGCGTCTCCAGCCGCGTTCAGGGGCTGGAGCATCGCGTCGAGCGCGTCGCTCTGGAACTTGAGGACCTGCTTGAAAAGATCCAGGCCTCCGTCACGACCGCTCGTCGAATCGCCCATCGCATGCTCCTTGGCTGGGGCGAGCTTAGCGCGCCGAAGCGGCCAAGGCTATTTGCTGCGGCGCACAAGG
>CAZFPW010000109.1:0-6343 GCA_964520765.1 uncultured Novosphingobium sp.
GGTCCGGGTTCGGGCTTCTAAGCTCCAAGCTTAGCCAAAACACGAAAGGGGCCGGAGCAATCCGGCCCCTTTTTCGTGGGCGATATGGCGTTTGCAATGCGATGGCTTATGGCTGCCCTCACTCCACATTCCACCGCACCCCGCTCAGCCTGAGCTTGTCGAAGGCCACGCGATGCCCCCGCCGTCAGGTCCAGGGAGCTTGGGGCAAATGTTCGCGCGTGGCCTTCGACAAGCTCAGGCTGAGCGGGGGAGGGTGAAGAGGGGAGGGTGAAGGCGGGAATGCTTCAGGGCAATCGCGGAACCGTTCACGCCCGCCAGTCGATCGCGCCGCGCCCCTTGGCTTCGAGGAACGCGTTCGCCTGGCTGAAATGCCGGCACCCCAGGAAGCCCGAGTGGGCCGAAAGCGGGCTCGGGTGCGGGGCGGTCAGCACCAGGTGGCGGCCGTTGGCCAGCCCCGGGACGCGCATCGCCTTGTTCCGGGCATGACTGCCCCAGAGCATGAACACGCTCGGCTCCTCGCGCTCCACCACCGCGGCGACGGCGGCGTCGGTGATCGCCTCCCACCCCAGCTTCTGGTGGGACCCGGCGCGCCCTTCCTCCACCGTCAGGGCATTGTTGAGCAGCAGCACGCCCTGCTGCGCCCAGTTCTCCAGGTTGCCATGGGCGGGCACCGCCAGGCCGAGGTCGCTCTCCAGCTCCTTGTAGATGTTGACCAGGCTGGGCGGCACGCGCACGCCCTGCGGCACCGAGAAGGCCAGGCCGTGCGCCTGGCCGGGGCCGTGGTAGGGGTCCTGCCCCAGGATCACGACCTTGACCTGGTCGAGCGGGGTCAGCTCCAGCGCGCGCAGCCGGGCGCCGCGCGGCGGATAGATCCGCTTGCCGGCCTGCTCCTCGGCCTGGAGGAAGCCGCCGAGCGCGCGCGACGGCCGCTCGGCCAGGACGGGCGCCAGCGCCGCGCGCCAGCTTTCGGGTATCGCATCGCCGCCAGCCATCGCGCTTCCCTCCAATTCACCGAAACCGGGCTTTCCCTTATCGCCGGATGAGCCTAAGCACGGGCCGCATATGGCTGTCCATTTCCACGAAGAAGATCTCCCCGAGGGCGTGCTCGCTCCCGGCCCGGTCGCGGTCGATACCGAGACCATGGGCCTCATCACCGCGCGCGACCGGCTTTGCGTCGTCCAGATCTCGGACGGCGGGGGGGATGAGCATCTCGTCCGCTTCAATCCGGGCAGCGCCTATGCCGCGCCGAACCTCAAGGCGGTGCTGGCCGATCCTGCCCGGCTCAAGCTGTTCCATTTCGCCCGGTTCGACCTGGCCGCGATCGAGCATTACCTGGGCGTCAGCGCGGCGCCGGTGTTCTGCACCAAGATCGCCAGCAAGCTGGTCCGCACCTATACCGACCGTCACGGGTTGAAGGACCTGGTGCGCGAGCTGCTGGGCAAGGAAATCTCCAAGCAGCAGCAGTCGAGCGACTGGGGCGGGGCCGAGCTTTCCGACGCCCAGCGCGAATATGCCGCCTCCGACGTGCGGCACCTCCACGCCATGCACGCGATCCTGGTCGAGCGGCTGGCGCGCGAGCACCGCACCGAGATCGCCCAGGCCTGCTTCGATTTCCTGCCGACGCGCGCCCGGCTGGACCTTGCCGGCTGGCCGGACAGCGACATCTTCAGCCACGAATAACGACCGCCGCCAGCCCCCATGACCGCCCCGTGACCGCTCAGGCCGACCTCATCCGCGACAAGCGCCGGACCTACGCGGCGCCGGGCAGCGCGCACGATCGGCTGGTGCGCCTGCTGGTCCGCGTCCTGCCCGCTGGGGTCGGCGCGGTCGCTGCGGTGATGATCCTCGCCCCGTTCACCCCGCGCGGAGAGATCAGCTTCCTGCTCGACCGCAACCGCGTCGCCGTGACCAGCGAGCGCCTGCGCGTCGACAAGGCGATGTACCGCGGCGCGGACGACCAGGGCCGCCCCTTCTCGCTGACCGCCGGCAGCGCGGTGCAGCGCGCGGCGAGCGATCCCACCGTGGAAATGAACGATCTGATCGCCCGCATCATGCTGTCCGACGGGCCGGCCGAGATTTCCGCCCGGAACGGCCGCTACGACATGGCGAACGAGCGGGTGGGCGTGGCCGGGCCGCTCAATTTCCGCGCGGCGGACGGCTACAGCATGAGCGCCAGCAACGTCACGATCGACCTGCGGACCCGCCGGGTCGAGGGCAGCGGCGGAGTCGCCGGCTCCATTCCCGCTGGCACCTTCACCGCCAACCGGATAGTGGCGGACCTGTCGGAGCGCACCGTGGCGCTCGACGGCCGTGCCCGCTTGCGGATGGAACCCGGAAAGCTCAGGATGCCATGATGAAAGACCGCTTCCAGATCACCGGCGCGCTGCGGGTGGGCATCGCCGCCTTCGTCGTCACCGGCTCGGCCCTGATCGGGCTTCAGCAGCTCGGCGCCCAGGCCATCGCCGGGCACAACAGCGACGCCCCGGTGAACTACGCGGCCGACCGGATCGAGCTGCAGGACCGCCAGAACCGCGTCGTCCTCTCGGGCAACGTCGACATCAATCAGGGCGGGCTGAACCTCAAGGCGGCGCGCACGACCGTGGCCTATACCGACGCCGGCTCGCTCAAGATCCAGCGGATCGACGCGACGGGCGGCGTCTTCGTCCAGCGCGGCGGCGAGACCGCGCGCGGCGACGTGGCGGTCTATGACTTCAACCGCCGGGTCATCACCATGGCCGGCAACGTGGCCCTGCGCCGGGGCGGCGACACGCTGAACGGCGGGCGCCTGGTGATCGACCTTGCCAGCGGCATCTCCAGCGTCGACGGCCGCGCCGGCGGCGGCTCCTCCGCCCTGGGCACCGGCGGGGGCGGCGGCCGCGTCTCGGGCACCTTCTCGGTCCCCAAGCGCGACTAGAGTCTGATCCACTTGCGTGAAAGCGGCACCGGCCTGATTCAGCCGCGCTGAAGCAGACTCTAGAACCAAGCCTACCCCTTCATACCCTTGGCCATCGCCATCAGCGCATCGCGGCGCGGCATGGCCAGGAGCTGGTCGAAGCTCGCCTTGTAGGTCTCGCTCGGGAAGAAGGTCGGCCCGTTCGCCAGATTGTCGAGCGCGGCGCGGGCGACGTCGCGGGCCGGCATGACGTTGCGCAGCTTGGCGATGTCGATGCCCTGCTTGGCCGCCGCTTCCGATTCCGTGGCGCCGGGGCAGACGGTCAGCACGTCGACCCCATCCGGCTTGAGTTCGGCCCACAGCCCCTCGCCCAGCGCGTTCACCAGCGCCTTCGACGATGAATAGGCGGTCGAGTAGGGGCAGCCCATCAGCCCTTCGATCGAGCTGGTCAGGATCAGCCCACCCCTGCCCCGCGCCCGCAGCCGGGGCGCGAAGCCGTGGGCCAGCTGCATCGGCACGTTGCAGTTGACCATCAGCATCTCGGTCATCGCCACGGGATCGTTGGCGGCGTGATCGCCCTTCATGCCGAAGCCCGCGTTGCTGACCACCAGGCCGACGTCGCGGCCCGCCACCGCGTCCAATATCGTTTGCGCGGCGTCCGGCCGGGCCAGGTCCACCGGCAGCGCCTGCGCGGCGATCCCGTGGTCCGTGGCCAGCCGCGCCGCCAGGTCGTTCAGCCGATCGACCCGGCGCGCGACGAGCACCAGGTCCAGGCCGCGCTCGGCCAGCTCCTCGGCAAAGGCCCAGCCGATCCCCGAAGATGCGCCGGTCACGACTGCGACGGGGCCGTAATGCTCGCGAAATTCCTGCAAGATCGATTCCTCCATGTCGCCATCAGGCTAGATCAGATCGCCTTGCCCCCGAAGCCCCCTGCACCGGCCCGGCAGCGACATCGCCAGTGCGGATTTCCTTCGCAAGACAAGGTCCATTTCGGGGCAATTACTGCAATTTTATCCTATTTTCTCGTGCCGAGCGGTCTATCGCCCAATGAATACAAATAAGAAGACGTTGAAGTATCTTTATTTTCGTTGGGAATTGACCGCCGATGTGCCAGATCGCCCTGATAGGCAAAAAATACCAGGGTTCATATGACCGGGGCTAAACGCGCACAAACCGCCTTCGGCCGCATCCGATCGGGATGGCCGGCATGATGCTCGCCTCACGGATCAAGCCGTACAACGCCGCGCAGGGCGCAGACGATCCGGCCGGGCGAGACGATGCCCAGGCCGCTCGCCTGGCGGCGGCCAAGTGGCTCTACTGGAGCCGCGGGGTCCGGTTCGACAGCCTGTCCAGCGACCTGTTCGGCGAACCCGCCTGGGACCTGCTGCTGGACCTCTACATCCAGGAGAAGTCCGGCGCGCGCAGTTCGGTCACGTCGGCCTGCATCGCCGCGCGCGTGCCGCATACGACCGCGCTGCGGCATATCTCCGCCCTGTGCAAGGCGAACTGGGTCACGCGCGTCCAGGATGAGGCGGACCGCCGCCGCTACTGGCTGGCGCTCACGCCCCAGGCGGTCAAGAAGCTGGACCGGCATTTCGACCAGTTGGCGAAGACGGTGGCGTTCCCGGCCGAAATGCCCCCGCTGCGCGAGCCGGACTGACCCCTTCCTAGAACCGGGTGAGCCACGAAAAGGCCGCGCCATGGTCGCTCCGCAAGGTTGCGAGATGGCCGGGGTCCTTGCGCCAGAACACCCCGGTCGTAGCCCAACCGCTGAGCAGCGGCCCCTGCCAGTTGAGTTCGGCGGCGATCTCGCGACCCGTGGGCGCAAGCGTCATGCTGGTGGCGCCCCGCGCATCGCCCCGCGTCTCGTAGCTGTATTCGACCGGCAGGCCGACGCCCCGATCATTGGCCACCCGCAAGGGCTGGGACAGGCGCAGCGACAGCAGGCCCGCCTCCCCGAACACGCCCGAGCGCGTCACGTCGACCGCCCAGGCATTGCTGGTGAGCACCAGGTCGCGGCCGGTTCCTCCGATCGCGCCGGACCGCGTGACGCCATGGCGCCAGGCCGCGCCGAGCCGCCAGTCGGGCCGGACCTGCCACGCTATCGCACCGTCGAGGAACAGGCTCCTGGCATGGGCCGCGCCGAACCCGTCGCGCATCCGCGCGCCGAGGATCGTCTGGCGTTCGGTCAGGCGGCTGGCCCCGGCCGCAACCGTGAGGTTCCCGAAGCCGCTGTCGAAGGCCAGGCCATAGCGCGAGGCGGAGGCCGCCGTCCGGCGGCGATCAACCCGGCCGGCGAACTCTCCGCCGGCATCGCCGGCCGGCCGCGCTTCCTCCGCGCTGACGGTCACGCCCCAGCCCGCGAAATCCTGCCGCAAGGCGAACGCCGTCTGCCCGCGGCGGTGAAAGCCGATATCGTCGAGCGGATCGCCCGCGACGAGGAACCTGGGCCGGCTGCCGTCGCGCAGATCGGCGACCAGGCGGTCCAGCCCGTCGGAAAAGGCCACTCCCAGGCTGGCGCTGGACGAAATCCGCGCGACCACCCGCGCCGAACGCAGGCGGCGCTCCCCGGCCTCATGCGCGACGACCTGGGCCAGCGGCGCGTGGCGTTCGATCGAATAGGAGATCGACCATGCGCCATCGGCTCTCCCGGCCCGCCGCACCGGATGGGCCATGGCGTCGGTCAGGACGAGCGGCGGCATCGCCGCCCCGTCGAACGCGGCATCGGAATAGGCGACGGGGGCCGGCATCGCGGCGTCCGCCGCCCGAACCGCGCCGGGCGCGCTCGCGGCGGCGAGGGCCGCCCAGGCCAGCAGCCACCGGCCCAGCATCAGCGGACCCGGCATCCCACTACGAAGATCACCCGCATTCGCCATCACCGCCCCCTTCAAGCGATCGCGCCCGTCGGCAGGTATAGTGAATATCCGGTATAAAAACCGTGAAGGCCCCGCCCGATAATCCCGGCCCGCGCCGCCTCGGCCCTTGTCCTCGCCCCGGTCTGAGGATAGGCGCAGCCCCACCTTATTCAGCCGAAGGACCTTTTCCGCGATGTCACAGCTTGCCGCAGCGATCGAAGCCGCCTGGGAGACCCGCGACGGCGTCACCCCCGCCAGCAGCGACGTCCGCAAGATCGTCGACGAAGCGCTGGGCCTGCTCGATTCGGGCCAGGCCCGGGTGGCCGAGCCGGACGGCAAGGGCGGCTGGCAGGTCAACCAGTGGCTGAAGAAGGCCGTGCTGCTCTCGTTCCGCCTCAACGACAACGGCGTAATGGAAGGCGGCGCGGCCGGCGCGCCGGCCTTCGACAAGGTGCCGCTCAAGTTCGAGGGCTGGGGCGACAACCGCTTCCGCGAGGCGGGCTTCCGCGTCGTGCCCGGCGCCGTGGTCCGCCGCGGCTCGCACATCTCGAAGGGCGTCGTCCTGATGCCGAGCTTCGTCAACATCGGCGCCTAT
>CAZFPW010000109.1:6353-8548 GCA_964520765.1 uncultured Novosphingobium sp.
GGCCGAGGGCGTGATCGTCGGCGAAGGCGCGGTCCTGTCGATGGGCGTCTATCTCGGCGCCTCGACCAAGATCGTCGACCGCGCGACGGGCGAGGTCCACGTCGGCAAGGTCCCGCCCTATGCGGTCGTCGTGCCCGGCGCCCTGCCCGGCAAGCCGCTGCCCGACGGCACGCCCGGCCCCTCGCTCTACTGCGCCGTGATCGTCAAGACGGTGGACGCTCAGACCCGCGCCAAGACCGGGATCAACGAGCTGCTGCGCGACTGACCTTGCCGGGGCGGCGGAACTTCCGCCCCCCTCCCCGCGTTCCCTGACCACGAACGCAATCAGCGGGAGGATTCCTTCATGGAACGCCAAGGTAACGAAGTTCATATCGAAACCGACGAGGCGCGTAGCGGCAGCACGCCGCATATCGTGCGATACGTCCTGGTGATCAGCCTGTTCCTGGCGATCGCCGCGCTGTCGCTGATCTGGATCACCGGCGCGCTGAACACCAATCCGCCGAACGGCGGCTCCGGCTCGGCGCCATCGTCGGTCGGTTCGACGAACTGACGGACGCAAGCAGGCGTCATAAAACCCTTGCCGGGGCGCGCCGGATCGTGTTCCCCGGCAGGCGATGGAGGAATTCGACTACGTCATCGCCGGCGGCGGCAGCGCCGGCTGCGTCCTGGCCAACCGGCTGAGCGCCGATCCGCGCCGCCGCGTGCTGCTGCTGGAGGCCGGCGGCAAGGACGACTACATCTGGATCCGCGTTCCGGTCGGCTATCTCTACTGCATCGGCAACCCGCGCACCGACTGGTGCCTCAGCACCGAGAGCGAGGCGGGCCTGAACGGCCGCGCGCTCAAGTATCCGCGCGGCAAGGTGCTGGGCGGCTGCTCCTCGATCAACGGCATGATCTACATGCGCGGGCAGGCGGCGGACTATGACGGCTGGCGCCAGGCCGGCAACGCCGGGTGGGGCTGGGACGATGTCCTGCCCTATTTCAAGCGGGCCGAGGATCACTACGCGGGCGAGAGCGCGTTCCACGGCGCAGGCGGCGAGATCAGGGTGGAGAAGCAGCGGCTGCGCTGGGACATCCTCGAAGCCTTCCAGCGCGCCGCCGCTGAATACGGCGTGCCGATCACGCCGGACTTCAACACCGGCGACAACCTGGGCTCCTCCTTCTTCGACGTGACCCAGCGGCGCGGCTGGCGCTGGAGCGCGGCCGACGCCTTCCTCAAGCCGGTGCGCAGCCGGGCCAACCTGAAGGTCGTCACCGGGGCGCTGGTCGACCGCGTCCTGTTCGAAGGCGGGCGCGCCGTGGGCCTGGCCTATCGCCTCGGCGGCGAGGAACGGATCGCCCGCGCGCGCGGGGAGACGATCCTGGCAGCAGGGGCGATCGGCTCGCCAGGCATCCTCGAACGCTCCGGGATCGGCGGGGCCGCCCGGCTGGCGGACCTGGGAATCGCGCCGCGCCTCGACCGGCCGGAGGTCGGCGGCAATCTCCAGGACCATCTCCAGATCCGCTGCGCCTGGCGCGTCTCGGGCGTGTCCACGCTCAACCAGCGGGCGGCGAACCTGTTCGGCAAGGGGCTGATCGGCCTGGAATACCTGCTCCGCCGCACGGGGCCGATGGCCATGGCGCCCAGCCAGCTCGGCATGTTCGTGAAGAGCGACGCGCGGCTGGCGACGCCGAACCTGGAATACCACGTCCAGCCGCTCAGCCTCGAAGCCTTCGGCGGGACGCTCGATCCCTGGCCGGCCTTTACCGCCAGCGTCTGCAACCTGCGGCCCGAAAGCCGGGGGCGGGTAGGCATCACCGCCGCCGATCCGGCCGCACACCCCAGCATCCGCCCCAACTACCTCACCGCCGAGGAGGACCGCCGCGTCGCGGCCGAAGCGGTGCGGATCACTCGCGAGATCGTCGCCCAGCCCGCCCTGGCCGCCTATCGCCCCGAGGAAGTGCGGCCGGGCCCCGACGCCGACCTCGACCGCGCCATCGGCGACATCTCGACCACGATCTTCCATCCGGTGGGCACGGCCGCGATGGGCCCGGTGGTCGATGCCGAGCTGCGCGTGAACGGCGTCGGCGCGCTGCGGGTGATCGACGCTTCGGTGATGCCGAGGATCACCTCCGGCAACACCAACGCGCCGACGATGATGATCGCGGAAAAGGGCGCGGAGATGGTGCTGGCAGCCGGGCAGCAGAGCTGATTT
>CAZFPW010000110.1:0-6185 GCA_964520765.1 uncultured Novosphingobium sp.
ATGCCGGCCAGCTCGGCGATCTCGGCCGCCTGGAGCTTCGACGTCATGCCGCCGGAACCGAGTCCCGAGGCGGATTCGCCCGTCGCCATCGCATGGATTTCCGCAGTCACGCCCTTCACTTGCCCCAGCAGCTTCGCCGCCGGATCGGCGGGATTGCGGTCGTAGAGGCCGTCGACATCGGACAGCAAGAGCACCGCGTCGGCCCGGGCCGCCTGGGCGACGCGCGCCGCCAGGCGATCGTTGTCGCCAAAGCGAATCTCCTGCGTCGCCACGGAATCGTTTTCGTTGATGACCGGCACGGCCCCGGCATCCAGCAGCCGGGTCAGGGTGGCCGTAGCATTCAGGTAGCGGCGGCGGTCCTCGAGGTCCTCCAGCGTTAGCAGGAGCTGCGCGGCGGTAAGCCCGTGCGCGCCGAGCAGCTCGGCCCAAAGGCCGGACAGGGCGATCTGGCCGACCGCCGCGGCGGCCTGCGCATCGGCCAGGCTGCCGCGCCCGCCCTTGGCCAGACCCAGCGTCGCCGCGCCCAGCGCGATCGCGCCAGAGCTGACCACGATCACGTCCTGCCCGCGCGCGCGCGCGCGCGCGATCTCCGCCACCAGCCGCTCGATCCAGCCCCGGCGCAGCCCGCCCTTGCCCACGAGCAGCGACGAGCCGACCTTCACCACCAGACGGCGGCAGGCGGCCTTGTCGGCAAGGTCTGACAGGCGGGCGATCGACATGCCGGGGGGATTAAGGGAATGGCCGCAGGATGCAACCTCGTCGTCCCGAACCTGATGGGCTCAGAGAGGCGACCACGGCTTGTCGTCGCCCTCTTCGCGCTCGCCGTCCGGGCGTTCGGTGACGGTCGCGGCGGGCAGGTGCTCGATCACCGCGTCGAGCAGCTTGTCGATGCCCTTGCCGGTCGCGCCGGAGATCGGGAAGACCTTGCCCGCGCCGGCCGCCTTCAGCTCCTTGGTGAAGGCCTTGACCAGTTCGGCATCCACCAGGTCGATCTTGTTGAGCGCGATCAGCCGGGGCTTCTCGTCCAGGCCCGCGCCATAGGCGGCCAGTTCCTCCTCGACGATCTCCAGCGCCTCGGCCGGGTCGGTGCCGTGGATGTCGATCAGGTGGATCAGCACGCGGCAGCGCTCGATATGGCCCAGGAAGCGGTCGCCCACCCCGGCCCCCTCGGCGGCGCCCGCGATCAGGCCGGGAATGTCGGCCAGCACGAACTCGCGATTGCGATGGCGCACCACGCCAAGCTGCGGGCGCAGCGTGGTGAAGGCATAGTCGCCGACCTTCGCCTTGGTGTTCGAGATCTGGTTGATGAAGGTGGACTTGCCGGCATTGGGCAGGCCGACCAGGCCCGCGTCGGCCAGCAGCTTGAGCCGCAGCCAGACCCACAGCTCCTCGGCCGGCATGCCCGGCTGGTGCTGGCGCGGAGCGCGGTTGGTGGAGGTCTTGTAGCTGGCGTTGCCGCGCCCGCCCATGCCGCCTTCGAGCAGGGTCACGCGCTGGCCCGCCTCGGTCAGGTCGGCCAGGATCGTCTCCTGGTCGTCGTCGAGGATCTGCGTCCCGACCGGCACCTTGATGACCAGGTCCGGCCCGCCCGCGCCGGTCCGGTTCTGGCCCGCGCCGCCGCCGCCGCGCTTGGCCTTGAAGTGCTGGGTATAGCGGAAGTCGATCAGCGTGTTGAGCCCGGCCACCGCCTCGAACACGATGTCCCCGCCCTTGCCGCCGTTGCCGCCGTCAGGCCCGCCGTACTCGATATATTTCTCGCGCCGGAAGCTGACCGCCCCCGGCCCGCCCGCGCCCGAACGGATGTAGATCTTGGCCTGGTCGAGGAAATGCATGGGGTGTGGTTAGCCGGTTGTGAGGCGAATGTCGCGCCTGGCCTTCGACAAGCTCAAGCCGAGCAGACCTGATATCCGGTTTTCGGAAATTGGCTCAGGGTGCGCCGAAAATGGTGAGTTTCGAGAACCGGCGCGCAGCGTACTTCAGTACGTGAGCACCGGAAGCGGAGAAAATCGCCATTTGCAGGCCAGCCTGGGGCGATTTCCGAAAACCGGGCACTGGTGGAGCCGAGGGGGATCGAACCCCTGACCTCGTCATTGCGAACGACGCGCTCTCCCATCTGAGCTACGGCCCCGTTCCAGTGCGAGTTCGGCGCGGGCCCAAGGCTTGGGCGTCCGTCCGAAGAGCGGGCCTCTTAGCGAAGAGATTCTACCCGCGAAAGAGCTAATTTGCGCTGCCGGCCGATTACTTCTGAACGCTCGTCGGCGTGTTGGCGGTGAGCGGGGAACCCGCCGCGGTATAGACCGTCGCAGGCTTGGGCGCGTACTGGGCGTCCCAGTTCGCGGCGTCGATGCGATACTGCTCATAGGCGCGGAAGAACGCCTCGAACACCTGCTCCAGCTTCGGCAGCTCGGTCGCGCTGAAGGTGCGCAGGTTGGCCGGCGTCACCAGTTGCGCTTCCCGACTTATCGTCAGGGCCGTGTCGCAGAAGGCGCGCAGCGTCACCGGATTGGCGAAATAGTTGTAGACCTGCGTCATGTAGGCTTCGCGCGGGCGGATGAAGCTGGCGCCGTGCTTGGCCTTGAATTCGTTGTCGACCCCGCGATTCGCCGTGTTCAGGCCGCTGGCGTGCTTCTTGAGAAAGGCGCGATAGCCGACGACGATCTCGGCATGCTCGGGCCGGGTGCAGTTGAGCGCCGCGACGTTATAGGCCGAACGGAAGTTCCACAGCGTCTGCATCTCGGACAGGTGGGCGTTGACGGTCAGCCGCACGCCGTCCGCGCCGAGCGTCGGGATCGTCATGTTGGCGGGGGCGCCCAGCGGCGGATAGGGACGCGGCGGGATCACCACGGGCTGCACCACCGGCGGCGGGGGAGCGACCGCGATCGGCTTCTTCTCGCCGCAGCCGGCCAGCAGGGTGGCTCCGAACGCAGCGGCAAGGCCGCCTGCAACAAACCTGTTCGAAAATCGCATATCTTACCCGTCCAGTTTCCGGTCAGCATCCTGAGGGAGACGACCCTCTCTCCATCACGGGATCATCTTAGCGCCATGTCGCGGACAAGAAAATGCCCGGCGCGACGAACCGCGCCGGGCACATGACTTTCGTTCCTGAAGGGCTCAGCGGCGATCGCCCATGAACTGCAGCAGGAACTGGAACATGTTGATGAAGTCGAGATAGAGCGACAGCGCGCCCAGCACGACCGCCTTGCCGGCGAACTCGGTGCCGGCGAGGTGATAGTATTCCTGCTTCAGCCGCTGGGTGTCATAGGCCGTCAGGCCCGCGAAGATCAGCACACCCAGGACCGAGATCGCCAGCTGCAGGGCCGAGGACTGGAGGAACAGGTTAAGCAGGCCGGCGATGATGATGCCGATCAGTCCCATGATGAGGAACGAGCCCATCCCCGACAGGTCCTTCTTCGTGGTGTAGCCGACCAGGCTCAGGCCCGCGAAGGCGCCCGCCGTGGCGAAGAAGGTCGTGGCGATCGAGGCCCCGGTGAAGACCAGGAACAGGGTCGACATCGACAGGCCCATGACCACGCAGAAACCCCAGAACAGGGCCTGCAGGGTTGAGGTCTGCATGCGGTTGGCGCCCAGGCTCATGCCGAAGACGAAGCCGAGCGGGGCAAGGATGATCAGCCAGCGCAGCGGCGTGGCCATCACCTGCGCGGCCATGCCCGAACTGGCGAAGAGCAGCGCGACGATGCCCGACAGCAGGACGCCGGACGCCATGTAGTTGTAGATCGACAGCATGTGCCGGCGCAGCCCTGCGTCGGTGGTGGCGCCGATCGTAGTGCCATTCAAGCTCGGGGACGCGCCGAAGCCCGTCCGATTGGGCTGGGGATCGTTCCAGTTGGCCATTGTGACAAAATCTCCATTGCACCCCTAAGGAGCTGGGGCGTTGCCTGCGAATATCGGGGGGAATGGCTTAGGATTCAAGCAAAACCGGACCAATCCAATTGTTTCAAAGTGTTTCGCGGGCAGCCTTGGCCATCTCCGCGCCGCGATCCGCCGCCGCCTGGAGCGTGGCCCGGCATAGCCGCGCGAGGGCCTGGCCCTCGTCCAGGACCTTGAGGCCGGCCTCAGTCGTTCCGCCAGGGCTGGCGACCCGCCGGGCAAGCTCGCCCGGCCCATAGGGAGAGGCCGCCGCCAGGGCCGCCGCCCCCTCCACCGTGGCCAGGGCAAGGCGATCCGCCTGTTCGGGCGGCAGGCCCAGCTCCGCCGCCGCATGGGCAAGCGCGTCGATGAAGCGATAGACGAAGGCCGGGCCCGAGCCGGCGAGCGCGGTCACGAGATCGAACTGCCCTTCTTCGGCCAGCCACTCTGGCGTGCCGAGCGGCTGCATCATGGCCGTGATCGCGGCCTTGCCGGCTTCATCCAGTCCCTGGCCGAACAACGCCACCGGCGACTTGCCGATCGCTGCGGCGAGGTTGGGCATGATCCGCACGAAGCCCCCGGCGCGGGGGAAGCGCGCGGTCAGGCTGGCAAGCTCGACCCCGGCCAGGATCGACAGAACGATGCTCTCTTCCCCCGCCAGCCGCGCGAGTTGCGGCGCGACATCGCCGAGCAGTTGCGGCTTCACGCCCAGCAGGATCGTGCCGAAGGTTTGGTCCGGCAGCTCGCGCAGCAATTCCACGCCCGCCGGAACCTCAGCCAGCAGCGGATCGACCACGGTGAAGCGCTCCGGCGCGAAGCCGCCCGCGAGCCAGCCCGCGAGCATCGCCCCGCCCATGTTGCCGCAGCCGACGATGAGGATCGAATCAAGGTTCGCCAAGGGAACGCTCCAACTTCCCGCCCGCCTGGGGCGGATCAGGGGTGGTCTGTCAGGTATGGAGGGCCGTTCTTGCCCGCGCCCGGCGGCCGCCGCAAGCGGGGGCGGCGCTCAGGCCTCGCCCGCCGCATCCACGAGCGCGCTGGCCAGCGCCTCCGCCGGGGTCTTGTCGCCCCAGAGGATGAACTGGAAGGCCGGATAGAACCGATCGCATTCCTCGACCGCGGCCTCCACTGCCGTCTGCGCCTGACCGATCGAGAGCAGTCCGTCGTCCCCAAGCATGAAGCCATGGCGATAGAGCAGGACGCCGCCGTTCGACCAGACGTCGAAGTGGCCGATCCAGAGCTGCTCGTTGATGAGCGCCAGCACCTCGAACATCGCCAGCCGCTTGTCGTCGGGCACGCGGATGTCGGGCAGGCAGAGCAGTTGCAGCACGTGATCCTCGTGCCGCCAGATGCCGCGAATCTGGTAGTTGGCCCAGCTGCCCTGGACCTCGGTGGTGATCTCGTCCTCGCCGGCGAACTCGTAGGGCCAGCCCCGCGCCTCGAACAAGGCCGCGAGCATGTCGACAGGGGCGGCATCGTCCTGCCGTTCGCCATCGCGAGGGTCGGTCCTCATACTCGCAGGTCCATGGTGGGGCGTCCCGTTGCCTTGACCGTTATCGTTCTCATGCGAGCGTGGATGCGTCGCCCGCCCCCGCCAAGACAATGGACGGTTAACGCTGGGCTGCGCAAAACTCGACAAGCCTGTTCACAAGATGTGGAAAAGGCCGGGACGAATTCAAGGCAAGCGCCGCCGGCGGCGCTCACTTGCCCGCGACGAGAGCGTCGACGACCTGGCCCGCCGGGCTGGTCCAGAGGAACGCCCCATCGACACTTGCGCGCCGAAGCTGCGCGATGAAGGCATTGGCGCTCGCTTCCGTCTCGAACGGGCCGGTCAGCAGCCGGTTGGTCTGGCCCCACGCGGCAACGAAGGGATTCTTCCCCCGGAACACCGTGGCGTTTTCCCGCGCCATGCGCCGCCAGTCGAAGCCCAGCGCCTGCTTGTTGCGGCCCGTGGCGACCTGGACCCAGATCCGGCTCGGCTGCGCGGGCGGCGCGGGCTTGAGCGGCTGCTTGACCTCGGCCGGGCGGGCCGGCGCGATCCGGCGGATGTCGACCGCGCCCGCCGCTGGCGTGATGCTGGTGGATGGCTGACCCAGATCGCCGAAAGCCTCTGCCAGGCTTCGCGGCCGAGGCGGCGGCGCGGGTGGCGGGCTCGGAGGGGGCGCGGCCGCCGGAGCGGGTGCTGCGGGCGTGGAGGCTCCCGGAGCCAGCGAGAAGGACGGACCGGCCGCCGCAGCGGATAGCGGCGTGCTCGCGCTGGGTGCGGCGGCTGGAGGCGGCGCGGCAGACGCGAGACCGAAGCCTGGGACCGGCGGGGT
>CAZFPW010000110.1:6285-8546 GCA_964520765.1 uncultured Novosphingobium sp.
CCGTCGCGGTGGTGGCGCCGCCGAGCGGCTTGCCGGCCGGAACCAGCCCGGCGTCGACGCCGGTCGCGGGACGCTGCGAGGACGGCGGGGAATATTGCGCCATCCGGGGATCGTCCCGGCCGATCTCCGACGCGCGGGGGAAATGGCCGAGATTGGCCGCCGCGGCCTGCTGCGCTCGGGTCAACTGCCGCATGTAACGCAGATAGGGCGTCATGGCCGAGGCCAGCGTCGCCGGCATCGTCGCATTGGCGATCTGCACGGCCTGCGCTTCCTCACCGAGGATCGCGAGGCTGAAGGCGCGGACGCGCGATGCGCTCTTGTCCTGGCGCGCCAGCAGCGGGCTGAGAGCAGCCTCCGACCCCCGCTTGTCGCCGGAGATCGCTAGGCTGAGCGCCAGCCGCCGCGCCGCCTCGTCATCACCCGGAGCGGCCTGGCGATAGTAGCGCTGGGCCGTCGCATTGTCGCCGACGAGGTCATAGGCCAGGCCACGGTCGGCCAGCAGGGTGTTGGGCAAGGGGCCGTCACGCTCCGCCTCGTTGAACAGGCGGATCGCGGTGAACGGGTCCTCGTTGCGGACATAGGCTCCGGCCAGACCCGCCTTGGGGCGCGGATCGTTCGGGGCGACCTGCTGGGCTCGGGTGAAGAAGCCGATCGCGGCCTCGACATCGTTCATCGCCAGGGCCGCGTTGCCGGCATCGACCAGTGCCCCCGAATCGCGGGGATTGGCGGCGACGCGCGCCAGGGCGGCATTGAGCGTGCGGCTGTCGGACGAGGGGATCGGCTGGACCACCGGCTGGGCGATTGCGGGAACAGCCACGGACAGCCCCAAGGCCAGCGCCAGGACGCCGGCGGTTGCGCGATCCGAAACAGAAACCCGAGGCATGCGACCTATCCCATCCAGGCCCGCCGAGCGATGACGGGCGACGCCGGCAAAGCCCGCGCATTGCCCCCGGTTAGCTTAATCCCAGCGGAACGGCGCGGCCCCCTGCCGCGCCGGGCCTGTCCTACTGGTTGTTCTGTCGGCCGAGGAACCGGGGGATGCTGATCGATCCGCCATCGTCCTCATCCTCTTCCTCGGTCGCGGCGGCGCGGCCGCGCGAGAGGTTGGCCATCCGCTCGAACAAGGTGCTGCCCTGGCTTGCCCCGCCACGGCCGCCGGCGCTGCCTTCCCCGACGCTGTCGCCCGAAACGAGCGGGCGCTTGCGCGTCACCAGTGGCGAAGCGAAGGGTTCGTTCGATTCGGCCAGACGGCTGGCATCGAGCAGCAGTTCGTCACCGCCCTCACCAGCGCCATTGCCGCCCGCGTCACCGCCGGAAGCGGGCTGCGCGGCGACATATTCGGCGCCGAGATCGAGCGGATCGGACAGCGAAGCCGCCTCCGCAAGGCCGCCGTCGGCCTCTTCCGCGGTCTCGGGCTCGCCCTCGTTGCTCCAGCCGGCTTCCTCGGCCAGATCGAGCGGCACGTCCTGCTGAAGCTCGTAGGGTTCGTCCTCCGGCTCGGAGACGGGGTCCGGCGTCGCATAGGTCGACGGCTCGGGCTCGCGATTGAACAGCGGTTCGGCCGCGGGCACGGCCAGCGACGGCCGCGCCGGCCCGCGCGACGCGCCGAAGCTCAGCGGGCGGGCCGCTTCGACGGCCTGCTGCTCGGTCTGCTCGATACCCGTGGCGACGACCGAGACGCGGATCTTGCCCTGGAGATCGGGGTTGAAGGCCGAGCCCCAGATGATGTTGGCGTTGGGATCGACCAGCTCGCGGATATGGTTCGCGGCCTCGTCCACCTCGAGCAGCTTCATGTCGTCGCCACCGATGATCGAGATGATGACGCCCTTCGCACCCTGCATCGACACGCCGTCGAGCAGCGGGTTCGCGATCGCCTTTTCCGCGGCTTCGAGCGCGCGGTTCTCGCCCGAGCCCTCGCCCGTCCCCATCATCGCCTTGCCCATCTCGGCCATGACCGAGCGGACGTCCGCGAAGTCGAGGTTGATGAGGCCCGGCATGACCATCAGGTCGGTGATCGAGCGGACGCCCTGCTGCAGCACCTCGTCGGCGAGGCTGAAAGCCTCCTTGAAGGTGGTCTCGGCCTTGGCGACCAGGAACAGGTTCTGGTTGGGGATGACGATCAGGGTGTCGACGTGCTTCTGCAGCTCCTCGATCCCGGCATCGGCGGAGCGCATCCGGCGCGTGCCCTCGAACAGGAACGGCTTGGTCACGACGCCGACCGTCAGCACGCCCTTGTCGCGCGCCGCCTTGGCGATGACCGG
>CAZFPW010000111.1:0-8444 GCA_964520765.1 uncultured Novosphingobium sp.
CCTGCGGCTGGCCTATCACAACCACGAATACGACCTGCGCCCGCTCGGCGGCGAGGTTCCGCTCGACGTGATGGCCCGGCAGATCTCTCCCGACCTGCTCGCGTTCGAGGTCGACCTGGCCTGGACCTGGTACGCCGGCGTCGCCCCGCTCGACCTGCTGGGCCGGCTCGGCCCGCGCGTCGTCTCGATGCACTGGAAGGACATCGACCGCAGCCGGGGCACGGCGCGCGGCGCCATCGCGGTCGCGCCCGGCCTGGGCGAGATGGACTATCCCGCCCTGCTGCCCCACGTGGTGCGCGCGACGCGGGCCACCGGCTATGTCGAGGTCGACGCCCCCGCCGACGGCCTCGCCGCCGCGCGGCAGAGCGCGGCGCTGATTCGCGGGACGCTGGGCTGATGCGCACCATCAAGCACCTGCGCTGGTGGATCATCGGGCTGGTCACGCTGGGGACCATCCTCAACTACCTCGCCCGCTCGACCCTCTCCGTCGCCGCGCCGACGCTCAAGGCCGAGTTCGACATGTCGACCGAGGAATATTCCTGGGTCGTCCTCGCCTTCCAGGCCACCTATACCGTGATGCAGACCGTGGCCGGGGCGGTGCTCGACGCGCTGGGCACCCGGCTCGGCTTCTTCCTCTTCGCGGTGGGCTGGGCGCTGGCCAACATGGCCCATGCCTTCGCCACCGGCTGGCCCAGCCTGGCCTTCTTCCGCGGCCTGCTCGGCGCGACCGAGGCGGCGGCCATCCCCGCCGGGACCAAGGCCGTGGCCGAATGGTTCCCCCCGCGCGAACGGCCGCTCGCCACCAGCGGGTTCCAGATGGGCACCAGCCTGGGCAACATGATCGCCCCGCCGCTCGTCGCCTTCTGCATCCTGTGGTGGGGCTGGCAATCCGCCTTCCTGGTGACGGGCGGGATCAGCCTGATCTGGGCCGCCCTGTGGTGGTTCGGCTATCGCACCCCGGCCCAGCACCGCCGCCTCTCGGCCGAGGAGCGCCGGCATATCGAGGCGGGCTTGGCGGAGAGCACCGACGTCGGCGTCAAGCCCGCGACCAAGCGGGAGGTGCTGCGCTCGCGCGGGTTCTGGGCCATCGCGATCCCGCGCTTCTTCGCGGAGCCGGCCTGGCAGACCTTCAACTTCTTCATCCCGCTCTACCTCGTCGCGGTGTGGAACCTCGATCTCAAGTCGATCGCGCTGTGGGCCTGGCTGCCCTTCCTGGCCGCCGACTTCGGCTCGCTCGCCGCCGGGCTGCTGCCGCCCTGGCTGATGAAACGGGGAGCGTCGCTCCTCACCTCGCGCAAGGTGACGATGACCCTGGGGGCGCTGTGCATGGTCGGCCCGGCCTGCATCGGCCTCGCCACCTCGCCCGGCGTCGCCATCGCCCTGTTCTGCGTCGGCGGCTTCGCCCACCAGATGCTGAACGGCGCGCTCATCACCCTGTGCTCCGACGTGTTCGAGCCGCGCACCGTCGCCACGGCCAGCGGCATGGCCGGCTCGGCCGCCTGGATCGGGGGCATGATGTTCACCTTCGCCATCGGCCAGAGCGCCGACGCCTTCGGCTACAATCCGCTGTTCGTGGCGCTGGCCGCGCTCGACCTCGTGGCCGCGGCGGTGCTGTGGACCCTGCTGAGAAGGGAGCGCGCGCCGCAGGCGGCCTAGAGTCTGATTCAGCGCAGCTGAATCAGGTTCGGCACCGGCCCACTCCCCCGGCCCGGCCACCCATAAGATACCCTGTCGGGTGGCCGGGCCGGGGAGTGGGCCGGTGCTGCTTCCACGTCAGTGGATCAAACCCTAAGCGTTTCCCACTGGCCGCCGGAAAGGCGCGCGGGGCGGCCCATCGGTCGCCTACTGGCTGCCCGATTTCACGCCTCGCGCGGGGGAATCGCGCCGGGCCGCATCACCGTCCAGCCGGCCAGCTCATGCCCCGCAAGCGCCGCCTCAGCCGGGCCGAGCCCGCGCAGCCGCGCATCCAGATAGCCCGCGTTGAAGGCATCGCCGGCCCCGCTGGTATCCACCGGATCAAGGATTCGCGCGGGTTTCACCACTTCCCCGTCCGGCAGCCGGCACCCTTCCGCGCCCAGCTTCACCACGGTCTCCGCGCAGCCCAGCGCCTGCCAGTGCGCCGCCACCGCAGCGGCATCCCGCTCCCCCGACAGCGCCCGCTCGTCCTCCAGGGTCGGCAGTCCGATTCCCGCCGCCCGAATCCCCGCATCCCGGATCGCCCGCGCCGCCGCGACGTTCTGCCACAACCGAGGCCGATAGTTCCCATCGAACGCCACCAGCCCGCCCTCGTCCCGCACCATATTTGCCAGCAGAACCAACCCGATCCGGCCGTTATCCGGCAGAATCGCGGCGCTGATCAGCGAGAAGTAGAACAGGTCACAACCCGCGATCGCCTGCTGGCGGACCTCGCTGTCGGCCAGGTCGAACATCTCCCGCGCGGCGCTGGATTCGCGCCAATAGGCAAAGCTGCGCTCCCCCGCGGTATCGGTCGTGATCGCATAGAGCCCGGCATTGCGCGACGGGTGGGTCAGGATCAGCGAGGTATCCAGCCCCTCCGCCGCCCAATCCGCCCGCAGCTTGTCGCTGAGCGGATCGGACCCTAGCGCGGTCAGGTAGGCGACATCGTGCCCCATGCGCGCCAGGTGGATCGCGGTGTTCAGCGTATCGCCACCGTAGCCGAGCCGCCAGTCGTCGCCACGCCGCGAAAGCTCGAGCATGCCCTCCCCGCAACAGACGATCCGGGCCATCGCCTATCCGTCCGCCAAGGCGATGGCCGCCCCGGCAGCCAGGACGATACTGAATTTCATCGGTTTTCTTCCTCCCCGCAAACCTGCCTTAGCGCGAGGGCGTCTGCTGTCCAGCCCGGCAGACGGTCGCGCCCTTGCCCGCGGTCCAGCGGATCGCGTCGGTCAGGAGGCGGCGATGGTTGGGGTCGGCATAGGCGTCGGGACGGTGGCCGATCGCCGAATAGAGCGAGCGCCCATTACCCACGCAGCGCTGCCAGGCGATCGGGTGATCCGCGCCCATCGCCAGCTTCTGTCCGCCGCGACCGACCGGACTGTAGGTCGTCTCGTCCAGCGTCGCGATGACCTGGGCGCCCGTGGCGCGGGGGTTGGTCGCGAAGGAATACCATTCGTCCTTCATCGTCCAGCCCGGCATCAGCGAAGCGCCGATTCCGGCCGGATTGGCCTCGACCACGACGCGGGCGTCCTGGAACTGGGGATCGCTGGGATGGCCGATGAACCGCGCGCCGATCAGGGTGTCGGCGTACCAGTCCCACCAATAGGTCGGATCGCCGCCCGAGCCATGGACCGCCAGGAAACCGCCCCCGCCCTCGACATAGCCGCGCAGGGCCCGCCGCTGCCGCAGGGTCAGGACATCGCCGCTGATGTTGTTCCAGATCACGGCGTCGAACTTGCGGAGCTGCGCGGGCGTGATCGCCCCGCCCTTGTCCGAGACGACCACGGCCCAGCCCTCGCTCTCCGCCAGTTCGAGCAGGGCGGCCCGCGCGGCCTCGACCGAGGGGCCGTCGCGGAAGCCGGTCATCTTCTCGAACACCAGCAGCTTTACCGGCCGATCCGGCACTTCCAGCGTTACCGGCGCATCGTCATAGCGCGCGCAGCGGGCGCGCTTGTCCGCAGGCGTCACAGGCACCCGGCGCAGCGCGGTATCGAGCGCCGCGACGCGTTCCGGCGTCATGGCGCCCATTCCAGCGAGCTTGCGCAGGCTCATGATCGCGGAAAAGGCCGGCGCCTGGGTGGAGACCATCATCGGCGGCATGCGGCCGAGCAAGCCCGGTTCCAGCCGGTCGACCACGGCCTTGGCCGCCGGGCTGAGCATCAGGTCCATGACCGGGCCATCCGCGGAAAACGGCAAGTCCCGCAGCGGGCAATCGGTCACCGCCGCCTGGGCGGGCAGCGCGGCAAGAACGGTCAGTGCCGCGGCGGCGGCCAACGAGATCAGCTTCTTCATGTCACCAGTTCCACATCGTGCCGTCTTCCAGCCGGGCGACCGGAAGATAGGCGGGCTTGTAGGGATATTTCGCGGCCAGCGTCTCATCGATGTCCACGCCGTGGCCCGGCGTCTCGCCGCAGATCAGATGGCCGTCCTCGAAACGGTAGTCATGCGGGAAGACCGCGTCGGTTTCTTCCGTGTGGCGCATGTATTCCTGGATGCCGAAGTTGGGCACCCAGGTATCGAAGTGCAGCGCCGTGCCCATCGTCACCGGCGAAAGGTCGGTCGCGCCGTGGCAGCCGGTGCGAATCTGGTAGAGCGCGGCCAGGTCGGCGATGCGGCGCAGGTGCGTGACCCCGCCCGCCCCGACGATGGTGCAGCGGATATAGTCGATGAGCTGGTTCTGGATCAGGTCCTTGGCGTCCCAGATCGTGTTGAACACCTCGCCCACGGCAAGCGGCGTGGTGGTATGCTGGCGGACCAGCCTGAACGCCTCCTGATTCTCCGCCGGGGTGCAGTCCTCCAGCCAGAACAGCGAATAGGGCTCCAGCGCCTTGCCCAGGTTCGCCGCCTCCATCGGGGTATAGCGGTGGTGCCCGTCGTGCAGCAGGTGAGGGTCGAAGCCGTAGGTCTCGCGCAGCTTCTCGAACAGCTTGGGCACATAGTTCAGCGCCTTGCGCGTATCCCAGCCGGTCACGCTGGGCAGCGCCGCATCGGCCGGCTCGTAGTAGAGCTTGCCGCGCCCGACGCCATAGGCATCCTTGATCCCCGGCACCCCGGTCTGCGCGCGGATCGCCTTGTAGCCGAGATCGATATATTGCCCGACCGCGTCGACGGTCTCGGCTATGTCGGAACCGTTGGCGTGGCCGTAGACCATCACCGCATCGCGGCTCCGGCCGCCGAGAAGCTGGTAGAGCGGCATGCCGGCCATCTTGGCCTTGATGTCCCACAGCGCGACGTCGACCGCGGCGATCGCGCGCATCGTCACCGGACCGCGCCGCCAGTAGGCGCCGCGATAGAGGAACTGCCAGATATCCTCGATCCGGCGCGGGTCCATGCCGACGATGGCCGGCACGACGTGATCCTGCAAATAGGCGACGACCGACAGCTCGCGCCCGTTCAGCGTCGCATCGCCGATTCCGTGGACGCCCTGATCGGTTTCGATCCGAAGCGTCACGAAATTGCGGCCGGGACAGGTGACGATGACTTTCGCCGCGGTGATCTTCATGGTTTACCCTGATTTTGCCGGCCTAGCTTGACGCGGCCGGTCGCAACTGACAATCGACCCATATTGGTCAGACCAGTGGAAGGCAAGCCGGACATGACCCCTCTGCAAACCAACGACCGGCTGTATCAGGACCTGGCGCGCAAGCTGATCGCCGAGCTTGCGGCCGGGCGGTTCCCGGTCGGCACCCGCCTGCCGGCGGAGCGCGAACTGGCGCAGCAATATGCCGTCAGCCGCCCGACGGTGCGCGAGGCCGTGATCGCGCTGGAGGTCCAGGGGCTGGTCGAGGTGCGGATCGGTTCCGGCGCCCACGTCATCGCCCTGCCCGGCAAGCAGCAGATAGCGGGCTTCAACGTCTCGGCCTTCGAGCTGACCGAGGCACGCCTGCTGTTCGAAGGCGAAGCCGCCGCCCTCGCCGCCACCCAGGTGACGGACGAGGACTTGACCGAGATCGAACGGCTGGTCGACGAGATCGCCAACGAGAACCAGGATTCCAAAGGCACGGTCAAGGCGGACCGCGCCTTCCATCTCGCCATCGCCAGGGCGACCCGCAACGCGGCCGTCTATGAGGCCATCGAGAAGCTGTGGAGCCTGCGCGACACCTCGCCCGAGGCGGCCCTGCTCCACGAGAAGGCGCGCACGGCCAACGTGAAGCCCGTGGTCGAGGAGCACACCGCCGTGCTCACCGCGCTCAAGGCCCGCGATCCGAACGCCGCGCGGGCGGCGATGCGCGCGCATCTTGCCGCCGTGCTCGACAGCCTGCTGTTCGCGACCGAGGAAAAGGCGATCGAGGAAGCCCGCCGCCTGGCCGAGGCGAAGCGAGCCCGCTACCGCTGACCATGCCCCGCCCGCTCCATCTCCATCCCGACCGCCTGTTCCCCGCCGACTCCAAGGTGCGGGACATCGCCCGCGCACTCTATGCCGACGTTGCGAAGCTCCCGATCGTCAGCCCGCACGGGCACACCAATCCCGCCTGGTTCGCGGGGAATGCGCCGTTCGGCAATGCGGCGGACCTGTTACTGGTCCCCGATCACTACGTCTTCCGCATGCTCTATTCGCAGGCTGTCCCGCTGGAGGCGCTTGGCGTCGGGACCCCCGATTTCGATCCGCGCGCCGCCTGGCGGCTGTTTGCCGAGCGCTATCACCTGTTCCGTGGCACCCCATCGCGCATCTGGCTCGACTGGGTCTTTGCCGAGGCCTTCGGCATCGACGTGCGGCTCGAGGGCGAGACCGCCGATCACTATTACGACACGATTACCGATGCCCTGGCGACCGATGCCTTTCGTCCCCGCGCGCTGTTCGAGCGCTACGGGATCGAGGTGATCGCGACGACCGAAAGCCCGCTCGATCCCCTGGAGCATCACCAGGCGATCCGGGACAGCGGCTGGGGCGGCAAGGTCATCACCGCCTACCGGCCCGACCCGGTGGTCGATCCCGAGTTCGAGGGCTTCCGCGCCAATCTCGACGCGTTCTCCCGGCTGACCGGCGAGGATTGCACCACCTGGCGCGGATACCTCGCCGCGCATCGCCAGCGCCGCGCGTTCTTCGCCACGCTGGGCGCGACTTCGACCGATCACGGCCATCCCACCCCGCGCACCGCCGACCTTTCCCTCCCCGAAGCCGAGTCTCTCTTCGCGAAGATGGTATCGGGGAACTTCACTGCGTCGGACGCCGAGCTATTCCGCGCGCAGATGCTTACCGAGATGGCTGGAATGAGCCTGGAAGACGGGCTGGTCATGCAGATCCACCCGGGATCTTTCCGCAACCACAACGCCCAGGTCTTCGCACAGTATGGACGCGACAAGGGGGCGGACATCCCGACGCGCACCGAATATGTCCAGGCACTCAAGCCCCTGCTCGACCGCTACGGCAATTCGCCCGGCCTCTCGATCATCCTCTTCACCCTGGACGAGAGCACCTATGCGCGCGAGTTGGCGCCGCTCGCCGGGCACTATCCCTGCCTCAAGCTGGGCCCTGCCTGGTGGTTCCACGACAGCCCGGAAGGCATGCGTCGCTTCCGCCGGATGACCACGGAAACCGCCGGCTTCTACAACACCGTCGGCTTCAACGACGATACCCGCGCCTTCCTCTCGATCCCGGCGCGGCATGACGTGGCACGGCGGATCGACTGCGGTTTCCTGGCCGAGCTGGTCGCAGAGCACCGCCTGGAGGATTGGGAGGCGGCCGAGCTGGCTCGCGATCTGACCTACAATCTGGTCAAGCAGGCCTACAAGCTGTGAGCCGATTGAATGACAATTCCCTCGGCCTGCTGAGGCGCAATATCGGCGTCTCGACCTTTGCCTACGATCGCCACGCGCAAAAGACCGGCATCGTCCATTTCGGCATCGGCGCGTTCCATCGCGCGCATCAGGCCTGGTACACCGACCGGGCGATGAGCGCTGGCGAGCGCGACTGGGCCATTGCCGGCGTATCGCTGCGCTCGCCGGCGGTGATGGCGCAGCTCAATCCGCAAGACGGCCTCTACACCGTCACCGAGCAGGGCGAAGCGCGATCCCACACCACCTTGATCGGCGCGATCCGCGAAGTGCTGGTCGCCGATCGCCATGCGGCATCGATCGTCGACCGCATCGCCGCGCCCGCCTGCCATATCCTCAGCCTGACGGTGACCGAAAAGGGCTATTGCCGCGCCGCCGACGGTAGCCTGGACCATGGCCTTGCCGGACCGGGCAGCATCTACCCCTTTCTGGCCGAAGGGCTGGCCCGCCGCCGGGACGCGGCGCTGCCCGGCCTGACCCTGCTGTCGTGCGACAATCTTACCGCCAACGGCCAGCAGCTCGCACGGCTGGTGGCGGACTATTGCGCGCAGCACGATCCGGCCCTGGGCGAATGGATCGCCCGGCACTGTATGTTTCCCGCAACGATGGTCGACCGCATCGTTCCGGCGACCACGCCGGCCGATCTCGACGCCGTCCAGCGCCGGCTCGACGGCATCCGGGACGAGGGCGCAGTCGTCACCGAACCCTTCAGCCAATGGGTGATCGAGGACCGCTTCGCCGGCCCCCGCCCGCGCTGGGAAGCGATCGGCGCGCAGCTCGTGAGCGATGTCACGCCCTATGAGACGGCCAAGCTGCGGATGCTCAACGGCGCGCATTCGGCGCTGGCCTATCTCGGGCTGGAGCGCGGGCACACCTTCGTCCATCAGGCGATCGACGATCCCGCGCTGCGGCCGCTGATCGAGCGGTTGATGCGCCAGGAAGCCGCGACCAGCTTCACCGCAGGGCCAGGCCAGGACCTGTCCGCCTAT
>CAZFPW010000112.1:0-8369 GCA_964520765.1 uncultured Novosphingobium sp.
TCCGAGCGGGCGAAGCGCCCCTCGATCAGCAGGCGCTCCCGCGCGCCGATGAGATCGAGCGCGGCATCGGCCATCAGCGCGGCGTAGAGCGCCGCTGCGGCGGCCTGCTCGGCGGGGTCGCCGGGCAGGTCGATCCAGCGCCCCCCGGAGCGCGGAAACGGGCCGCAGCCGGGCACCTGGCTGGGCAGGACCATCGCCCCTGCCGCCAGCACGCCGGCCAGTCCCTCCAGCCCGGCGTGGTCGATCCGCGCGCCGAGCAGCTCCAGCTCGCGCCCGCCCATGAAGCGGGCGGAGGGCACGGCGGCGCCGAAGGCGTCGACGTTGATCAGGCAGTCGCGATCCTCGGCCAGCAGCGCGGGATCGACCGCCTCGCGCGGGGAGCGCATGGCGACGAACCAGGTGCCGGTGGAGAGCACGGTGGCCTCGTTCCCGCCAATCTCGGGAAAGCCGCGCGCGGCGAGCAGGGCGGCGTTGGAATCGTGGAGACCCGCGTGAATCCGCACCTCCGGCGACAGGCCGGTCCGCGCCGCCAGCTCGGGCCGGAGCGTGCCGACCGCCGCCCCGGCCGAGGCGAGCGGGGCGAACTTTCCGGCCCAGCCGCGCCGCCTGGCGAGGGGGGAAAAGTCCCCGGCGGCGGGCGCCCAGAGGTCGCTGTGGCAGCCCAGGCTCGTCACCTCGCTCACCGCCGCGCCGGAGAGCAGCCAGGCCCAGTATTGCGCCAGGGGCAGCAGGGTCACGCCATCGAGCAGGCCGCGCCCGTCGAGGTAGTGGAGCTGCGCGCCGAGGTTGAGCCCGGCCGGCAGGGCGGGCGATCCGGTGAGGGCGAAGGGGTCGCGCTGAGCGCGGTATTCCGCCAGGATTTCGGCGGGAATCGGCCATTCGTAATCGAGCGGGGCGAAGCCGGGCGCGCCGTCCTGGTGCAGGCCGGCGACGGCCGCGCCGTGGGCGACGGGCACGATCGCCTCGACCGGATGATCCGCGCAGGCGGCGAGCGCATCGACGAGCCATTCGCCGGTGGCGGCAAGGTCGAGCGCGGCGTGATCATTCGTGAGGACGGACGCATTGGCCCGGGTTTCGCACGAAATCCGGCAGCCAGTAGGCGACCATAGGGATACCTTCGTCAGCGTCTTGCCGACGTCGACGACGACGATCGTCCCCCTTTCTTCCGCCTGGACCAAATCCGTTCCCGCCCCATGATTGCTAATGATCGTTCTATATCGAATACGATTGCTTAGCCGCAAGGGCAATGGTAGACGGTCGGCATGAATATCCAAACCGCCGTCCGCCCGGCCATCCCCTTCGCCGTCCCCGCCAGCCGCTGGGACGATGCGGCGGCTTCAGCGATGACGCCGGCCGAACTGCTGCTCTACCGCTCCAACCTGCTCGGCTCGGACCTGACCGTCACCAACTTCGGCGGGGGCAACACCTCGGCCAAGCTGACCGAGACCGATCCGCTGAGCGGCGAGGCGGTGGAGGTGCTGTGGGTCAAGGGCTCGGGCGGGGACATCGGCTCGATGAAGCTCGACGGGTTCGCCACGCTCTACCAGGAGAAGCTGCTGGGGCTGGAGCGGCACTACGGCGGGCCGGACGACGACGACAAGATGGTCGGCTACCTGCCGCACTGCACCTTCAACCTGAACGGCCGGGCGGCCTCGATCGACACGCCGCTCCATTCGCTGCTGCCCTTCGCCCACGTCGACCACGTCCACCCCGACGCGATCATCGCGCTGGCCGCCTCATCGGGCGGGGAGGCGGCAACGCGGGAGATCTGGGGCGGGCGGATCGGCTGGCTGCCGTGGAAGCGGCCGGGCTACACCCTGGGCGTCCAGCTGCGCGACTATGTGGCGGCGAACCCCGGCCTCGAAGGCGTGATGCTGGCGGGCCACGGGATCATCTGCTGGGCCGACAGCGCCAAGGCCTGTTACGAGCACACCATCGGCCTGATCGCGGACGCGGCGGCCTATCTCAATACGCGGCTTGCCGGGGAACCGGCCTTTGGCGGCGCGGTCTTCCCTCTCTCTCCGGACCGCGCCGCCATCGCATCGGACCTCATGCCCCGCCTGCGCGGGCTGATGACGGGCGCACGCCGCAAGCTCGGCCACTTCTCCGACGATGCCGAGACGCTGGAATTCGTGAACTCGGCCGACTTCGAGCGGCTGGCCGCCATCGGCACGTCCTGCCCCGACCACTTCCTGCGCACCAAGATCGCGCCGCTGACGCTCGATCCCGCGCGGCTTCAGGACGACGCCTATCTGGCCGAACGGCTCGAAGCCTACCGCGGGCTGTACGCGGCCTATTACGAGCGCTGCAAGCGGCCCAACTCGCCCGCCATGCGCGATCCCAACCCGGTGGTCGTGCTGGTGCCGGGCCTGGGCCGGATCACCTTCGCCACCGACAAGACCACCGCGCGCCTCGCCGGAGAGTTCTACGGCAACGCGATCAACGTGATGCGCGGCGCCGAAGCCATCGGCGGCTATATCGGCCTCGACGAGCAGGAGGCCTTCGACATCGAATACTGGCTGCTGGAAGAGGCCAAGCTCCAGCGGATGCCCGCGCCCAAGCCGCTGGTCGGCCGGATCGCCCTCGTCACCGGCGGGGCCGGCGGGATCGGCGCGGCGAGCGCGGCGCGGCTGATGGCGGACGGGGCCTGCGTCATGCTGGCCGACCGCGATGCGAACGCCGTCGAGGAAGTGCGCGCCGGCTTCGCCCAGCGCTTCGGCAAGGACGTGGTCCGCGCCGCGGTCTGCGACGTGACCGACGAGGCCCAGGTCCAGGCCGCCTTCGCCGCCTGCGCGCGCGAGTTCGGCGGGCTGGACATCCTGGTCGCCAATGCCGGCATCGCCTCCTCCGCGCCGATCGAGGAGACCACGGTGGACCTGTGGGACCGCAACTACGCCGTCCTGGCCGAGGGCTACTTCCTGACCAGCCGTGCCGCCTGGCCGCTGCTCAAGCGGATGAAGGCCCAGGGCGGGGCCAGCGTGGTGTTCATCGGCTCCAAGAACGCGCTGGCCGCGGCGGCGGGCGCTTCGGCCTATGCCTCGGCCAAGGCGGCGGCGAACCACCTCGCCCGCTGCCTCGCCCTGGAAGGCGCGCCGGAAGGCATCCGGGTCAATATCGTGAACCCCGACGCGGTGATCCGCGGCTCGAAGATCTGGGACGGCGACTGGCGGCAGGAGCGCGCGGGCGCCCACGGCATCGATCCCGGCGCGGAGCTGGAGGAGCACTACCGCAACCGCTCCATGCTGAAGCGCGACGTCCTGCCCGAGGACATCGCCGAAGCCGTCTGGTTCCTCGCCTCCGACGCCTCGGCAAAATCCACCGGGAACATGATAAACGTCGATGCGGGGAACGCCCAGGCGTTCACGCGATGAAGGGGAATGCATCCAACTCCGCTCGGGCTGAGCCTGTCGAAGCCCACGCGCTGCGGGTCGATCCAGGGGCTTGGGTGGCGCATGGCCTTCGACAAGCTCAGGCTGAGCGGGAGTGGTGAATGGATGAGGTCAAGGAAATGAATCTGCCGCTCTCCGCCGAACTGATCGCCGAAGCCAACGCCCGCGATATCGCCGCGCTGGAGGAGGACTATCACGCGCTCGGCCGCCAGCTCGAACGCAAGGGCATCGCCATCGATGGCATCAAGGACCGGGTGGCGGGCTTCTCGGTCGCCGTGCCGTCCTGGGGCGCGGGGCGCGGGGGCACCCGCTTCGCCAAGTTCCCGATCCCCGGCGAGCCGACCAACGTGCACGAGAAGCTGGAGGACTGCGCCGTCATCCAGCAGTTGAGCCGCGTCACCCCGCGCGTCTCGCCGCATTTCCCCTGGGACAAGGTGAGCGACTACGCCGCCCTGCGCGAGGAGGCGGCCGCCCTCGGCCTCGGCTTCGACGCGGTGAACTCCAACACCTTCCAGGACCAGCCGGGCCAGGCCCAGACCTATGCCACCGGCTCCCTCTCCTCCACTGTGGCCGCGACCCGCGCCCAGGCGGTGGAACACAACATCGAATGCATCGAGATCGGTAAGCAACTCGGATCGACGGACCTGACCGTCTGGGTCGGCGACGGGACCAATTTCCCCGGCCAGCAGGACCTCGCCCGCAGCCTCGACCGCTATCTGGAAGCGGCGGCGGAAGTCTATGCCGCCCTGCCCGACGACTGGCGGATGCTGCTGGAGCACAAGATGTTCGAGCCGGCGTTCTATTCCACCGTGATCTCCGACTGGGGCAGCTCGATCCTCGCCGCGCAGGAGCTGGGGCCCAAGGCCAAGTGCCTGGTCGACCTCGGCCACCATGCGCCGAACGTGAACATCGAGCAGATCGTCGCCCGGCTGCACCGCTTCGGCAAGCTCGGCGGGTTCCACTTCAACGACAGCAAATATGGCGACGACGACCTCGATTCCGGCTCGATCAACCCGCACCAGCTCTTCCTGGTGTTCAACGAGCTGGTCGAGGCGGAGCAGAACCCGCGCGGTGATTTCAGGCCCAGCTACATGATCGACCAGTCGCACAACGTGACCGACCCGATCGAATCCATGCTCTCCTCGGCCGAGGCGATCACGGCGAGCTTCGCCAAGGCGCTCATCGTGGACCGCGAGGCGCTGCACGCAGCGCAAGAGGCCAACGACACGATGATGGCCTTCCAGGCCCTGCGCCGCGCCTACAACGTCGACGTCGCCCCGATCCTCGCCAAGGCGCGGCTGGAAGCCGGCGGCGCGATCGACGTGCTCGCCGCCTACCGCGCCAGCCGCTGGCGCGAGCGCAAGGCGCAGGAACGCAAGGCCGTGGGCCTGGGCGCCGGCATCGTCTGAACATTCGAGAAAATAGGCAAAGGGAGTAACAGGATGATCGTGAGGACTCTGCGCGCGGCCCTGGTCGGCGCGACGGCGCTGGCCACCTTGCCGGCCTTCGCCCAGCAAGCCCCGGCGAACGCACCCGCCCCCGCGCCCTCCCTCGAGGAGCAGTTCCGCGATCCGCCCAACAGCGCCCGGCCGCGCGTGTGGTGGCACTGGATGAACGGCAACATCACCAAGGACGGCATCGCCAAAGACCTCGCCTGGATGAAGCGGGTCGGCATCGGCGGGATGCAGAACTTCGACGCCAACCTGAACACGCCGCAGGTCGTCGACAAGCGGCTGGTCTACATGACGCCGGAATGGAAGGACGCCTTCCGCTTCACCGCGCAGGAGGCCGACCGGCTGGGCCTTGAGCTGGCCATCGCCGCCTCGCCGGGCTGGTCGGAGACCGGCGGCCCCTGGGTCAAGCCCGAGGACGGGCTGAAGAAGCTGGTGTGGAGCGAGAGCGAGCTTGCCGGCGGCAGGCGCTTCGCCGGCAAGCTGCCCGCGCCGCCCTCCGCCACCGGGCCGTTCCAGTCGATCGACAAGGCCTCCGGCATCGGCTCGATGCTGTCGGGCGATAAGGGGCCGCAGCCGCCCCGCCATTACGAGGACGTCGCGGTGCTGGCCTATCCGCTCGCCCGCGCGGCGACGCTGGCCGCGCCGGTCATCCGCAGCGGCGAGGGCAAGGTGCTGGACGGCGCCGCGCTGGTCGACGCCGACCTCGGCACCACGGTCGACCTCGCGCGCCCGGCGGAGGGCGTGCCCAGCATCGTGCTGGAATACCCGGCCCCGCAGACGATCCGCAGCGCGACCATTTTCCTGCCCGGCGCGGCGGCCATGTTCGTCGGCTCGAACCTCGCGCCGACGCTGGAGGCCAGCGACGACGGCAAGGTCTGGCGTCCGGTCGCGGACATCGCCATGGCGCAGGTGCCGACGACGCTCGGCTTCTCTCCCGTCACCGCGCGCCAGTTCCGCGTCCTGTTCAAGACCAGCACCGCCCCCTCGCCGATCGCGGCCCTTTCCCAGGGCTCGCCGGGCATCGATCTCGCCGGCCTCGGCATGGCGATGGGCATGACGGCAGGGGCTTCGCCGGCCCGCGGCGGGGGCAAGTCGATCGCGGTCGGCGAGCTGCGGCTGTCGGGCGAGGAGCGGATCGACCGCTATGAGGCGAAGGCCGGCTTCGCGATCGAGCCCGACTATTACGACCTCAGCCAGGGCCTGCCCGAGGCCTCCGGCATCGATCCCGCCAAGGTGGTGGACCTGACCTCGCGCCTCAAGCCCGACGGAACGCTTGACTGGACGCCGCCCGCCGGGCGCTGGCGCGTGCTGCGCCTGGGCTATTCGCTGCTCGGCACGATGAACCACCCGGCATCGCCCGAGGCGACCGGCCTGGAAGTCGACAAGTTCGACGGTCCGGCGGTGCGCCGCTACCTCGAGCACTACCTCGGCATGTACAAGGATGCGGCCGGCGCGGACCTGATCGGGCAGCGCGGCGTGCGCGCCCTGCTGACCGACTCCATCGAGGTCGGCGCGGCGAACTGGACACCCCGCATGGTCGCGCAATTCAAGCGGCTGCGCGGCTATGATCCCACGCCCTGGCTGCCGGCGCTGACCGGCACGGTCATCGGATCGCGGGCGCAGAGCGACAAGTTCCTCTACGACTACCGCCGCACCCTGGCCGACCTGATGGCCAGCGAGCACTACGGCACGGTCGCCAGGGTCGCCCACGAGCACGGCCTGAAGGTCTATGGCGAGGCGCTGGAGGATCACCGGCCGTCGCTGGGCGACGACATGTCGATGCGCCGCTTCACCGACGTTCCGATGGCCGCCATGTGGACCCACACGCGCGAGCAGGGACCGCGGCCGACCTACCTCGCCGACATCAAGGGCGCGGCATCGGTCGCCCACATCTATGGCCAGAACCTCGTCGCGGCGGAATCGCTGACCTCATCGATGTCCTATTGGGACCACGCGCCGTCCCATCTCAAGCGGATCATCGACCTGGAGTTCGTCCACGGGGTCAACCGCCCGGTCATCCACACCTCGGTCCACCAGCCGGTCGACGACAAGGTGCCGGGCCTCTCGCTGTTCATCTTCGGCCAGTATTTCAACCGGCATGAGACCTGGGCCGAAATGGCCAAGCCCTGGGTCGACTACATCTCGCGCAATTCGCTGATGCTCCAGCAGGGGCGCAACGTGGCCGACGTGGCCTATTTCTACGGCGAGGACGCGCCGCTGACCGCGCTCTACGGGGATACGCCGGTGGCCGACGCGCCCACGGCCCATGCCTACGACTTCGTCAGCGCCGACGCCCTGACCGGGGCGCTGAGCGTCGAGGGCGAGGAACTGGTCGCGACCGGCGGCGCCCGCTACCGCGTGCTCTACCTCGGCGGCTCGTCGCGCAAGATGACCCTGCCGACCCTGCGCAAGCTGGCTTCGCTGGTCGAGCAGGGCGCGACGGTCGTGGGCATGAAGCCCGAGGGCGATCCCAGCCTGGCGGGCGACGCCGCCGAATATGCCGCGCTGACGGGCAAGCTGTGGGGCGGCGGCGACGTGACGCAGGCCGGCAAGGGCCGGGTCATCGCCTCCACCGACATCGCGGCCGCCCTCGCCAGGGTCGGCGTCGCCCCGGACTTCCGCTTCACCAGCGCGCAGGACGGCGCGGCGATCCCCTTCCTCCACCGCAAGCTGGCTGATGGCGACAGCTACTTCCTGGTCAACCAGAAGGACCGCACCGAGACGATCGAGGCGCATTTCCGCGTGACCGGCAAGGCCCCCCAGCTCTGGCGCGCCGAGACCGGCAAGGCGGAGGCGGTGAGCTACCGCATCGAGAACGGCGAGACCATCGTGCCGCTGACGCTGGGGCCGGACGAATCCGTCCACGTCGTGTTCCGCACGCCCGCCGCCGCGCCGGCCCTGGCGATCAAGCAGGTCGCGCCGGTCGAGCGCGGACGGATCGACGGCCCGTGGCAGGTCGCCTTCCAGCCGGGCCGCGGCGCGCCGGCCACGGCGACCTTCGCCACCCTAGCCCCGCTGAACGAGCATGCCGAGGCCGGGATCAAGTACTTCTCCGGCACGGCAACCTACACCAACAGCTTCACCGCGCCCAAGGGCTGGAAGCCCGGCCAGCCGCTCTGGCTCGACCTGGGCGAGGCGCGCGAGGTCGCGGAAGTCACGGTCAACGGCAAGGTCGCCGGCCATGCCTGGCACGCGCCCTACCGCGTGGACATCGGCGCGGCGGCGCGGCCCGGCCGCAACACGGTGCAGGTCCGCGTCGCCAACCTGTGGGTCAACCGCCTGATCGGGGATGCCCAACCGGGCGCGCGGAAGATCACCTGGACCCCGCTGCCGTCCTACACCGCCACGGCCCCGCTGCGCCGGTCCGGCCTGATCGGCCCGGTCAGGCTGCTGGGCCAGTAGGAAGGAGGGCCCGCCGGGGCTGATCCTTCGCCTATCCGAAGGTGAAGGCGAAGGCCTCCACGCCGGGATCGAGGAACTCGATCTCGAAGGTCCGCTCCCGCGCCGGGAGCGGCTGGCGGATCAG
>CAZFPW010000113.1:0-8327 GCA_964520765.1 uncultured Novosphingobium sp.
CGCCTCGGGCTCCTGCGCGTAGTGCAGCACCTGGTGGAAGGTCACCGTGTCGAACATGGCGTCGGCGAAGGGCAGGGCGGTGAAATCGCCCTGGACCAGATCGACCGAGCCCGCCGGCAGATGCTGCAGCCGGGCGCGGGCGACGCGCAGCATCTCTGGGCTCTTGTCGAAGGCGGTGACTTGGGTGGCGCGCGGGGCGAGTAGCTCCGCGATGCGTCCCGTGCCGGTGCCGACGTCGAGCAGGCCCCCCAGCGCGCGGTCGCCCAGCGCCTCGGCCAGAGCGTCCTCGACCCGCTTGTCCGGGCTGTGGAGCGAGCGGATCGTGTCCCATTCCTCGGCATGGCGGGCGAAATAGGCGGCGGCGGTCGCCTCGCGCGCGGCGCGGATCGCGGCGAGGTGGCGGCGATCCTCGGCGCAACGCGCGGCGAAGGCGGCGTCCTCCGCCTCGGCAAGGTTGAGCAGGCGCGCCGCGGCGGCGCCGAGCGGCGGGGCGCCCTGTTCCGACACGGCGCTGCGCAGGAACACCCAGCTCCCTTCCTTGCGCCGTTCGGCCAGCCCCGCGTCGCACAGGATGCGCACGTGGCGCGACACGCGCGGCTGGCTCTGTCCGAGCACCTGGGCGAGTTCCCCCACGGCCAGCTCCATCGCGCTGAGCAGGCGCATGATGCGCAGGCGCGTGCTATCCGCCAGGGCGCGCAGGAGAGGGTCGATCCGCATGATGCAGGATCATATAAAGAAATCTTTATATCCTTGCAACCGGCGATCTGATCCTCTCGGGAACCGGGTTTGCCTTGGCGGTTTCCCTTGGCTACACATCGCCGCGCCGCCCCAGGAACCGGGCCGCCAACACAGAGGTTCACGATGAAGAAGATTGCCGTTCTCGCCGTCACCGCCGCCGCGGCGCTCGCCCTGTCCGCTTGCGGCAAGTCCGACAAGGCCAGCGAAGGCGCGCAGGCCGACAACGTCGAGATGCCCGCCGAGGAAGCTGTGAACACCGCCGACGAAGGCGCGACTCCGCTGCCCGAGACCGCCATCGCGACCGACGCCGCGGCTCCCGCCGCCACGGGCGATGCCGCCAAGGCCGTCGAAGACGCGACCAAGGCCGCCGAACAGAAGATGTAATCGTGAAGGGCGGCCGCGCCTTGCCAATCCTTGGGCCAATCCTTGGGCCGATCGCTCCGGTCTTGGCCGTGGGCGCGATTCTGGCGCTGGCCGCCTGCGGTCGTAACGACGACCGCGCCGGGCCGGGCGACGTGACCGTCAGCGAGGCTAAGGCGCTCGACGAGGCGGCGGAGATGATCGAGGCGCGCAAGCCCCCGCCGCCGGTCGTCACGCCTTCGGCTCCGCTCCCGCCCGCCCTGCCGGAAAGCGTATCTACCGAAGCATCTCGTTAACGATCCTCACAATAAAAGCCGCGATAAGGCGCGCAGAGGATTTCGACGAATGCTGCAAGGTAAGGTCATTGCGGTGACGGGCGCGGGCCGTGGCATCGGCCGGGCGATCGCCCTGGCCTGCGCGCGGGAAGGCGCCTGCGTGGTGGTCAACGACCCTGGCGTCGATCAGGACGGTTCCGGCGCGGATTCGCGCTGCGCCCGCGATGTCACGGCGGAGATCAACAACGAAGGCGGCTACGCCTACGCCAACTATGCCGACATCACCCAGCCCGCCGGGGCGCTTTCGGTGATCGAGGACTGCCTGGTGAACTTCAAGCGCATCGACGGGGTGATCAACGCCGCCGGATTCCTGCGCGACGCGATCTGGCACGATATGACCCGCGGCGAATGGGACGCGGTGATCGACGTGCACCTGGGCGGAGCCTACAACATCTCCCGCGCCGCGACGCCGCACTTTCGCGAGCAGAAGTCCGGCAGCTTCGTCCACTTCACCTCGGCCGCCGGCCTTGTCGGCAATTACGGCCAGGCGAACTATTCGGCGGCCAAGCTGGGCGTGGTCGGCCTTTCGCAATCGCTGGCCCTCGACATGGCGCGCTACGGCGTGCGCTCCAACTGCATCGCGCCGATCGCCTATACCCGGATGGTGTCGCACCTGGCCGAAGAGATGACCGAGGAGGACGACGGCTTCAACCTGCTGAAGACGATGAGCCCGGCCAAGATCGCGCCGCTCGCGGTCTATCTGGTGTCCGATGCGGCGGCGCGGGTCAGCAACCAGATCTTCGGCGTGCGCCACGATGAGATCAGCATCTATTCCAAGCCGCGTCCGATCCGCACCGTCGCCAACCCCGAAGGATGGACGGCGCAGTCGATCGCCGATGAGCTGATCCCCGAAATGCGCCGCGACTTCGCCCGCGCGGACGAGATCGCGCACGACATCTTTCCGCTCGACACGCTTTGATCGTCCCGAGGCCTTGTGAGCCAGGCTCGATCATGACTTGACGAGAACGTCGTTCTCTGGCATAGGCTGCGCTGAAAGATGGGAGAGCTTTGAGAATGCACCACCCGATCGCCCAGTGGCTGCTGGAAAACTACCAGTGGAAGCTGTCGCTCATCGCGATGGTCGCCATTTTCGGAACCTCGTTCATCGCCAAGTACATCGTGTCGATCGTTCCGACGATCCGCGCCGCGGGCAAGCTCAACCGCGAGACCTTCGCCCGGAAGATGGAAAAGCCCGCCTATGCGGAGAACCAGCGCTGGAACCGCAAGTGGGCGGGCCTGTTCCTGGTCGTGATCTTCGCCGGGATCATCCCCTTCTGCCTGACGCTGGAAGCGCAGCCCTGGTGGTCGATGCTGATCGACATGGTCGTGATCCTGATGGTCTACGACTTCTTCTATTACCTGACCCACCGCTTCCTGTTCCATGCCGGCGGGCCGTTCGACGGGCCGCTGATGTGGATGCATGCCGTCCATCACCGCCAGCACAATCCCTGCCGGATGGATTCGAGCTACATCCACCCGCTGGAGGTCGCGATCGGGCTGGGGCTCTATGTCGCCACGATCTTCGTGCTTTCCCGCTTCATGGGCAATTTCCACGTGGTGACGATCGTGATCACCTGGGTCGCCTTCTCCGAGATCAATCTCCACAACCACAACCTGTGGGAGAGCGACCGCTTCCCGTTCCGCTACCTGAACTATGCGTCGAAGATGCATCACAACCATCACGCCCGCTTCACCGGCGGCAACTATGCGACGATCACGCTGTTCTACGACTGGCTGTTCGGCACGCTCGACCACGGCGACAAGCCGCGCAAGCAGGTGAAGCCGAAGGCGGCCCGCGCGCTTGAGGAAGTCGCCTGATCGTTGGGGTCTTGCGCCGCCGTGCGGGGGGCGATCGCTAGTCGAAGCTGATCTTGCCGCGCCCGGCCTTGACCGCGCCGCGCTTCTTCTTGGCATCGAGCCGGGCAGTCTTGCCTACCCGGTTGAGCCGGCTCTTGGCGCGCTTTTCGGGCAGCTTGTGCGCTTCCGCGATCAGCTCGGCCAGGCGCTCCCGCGCGTCGGCGCGGTTCTGCTCCTGGGTGCGGAAGCGGCGGGCGGTGAGCACCAGTTCGCCCCTGGCGGTCATCCTGCTGCCGGCGAGCGCCTTGAGGCGATGGAACACCGGCGGCGCCAGGCGCAGCGCGAAGACGTCGAGCCGTAGCTGCACGGCCGTGGCGACCTTGTTGACATTCTGCCCGCCCGGACCGCTCGCGGCGATGAAGCTCTCGGTGGCGAGAGCCTGCGCGCGAGCGATGGCTTCATCCATCGCTGAAGCCGAGCGCGGCGAAATCGGCGGGGAAGGGCGCCTGCGCCGCGACCGGATTCTTGCCCAGGCGCGGCAGCGAAATCGCCGCGGAGTGCAGCATGGTCCGCGCCGCCCGCCCCGCATAGCGCGCCGCATCGGGATGGGCGCCGCCATAGATCGGATCGCCGAGCAGCGGCACGCCGAGGCCGGAGGCGGCGTGGACGCGAATCTGGTGGGTGCGGCCGGTCTCGGGGCGGAACTCGACCAGGGTCATGTCCCCGACCTCGGCCAGCTTGGTCCAGTGGGTTATCGCCTCCTTGCCGAGCTTGGCGGCGATCATCCGCCAGCCTTCCTCGGCCGAGCTGATCTTCTTGAGCGATAGCTCGACCGTGCCGTGATCCATCGTCAGGTGGCCGGCGCAGATGCCGAGATAGCGCTTCTCCACGCGCCGTTGCTCGAAGATCTCCCCGAAGCGCCGCAGGGCCTTGGGGTTGCGGGCGAGCAGCAGGCAGCCGGACGTATCGCGGTCGAGCCGGTGGACCGGCATGGGATGGCGCTGGAAGCCGAGGCGCAGGGCGTCGAGGTGATCGTTCAGGCTCTCGCCCCCGGCGCGCGGCCGGTCGAGCGGGAGGCCGCCGGGCTTGTCGATGACCAGCGCTTCGCCGTCTTCGAAGAGGATGGCGGGCGTGGTCATGCCACCGCCGCGGCGATCCTGCGGACCGCCTCCTCCAGCCGTGCGTCGTCCGCCGCGAAGCTGATGCGGAAGCCGTCCTTGCCGCCGAAGCCCGACGCCGCGACGAGCGCCACGCCGTTCTCCAGCAGGTGCAGCGCCAGGGCATTGTCGTCACCGAACCGGCCCATCAGCGGCGCGGCATCGACCATGCAGTAGAAGGCGCCGTCGGGCACGGGGGTCGACAGTCCGGGGATCGCATTGATCGCGCCCACCACATGATCGCGCCGCGCGCGAAAGCGCTCGCGCCAGTCGGCCAGGAAGTCCTGCGGGCCTTCGAAGGCGGCCACGGCGGCGGCCTGGCTGATCGAGCAGGGATTGCCCGAGGAATGCGACTGGAGCTTCTCCATCGCCGCGATCAGCCAGCGCGGGCCGGTGGCGACGCCGATGCGGAAGCCGGTCATCGCGTGGCTCTTGGAGACGCCCGAGACAGTCAGCACCCGGTCGGCTAGATCGGGGCGCTCCACCGCGAGCGTAGCGTGGCGGCCGGGCGCGTAGCGCAGCGGGGCGTAGATGTCGTCGCTCATCACCAGGACGCGAGGATGCCGGGTGAGGACTTCGCCCAGCGCCTGCAGTTCCTCGGCCGGATAGGTCGCACCAGTGGGGTTGCCGGGGCTGTTGAGCAGCAGCCAGCGTGTGCGCGGCGTGATCGCGGCGGCAAGCTGATCGGCGGTGATGCGATAGCCGCTCGCCGGGGTCGTTTCGATCGGCACGACGGTCGCGCCGGCGAAGCGGACGATCTCGGGATAGGAGACCCACCACGGCGCGGGGATCAGCACCTCGTCGCCGGGATCGAGCGTTGCCAGCAGGGCATGGAAGATCGCCTGCTTGCCGCCCGCGCTGACCGTGACCTGGCTGGCCGGCGCCTCGATCCCGAGATCGCGGGCGAAGTGCAGCGCGGCGGCCTGCTTCAGCCGCGCCGTGCCGCCGACGGCGGTGTATTTCGTATCGCCCGCATCCAGCGCGGCCTTGGCGGCGGCGACCACATGCGGCGGCGTGGCGAAATCGGGCTCGCCCACCGAGAGCGAGATGATGTCGCGGCCCGCTTCGCGCAGGGCGATGGCGCGGTCGGTCATCGCCGTGGTGCCCGAAGGGGCGATGCGGTTCAGGGCGGTCGAAGTGTCGGTCATGAGAGCAGCCTCGCGGGCATCAGGCCGCGCCGGGCGTTGCCGATCAGGAAGCCCTCCGCCAGATCGTCGAGCCGCAGCTCGGCCTCGACCGCGCGGCCTTCCTCGATCAGTGAGCGGCGCAGGACGCCCGGCAGCAGGCCGAGCGCGGCGGGCGGGGTGAGCAGCTTGCCGCCGCGTTCCACGAACAGGTTGGTGAAGCAGCCTTCGGTCAGGAGTTCATCGTCGCGCAGGAATAGCGCTTCCTGCGCGCCCGCGCCTTGCGCGGCTTTCAGGCCGGCCTCGTAGAAGCCGCGGTCCGAGGTCTTGTGCCGCAGCCGCCAGTCTCCGGCATCCACCGGCAGGCTCAGCACCGCGCAGACTGCCGGCGTGGGCAATTCCTGCGGAGGGGGCGACAGCTCGAGGCTGTAGGCCCCGCTGCGCGCCGCGACGAGCCGCAGCGTCGCCGCGCCGTCCGCCTCGAAGCACAGCGCCTGGATCGCGTTGCGCACGGCGTGGCGGTCGAAGGAGAAGCCAAGCTCTTCGGCGCTGGCCTTCATGCGTTCGAGGTGCAGTTCGAGCAGGGGAATGCCGTGCTCGGGATCGAACCGCATGGTCTCGATCAGGTCGAAGGCGGCAGCCGCTTCCTTCACCGCAGATTGCCGCACGAAACCCCCTTTAACCAAGCACTCGCGCCATTCGGACATGGCGTCGGAATCCGCGACGATCGCGGAGCCCACGCCCAGGACGGCGCGGCCGGAGCCGTTTTCGCCGGGGGTGAGCCGAAGGGTGCGGATTGCCACATTGAAGGCGCTGTCGCCAGAGGCATCGATGCGGCCGATCGCGCCGCAGTAGGGGCCGCGGGGGTTGGGTTCGGCGGCGGCGATGAGTTCCATGGCCCGGATCTTGGGGGCGCCGGTGATCGAGCCGCAGGGGAACAGGGCGCGGAGCAGATCGACCGCGCCGAGGCCGGGTTCCAGCCGGGCGCGGATGGTGGAGACCATCTGGTGGACCGTGGGATAGCTTTCTATTTCAAAGGCTTGCTCCACCCGGACCGAGCCGGCGGTGGCGACGCGGGAGAGGTCGTTGCGCATCAGGTCGACGATCATCAGGTTCTCGGCGCGGTCCTTGGGGGACTGGCGCAGCTCGGCGAGAAGGGCGGCGTCCTCGGCCTGGTCGCGGCCTCGGCGGCGGGTCCCCTTCATCGGTTTTACCGTGACGGAACAACCCTTTAGGGCGAAGAACAGCTCGGGCGAGAAGCTCAGCAGCCAGTGCGATCCGTCGTAGATCACGCCGCCGTAGCCGGCTTGGGCGGCGGGACACAGGGCGGCGTAGAGGGCCAGCGGATCGCCGTGCCAGGGGCCGGTCAGCGGGAGGGTCAGGTTGGCCTGGTAGATGTCCCCCGCCAGGATCGCATCCCGCAGTTTTCCGAAGGATTCGGCATAGGAACCGGCGGAAATCCGCGGCTCCAGCGGCCCGATCGACGCGGGGCCGGGCCCCGGCGCGAGGTCAGCCAGTAGGCGACCGCCCGGCGCCGTCTCGCAACCATCGAACGCGCCGAACCACACCAGCGGACCGCCTGCGCCGACCTTGGCCAGATGGGCCGTCTTAGGCTCCAGCGCGAGCCCCGCCTCATAGGCGATGTAGCCGGCAAGATCGCGCCCCTCGGCCCGCAGCTCCTCGATCCGCGCCAAGGCCGGGGCGACCTCCTCCACCCGCCGCGCGACGACGATCTCGCGCGGGCTCCGATAGAGCCGGGCGGCGCTGGCGCCGGTGGGGCGGGCGTCGTCGAGGAGGACGAAGGGCTCGGGCATGGCGGCGCTTTAGCCAGCGGACGGCCGCGATGCAAAAAGCCCCTCGCGCGCGGCGACAGGCTCGCTACAACCGGGCGGCGAAGGACAATGCGGAGCGTTCCATGGAAGACATCTATATCGGTCTTGGCGGCAACGGCGAACGGCAGGTGCTGAAGCTCGGCCGGGCCAACCGGCACGGCCTGGTCGCGGGGGCGACCGGCACGGGCAAGACGGTCACGCTGCAGACCCTGGCCGAGCAGTTCTCCGCCCACGGCGTCCCGGTGTTCCTGGCCGACGTGAAGGGCGACCTTGCCGGCATCTCCATGGCCGGCAGCCCCGAGTTCAAGAACGCTGCGATCCTGGAGGGGCGGGCCAGGGAGATCGGCATCACCGACTATGCCTATCGCGACAATCCGGCCGTGTTCTGGGACCTCTACGGCGAGCAGGGCCACCCGATCCGCACCACCATCTCGGAGATGGGGCCGCTGCTGCTCTCGCGCCTGATGGGCCTCAACGAGACGCAGGAAGGCGTGCTGCAGATCGCCTTCCGCTATGCCGACGACAACGGCCTGCTGCTGCTCGACATGGAGGACCTGCAATCCGTGCTGATGGCCTGCGCCGAGCAGGCGAGCACCCTCGCCACGAAATACGGCAACGTCTCCAAGGCCAGCGTCGGCACGATCCAGCGGCAATTGCTGGCCTTCGAGAGCCAGGGCGCGGACCGCTTCTTCGGGGAGCCGGCCTTCGAGATCAACGACTTCATCCGCACCGACGAAGAGGGCCGGGGCATCATCAACGTGCTCGCCGCCGACAAGCTGATGCAGAGCCCCAAGCTCTACGCCACCTTCCTGCTGTGGCTGCTGTCCGAGCTGTTCGAGGCCCTGCCCGAGGTCGGCGATCCCGAGAAGCCCAAGCTGGTGTTCTTCTTCGACGAGGCCCACCTGCTGTTCGACGACGCGCCCGCCGCGCTGTTCGACAAGGTCGAGCAGGTCGTCCGCCTGATCCGCTCCAAGGGCGTCGGCG
>CAZFPW010000114.1:0-8294 GCA_964520765.1 uncultured Novosphingobium sp.
CGGCCCGTGAAGCGTCCGGGCACGGTGTAGTCGTCGGTCAGCGGGGTGCCGGTATCGCGGCCGATCGTCGCGTCCTCGGGTGAGAAGCGGAAGCCCACGCTCGTCGCGGTGCGTCCTTCCGCGACCTGCCGGCCGTCGATGGTCATCACGTAGCGGCCGCCGCGGTTGATCCCGGGGCCGTCGATGGTGAAGTCGACGCCGACGACATGGTCGCCGGGCGGCAGCGCGGCCGGCGCGGCGAGGCGGAACAGGGTCTGGTCCCAGTTGTCGGGACGGTAGAGGAAGGTCGGCACGCCTTTCAGGAACACCAGGCCCCAGCCGCTGAATCGCCCGCCCTGGGTGACTATCACCCCCTGCTCGCCCTTCGTGGCCAGGTTGACCTTCGCTTCCAGCGACCACGACCGGCCGTTGATCTGGGGGAAGCTGCCCTCGGGATAGCGGAACTCGGTCGGGCGGAAGACGTAGCGCCCGGCATGGCCGAACGGCTCCGGGCGGCCGCGCGAGAACCGCGAATTGGGCGCGATCGGCAGGACGTGGTTGCGCTCCGCCTCGCCCAGGAAGGCGGCGCGCATCGCGGCGAGCCTTTCGGGATGGGCCGCGGCGACGTCGGTGGTCTGGCTCGGGTCCTTGGTCAGGTCGTAGAGTTCCCAGGGTGCGTCGATGTCGGGCCGATAGCCGTCCTTGACCCGCGAGGCGGCGAACCAGCCGTTCTGGTAGAAGCCGGCGTGGCCGAACACCTCGAAATACTTCTGCCGCCGCCGCGCTGGGGCTTTCGCGTCCGCGAAGGCATAGGCAAAGCTGATCCCGTCGAACGGGAGCTGCGGAACCCCCTGCAGCGCGCCGGGCGCCGGGATGCCCGCCGCTTCGAGCACGGTCGGCAGGATGTCGGTCGCGTCGGTGAACTGGCTGCGGATCTGTCCCTTGGGCAGCCGCGCGGGCCAGGAAACGACCATGCCGTTGGTGATCCCGCCCAGCCGCGAGGCGATCGTCTTGTTATAGGGGAACGGGGTGTTCATCGCCGCCGCCCAGCCGAGCTGCACCCCGGGATAGCTCTTTGGGCCGCCGATCTCGTCGATCGCCCCCAGCGCGTTCCTGAACTCGTCCGCGGGGCTGGTGGCGCCGTTGCCGACCGCGGCATAGTTGAACAGGCCGGAGCCTTCCGCGCCGTTGTCGCCCTGGATGAAGATCACCAGCGTATTGTCGAGCTGGCCGCTGGCGCGCAGGTCCGCGATGATGCGGCCGATCTGCTCGTCGCAATAGGCGAGGGCGGCGGCATAGGCTTCCATGTGCCGGGCGTAGAGCCGCTGCTCGTCGGGCTTGAGGCTGGTCCAGGCGGGCACTTGCGGCGGCAGCGGCGGCAGCTTCGCCCCCGGCGCGAGAAGCCCGAGCCGCTTCTGCCGCTCGAAGGTCTGCGCGCGGTAGACGTCCCAGCCGGCGTCGAACTTGCCGCGGAAGCGGGCGAGCCAGTCTGCCGGGGCCTGGAGCGGGGTATGCGCCGTGCCGGGCGCGTAATACATCAGGAAGGGCTTGCCGGGATGCTCGGTTCGCTGGGTTTGCAGCCAGCCGATGGCTCGGTCGGCCAGATCGCGGTCGAGGATGTAGCCCGGCTGGGCCGGCGGCTCGACGAAGCTGTTGTTCTCGATCAGCGAGGGCGAGAACTGGTCGGTATGGCCAGCGTTGAAGCCGTAGAAATACTGGAAGCCCAGGCCGCTCGGCCACTGGTCGAACGGGCCGAGCGGGCCGCTCTGCCAGGTCGGGGTGTTGTGGTGCTTGCCGAGCATCGCCGTGTCGTAGCCCGCGGCGGCGAGGATCTGCGCGATCGTGCCCGCACCCTGGGGGATCACGGAATTGTAGCCGTCGCCGTCGCGCGCCAGGTCGGCCACGGTGCCGAAGCCGACCGCGTGGTGATTGCGGCCGGTCAGCAGCGCGGCCCGGGTCGGCGAGCACAGCGCGGTGGTGTGGAAATTGGCGAAGCGCACCCCGTCGCGGGCCAGTCCGTCGAAGGTCGGCGTCGGAATCGCGCCGCCGAAGGTGCTGCTGGAGGCATAGCCGACATCGTCGGTCATCACGATCAGCACGTTGGGAGCGCCCTTGGGGGCAGTAGTCGATGCGGGAAAGCCGGGAAGGGGCAGCTCGCCCAGAGCCGCCGTCGCCGTGGTCAGGCCGAGCATGGCGCTGGCCAACAGTTTCCAACGCGCGAAGTTTCTGGGCACCAGCCTCTCCTTGTCCTGGAGGCCGGTCTGGATCACGCGGGCTGTTTCAAGTCAACGGAGGCCCGGGAGATTCCCGAGAAAAACGGCGGCCCGGTCAGGCAGCCTTCTTCATCTCCAGGCGTTCCCAGATTTCGACCAGCGCCTCGGTCAGCTCGCGCATCATCTCTTCGCTGTGCGACGGGCCGGGGGTGAAGCGCAGGCGCTCCAGGCCGCGCGGCACGGTCGGGAAGTTGATTGGCTGGACGTAGACGCCGTATTCGGCGAGCAGGATGTCGCTGATCTTCTTGGCCTTGACCGGATCGCCGACCATCAGGGGCACGATGTGGGTGACCGAATCCATCACCGGCAGGCCGGCGTCGCGGAACATCTGCTTGAGCGTGGCGGCGGCCGCCTGCTGGCCCTCGCGCTCGACCGAGCTGGACTTGAGGTGGCGGACCGCGGCAAGGACGCCCGCGACCAGCACCGGCGAAAGGCTCGTCGTGAAGATGAAGCCCGGCGCGTAGGAGCGGATCACGTCGATGATCTTGCTGTCGGCCGCGATGTAGCCGCCCATCACGCCGAAGGCCTTGCCCAGCGTGCCCTCGATGATCGTGATGCGGTCGGCCGCCTCGTCACGGTCGGAGATGCCGCCGCCGCGCTTGCCGTACATGCCCACGGCGTGGACCTCGTCGAGGTAGGTGAGCGCGTTGTACTTGTCGGCCAGGTCGCAGATCGCGTGGATCGGGGCGACGTCGCCGTCCATCGAATAGACGCTTTCGAAGGCGATCAGCTTCGGCACGTTGGGATCGGTGGCGGCCAGCAGCTCTTCGAGATGGGCCACGTCGTTGTGGCGCCACACCCGCTTCTCGCAGCCGGAATTGCGGATGCCGGCGATCATCGAGGCGTGGTTCAGCTCGTCCGAGAAGATCACGCAGCCCGGGAGGATCTTGGCCAGCGTCGAAAGCGTAGCGTCGTTCGAGACATAGCCCGAGGTGAAGAGCAGGGCGCCTTCCTTGCCGTGAAGGTCGGCCAGCTCATGCTCCAGATCGACATGATAGTGCGTGTTGCCGCCGATGTTGCGGGTGCCGCCCGATCCGGCGCCGACATTGTGCAGCGCCTCTTCCATCGCGGCGATGACCTTGGGGTGCTGGCCCATCGACAGGTAGTCGTTCGAGCACCAGACGGTGATCGGCTTGGGCCCGTTGTGCCCCGCGAAGCAGCGCGCGTTGGGGAACATGCCCTTGTTGCGCAGGATGTCGATGAAGACGCGGTAGCGGCCTTCGGAATGAAGCCGCTCGATCGCCTGGTCGAAAATCTTGTCGTAGTTCACGGGGGCCGTCGTCCTGCAGTGTCAGCCTGTGGGTATTGTCTTTTTGGGCCTGTTTTCGGCCATTTCGCGAGGCCCTTACGCGAATAGCCGCGCATTTGCCAGAAACATCTCGTCGCAGGGTAGTTACAAAATCTCCATCCGGTTTAGTCCGTATAGACGCAGCGCCGGGCCGAGCGCGGCGACGTCCGGCCCGGCGCGGGTGAACAGCGCCATGTCGGGCGCCGCGCGGGAAAAGGGCTGGCCCGCCGTGAGATCGGCGATGCGGCGGGCGATGCCCCCGGCGCCGTGGACGAAGCGGACCTCCGGCCCGAAAGCCTCGGCCAGCTCGTTCTCGACCAGCGGGAAATGGGTGCAGGCAAGGACCGCCGTGTCGATCCGCTCGCCGCCGGCCTGGTCGCGCAGGCCCGCGGCGGCGCGGGCGAAGACCATGGGATCGACCGCTTCGCCGCGCAGCTTGGCCTCGGCCGCGGCGACGAGTTCCGGCGCGCCGTAGCGGAGCAGGCGCTTGCCGTCCGCGAACTCGGCTTCCAGGCGGTCGACATAGCCCTGGCGGATCGTCGCCTCGGTGCCGAGCAGGCCGATGACCCCGGTGCCGGTCAGCGCGGCGGCGGGCTTGATCGCGGGGACCGTCCCGACGATCGGCACGTGCAACACCTCGCGCACCATGCCGAGCGCGATGGTCGAGGCCGTGTTGCAGGCGATGCAGACCAGGCGCGGGCGGTAGCGCTCGGTCATCCGTCCGAGCAGGCCGGAGACGCGGGCGGCGATCTGGGCCTCGGTCTTGCCGCCATAGGGCAGGCCGGCGTTGTCTGCCGCGTAGATCACCGGGGCGTCGGGCAGGAGCCGGCGCACCTCAGCCAGGACGGTGAGGCCGCCGACGCCGGAATCGAACAGGAGGATGGGAGCATCCGATTGCACCATTCGAGTTCGATCCGTCCGCCTGCGCTTGCCCTCTGCTGCGCAAGCCATAGAGAGGAAGGCGGGGCTTCGACAAGCTCGGGGCCGAGGAATAGGGGATTGGGATGATGTGGATAGCCGCTCTGGCCTTCGGCTACGCGCTGGGCTCGATCCCGTTCGGGCTGATCCTGACGCGGCTGTTCGGGGCGGGCGACCTGCGCTCGATCGGCTCGGGCAACATCGGCGCGACCAACGTGCTGCGCACCGGGCGCAAGGGCCTCGCCGCCGCGACGCTCCTGCTCGACCTCGGCAAGGGGCTGGCCTCCGTGCTGATCGCCTGGTGGCTGTTTCCCGAGGCGGTGAGCCTGGCTGCGGCCGGCGCGATCCTGGGGCACTGCTTCCCGGTCTGGCTGCGGTTCCGGGGGGGCAAGGGCGTGGCGACGCTGATGGGCGTCGCGCTCGGGCTCGCCTGGCCGATCGGGCTGGCCTATGCGGCGGTCTGGCTGGGCATGCTGGCGGTCACGCGGATTTCCTCGCTGTCCGGCATGAGCGCGGCCGTCGCCGCGCCGATCGCCGCCGCTGCGACGGGGCATGGGGCGTTCGTGTCGGTGCTGGCCTTGCTGGCGCTCCTCGTGCTCTGGCTCCACCGCGCCAACATCGCCCGGCTGCGGGCGGGGACGGAGCCTCGCGTCGGCGGCGCGAAGCCGTGAGCATCGGCCAGGAAGAAGCCTTCGCCCGCATCCGGCTGCTGCGTTCCCCGAACGTCGGCCCGGTCACCTACCGCCAGTTGCTGCGCCGGTTCGGCGATGCGGCAACGGCGCTGGCGGCACTGCCCGATCTCGCGGCGCGCGGGCGGACGCCCTATCGCCCCGCGCCGGAGGGACGCATCGCGGACGAGGTGCAGGCGGCCAAGCGGGCCGGCGCGCGCTATCTGTTCCATGATTCGCCCGACTATCCGGCGCTGCTGGCCCAGCTCGAAGGCGCGCCGCCGATCCTGACCCTGCGCGGCGACGCGGCCCTGCTGGCCCGGCCCGCCGTGGCCATCGTCGGCGCGCGCAATGCCTCGGCCGGGGCGGTGAAGCTCGCCCGTGATTTCGCGGCGGCGCTGGCCGATGCGGGCCTCGCGGTCGTTTCCGGCCTGGCGCGGGGGATCGACGGGGCGGCCCATCGCGGCGCGCTTTCCGCCGGCGGGGCGACGGTCGGGGTGATCGCCAGCGGGATCGACGTCGCCTATCCGCCCGAGCACGCCGCCTTGCAGGAGGAGATCGCGGAACAGGGCGTCCTCCTGGCCGAGCAGCCGCCGGGGACCGAGCCGCTCGCCCGGCACTTCCCCTCGCGCAACCGGATCATCGCCGGGCTCGCCGCCGGGACCCTGGTGGTGGAGGCCGCGCCCAAGTCCGGCTCGCTGATCACCGCGCGGCTGGCGGGCGAGGCGGGGCGCGAGGTCATGGCGATCCCCGGCTCGCCGCTCGATGCCCGCTCGCGCGGCTGCAACCAGCTGATCCGCGACGGCGCCGTGCTGGTCCAGAGCCCGGAGGACGTGATCGAGCTGCTATCGGACTTCGCCGGTCAGCCCCGGTCGACCTTCCGCGAACCGGCCCCCGGCAGCGCGTTCGACCCGGCCGAGCCGGCGAAGGAGCCGGCCGAGCTTGCCGCGCTCCTCACCACGGCGCCCGTCGCCGTCGACGAGTTGATCCGCCAGAGCGGGGAAAGCCCCGCCGCGGTGCAGCTCGCGCTGCTGGAAATGGAACTGGGCGGCCGGCTGGTCCGCCATGCCGGCGGGCGGGTTTCGCTGGGCGGCGGGCCGGGGTGATCCGACATGCTTGACGGCAGCCCGGCTATCCCGCCACCCTCGTACGCACACATATACGCGTAAGGTCCCGATACACCGCCATGCAACTCGTCATCGTCGAATCCCCGGCCAAGGCCAAGACCATCGAAAAGTACCTGGGCAAGGACTACAAGGTCCTCGCGTCCTACGGCCACGTCCGCGATCTGCCGCCCAAGGACGGCTCGGTCCGCCCCGACGAGGGCTTCGCGATGGACTGGGAGTTGTACGGCGACAAGCAGAAGCAGGTTAAGGCCATCGCCGACGCGGCCAAGGGGGCGGACCGCCTGATCCTCGCCACCGACCCCGACCGCGAGGGGGAGGCGATCTCGTGGCACGTGCGCGAGCTGCTGGCCAGGCGCAAGGCCCTGCCCAAGGAGGTCGAGCGCGTCACCTTCAACGCCATCACCAAGGCCACCGTGACCGAGGCGATGCGGCACCCGCGCGAGCTGGACCAGGACCTGATCGACGCCTACCTCGCCCGCCGCGCGCTGGATTACCTGTTCGGCTTCACCCTCTCGCCCGTGCTGTGGCGCAAGCTGCCCGGCGCCAAGAGCGCGGGGCGCGTCCAGTCGGTCGCCCTGCGCCTGATCGTCGAGCGCGACCGCGAGATCGAGGCGTTCCGCCCACAGGAATACTGGTCGGTCGTCGCCCGGCTGGAGCAGGGCGGGACGGAGTTCGCCGCGCGGCTGGTCCGCTTCGAAGGGCAGAAGCTCGACCGGCTGAGCCTCGGCGAGGAAGGCGTGGCCATGCGCGCCAAGGCCGCGGTCGAGGGCGCCACCTTCCGCGTCGAGGAGGTCGAGACCAGGCCGACCCGCCGCAACCCCTATCCGCCGTTCACCACCTCGACGCTCCAGCAGGAGGCGGCGCGCAAGCTCGGCTTCTCGGCCAGCCACACGATGCGCGTGGCGCAGAACCTCTACGAGGCCGGCGCGATCACCTATATGCGGACCGACGGCGTGCAGATGGACCCTTCGGCCATCTCCGACGCCCGCAAGGCGATCAGCGACCGCTACAACGGCCATTACCTGCCCGAAAAGCCGCGCCACTACGAGACCAAGGCCAAGAACGCCCAGGAGGCCCACGAGGCGATCCGCCCCGTGGATTTCGCCAAGGACCGCTACGGCAGCGACGACGCCGCGCGGCTCTACGAGCTGATCTGGAAGCGGGCGATCGCCAGCCAGATGGCCTCGGCCAATATCGAGCGCACCACCGTCACCCTGCGCGAGGGGACCGGCCAGACCGAGCTGCGCGCCACGGGTCAGGTCGTGAAGTTCCCCGGCTTCCTCGCGGTCTATGAGGAGGGCCGGGACCAGGCAAAGGACGGCGAGGAGGACGAGAGCGGCCTGCTGCCGATCATGGCGAGCGGCGATACCCCGGCCAAGAAGGGCGTCGACGCCACCCAGCACTTCACCCAGCCGCCGCCCCGCTATTCGGAGGCGAGCCTGGTCAAGCGCCTGGAGGAACTCGGCATCGGCCGCCCTTCCACCTATGCGGCGACGCTTCAGGTGCTGAAGGACCGCAACTATGTCCGTACCGAGAAAAACCGTTTCTTCGCAGAGGAATCGGGGAGACTCCTCACGGCGTTTCTCGAACGGTTCTTCCCCCGCTACGTGGCTTATGAGTTCACCGCCGGGATGGAGGAGGAACTGGACGACGTGTCCGGCGGCCGCGCCGAGTGGAAGGACGTGCTCGAAGCCTTCTGGAAGGACTTCAAGCCCAAGTCCGACGAGGTCATGGAGCGCAAGCCGAGCGAAGTCACCGAAGCGCTCGACGAGTTCCTGTCCGACTACCTGTTCCCGCCGCGCGAGGACGGCACCGATCCGCGCCTCTGCCCGAAATGCGGCGCCGGGCGGCTCTCGCTGCGCGGAGGGCGGTTCGGGGCCTTCATCGCCTGCTCGAACTATCCGGAGTGCAAGTTCACCCGCAAGTTCGCCCAGCCCGGCGGCAATGGCGAGGAAGGTGAGGATGGCGAGATCGGCCAGCATCCCGAGACCGGCGAGATCATCACCCGCAAGGTCGGCCGCTTCGGCCCCTATATCCAGCT
>CAZFPW010000115.1:0-1944 GCA_964520765.1 uncultured Novosphingobium sp.
GAAAAGCGCTCTTCCTTGTAGGCGGTGGTAATCCGGTCGGCCAGGATCGCCGAAGTCGTTCTCTGCTCGGCCAGGCACTTATGGCGTCCCTTCTTTGCCAACGCATTGGGCAACGTATCGTCGCTGAAGATATAGTTCAGGGTATCACTAAGCCCCTGGACGTACCCGGCGCGCGCTTCGGGGGTTAATCCAAGCCAGCCACGCCGATCGTTGACATAGCCGGCATGGGCAACCGCGGGGACGAGGATACCAACCAGCGCGGCAAATTTGAGTGCGGTCGATGCGATTACCTTCATGAGCGCCATTTCCGATTCCAGTCTGCTTTCCATTGGCAGCCCCACCTTAGCCCCAGGAAGGTGACGAGCAGCATTGCCGGTTAAGCCGATGATCCGCAAGCTGCCAACACTCGGCGAGACGCCACCATGGAAATGATTACGTACCGCGCCTGAACCCCTGATTACGTTCTCTTCCTGCGCATCGCACAAAAGAAAACGGGCCGTGAAACCACGGCCCGTTCCTTGTTGGCTGTTCGTAAGTTCGAGACTTAGAACTTGATCGATGCGCCGACGCCGCCGCCGACGGCATCAGAGGAGAAGCCCACGTTAACGCCCAGGCCCACGCCGGCATCCGTGACGTACTGAGCCTTGACGGCGCCAGCCCATTCACCCTGGAAGTAACCGACGCCCGCCGAGATACCACCTTCCCCGTTGGCGAGGTTAAGGGGAGCAGCGTTCGAGGCGAAGCCCATGGCAACACCCTGATAGGCCTTATCGACACGGCGCGAGAGCAGATCAACGCGGGTGTTGATCGCGGTCAGACCAGAGGTCAGACCGTCGAGCTGGCCCTGAACGGCCCAAAGCTGACCGCCGGTCACCGCATCGCTCGAATTCTGCGCGATCGTGCCATTGGCAAGACCCGTGATCTTCTGCGTCGTCGAGTCGATCCGCACGCCCGAGGCGATTGCGGCCTGGCCCGACGAAGCGGCAATGCCATCACCCACAACCAGACCGCCCGAGGTCAGGGCGACAGTGCCACCCGCGGTATCGGTAACGGTCAGACCGTTAACATCGAGATTCATGGTCTTGCCGGCGGTCGCCGTGTAGGTCACGTCACCCGTGTCCGGATCAAACGTCGAGGTGCCGGTGGTCTGCGAAAACCGGATGGCGCCGGCAGTCACGAGGTTCTCGGTCTGGCTGCCCGTACCGGTATTCCCGGTCCCGCTCACGGTCGTCGTCGCAGAATAAAGCGAGTTCTGCAGCGTTTCCGTGGTGTTGGTGTACTCATAGGCCGTGGTGGTGAAGTCGCCGTAGGGAGCTACAACGGGGCCCGACGTGCCTACGAGAACCGGCGCGGACGCATCGGTTACGTCCGTGTGGTACGTGATTTCCTGCGAAGCGCTACCATCAGCGGATGCAGTGCCACTTTCGCTGACGACAATCAGATCGTTGTGCGAAGTGCCAGGCACCGACCCGAGGCTGGTGCTCGGACCTGAAGAGACGCTGTACGAAGTGCTCGCGTCATAGCTCGTGCAGACGGTCGAGTCGGTGTAATCGGGACCGGCCGGCAGCGGTTGAGAATCACCGTGCACGCCATCGGCCTCAGCATGTTCGACGGTGTAGCCACCGGTGCGGGTACCGTCGATGCAGGTGTTCGTACCGTTATTAGCACCAATCACGGTAGCGCCGGGCGTAATGGTGCCAACCTGCGCAGCAGCGGTGTTCGCCACCATACCAAACGCGAGGGCAGCGCTGCCTGCCAGCAAGATTTTCTGAGTATTCTTCATCATTATTCCCCTTGAGGATCCCGCCACAAAAGCAGGCCGGTTAAACGAACCAGATTGTTCGGTTATTCTGGAATTGGTCGACCCATGTTTCTTGAGAGGGAGTTGCCCAATGATGCCCCATGACCCTCATGTGTCACCCGTGCAGACCCGCCCTACTCGGC
>CAZFPW010000115.1:2044-8193 GCA_964520765.1 uncultured Novosphingobium sp.
ATAGCGAATCCAATACGAAAAAGGGGGCCAATGCGGCCCCCTCCTACGCTTTCAGCAACGGATCACGATCCTGGAGGACGAGTTGTCGGCAAGGAAGCGGGAGGCGATGCGGGCTCGGCGCCCTCTTCACCTTCCGTAGCACGGCGGCGGGCTTCGTATTCCTTCTCCGCTTGCTCGACGCGGCTTTGGGTTTCCGCGGCCTCAGCATCGATCGTGGCGAGGCGCTTCTCGCGCTCGGCCTGGATCAGCTCGCTGAAGCGCACGTCGCTGGACTCACGCTTTTCGGCATAGGCATTGGCGATCAGCTTGTTGGCGCAGCCGGTCCAGCCGCCGGCGCCGACCGGGGAGCAGCTTTGCGTGCCGGCGGAGCCGACCGTCTCATAGGCGAGGACCTTGTTGTTCCAGGCCTCGTTCTTCTGGAGATCGCCGGTCTCGCGCAGCGGCTCGGGGATGCGATAGCGCTCGCTCTCCGCCTTGCGAGCGCAGACGGTGATCTCTCCATCGGACGAGGCCGGACAGGGATCATCGCCATAGATGATGAGCTGGTTGACCCGCTCCCCCGCGTCCTGGGCCAGGGCGGGAGCGGCGAACAGGGCCAGCGGCGCGAAAGCCAGGGGCAGCAGGGCGGTGGAGATCGGATGGCGCAGCACGCTTGGGGCTCCTGGCTAGGTTAGGGTGCGGACCGATATAGGGATCGGATCGAGTGAATGATAGCTGAAGCGCCTAGGCCAAGGTTTTGATCCGGCGCAAGCGGCGAAATCAGATGCGTTCCGATAGCCGGATCGCCACACGGCAGCCGAGCCGGATCGCGCCCGACAGCAGCGGGAAGGCGGGCGCCCGTTCAGCTCCAGCGGCCAGCGCGGTCTCGCGATGCTCGCGCTCGTCGGCGCGGAATTCCTCGATCATGCGCTCAAGCTCGGGATCGGTGCCGTCCAGCTCCTCGAGCTGGCGGGTGTAGTGGCGGTCGATCTCCTCCTCCACCGCGGCGGTGCAGGCCATCGCGGCCTCCGGCCCGATCAGCGCGGTCGCGGCGCCCAGCGCAAAGCCGGCGACCTTCCAGACCGGCTGCAGCGCGGTCGGGCGGACGCCGCGCGCGGCCATGAGCGCGTCGAAGCGGGCGCGGTGATCGGCTTCCTGCGCGGCCATCGCGGCGACGTCGGCCGAATGGGGCGCACGATTGCCCATGACGGCGAGCTGGCCCGCGTAGATGCGCGTCGCGCCGTATTCGCCCGCTTGGTCGACGCGGAGCATGGCGGCGGAGGCGGATTTGCCGGGGGCGGACTTCATCGGCGGCTCCTGCCGAGCAGGGCGAAGATGGCCAGAGCCGCGCCAGTCGAAAGGAGGAAGTTGAAGCCGGCCAGGGAGACGCCCAGCAGGGTCCAGGGCGCCGTATCGCAGCGCACCAGCGGCGCGTTCATGATCGCGTCGAGCGGATTGCCGCCGGCGGCAATCGGATTGGCGGTGCAGGCGGTCAGCCCGGCCCACCAATGATACTCGACCCCGGCATGGTAAAGGCCGATCAGCCCCGAAACGAGCACGGCCAGGGCCGCCAGCGCGACCGGCCAGCGCCGGTGCGGCAGGGCGAAGGCCGCGACGGCGAAGGGCAGCGCGACGAAATGGGCATAGCGCTGCCACCAGCACATCTCGCACGGGAAGAGGCCGAAGCCGTATTCCGAAACGTAGGCTCCGGCGAGAAGCAGGGCGGGCGCGGCGAGCGTCAGCAGCCGGGCCTTGGGCAGGCTGTTCCCGGCCATCGCCTACTTGCCGCGCGCTGCGGAAGCCAGCGCGGGCGCGGAGGCGCGGCGCAGCGTTTCGAGCGCGTAGTAAAGCTGGAAGTCGGTGATGTTCTTCGCCTTCAGCTCGTCGGCGGTCATCTTGAAGCGGGGGTCCTCCTGCTTGTCGGTCTCCAGCTTCTTGTCGTCCAGCCCGGCCTCGTTGACGAGGTGGCGGCGCAGATCGGACTCGCGATAGGACATCTCGGCGCGCTTCTTGGCGTCGGGGTCGGAGATCTGCGGCACGCGGATGTCGGGCTCGATCCCGCCTTCCTGCACCGAGCGGCCGCGCGGGGTGTAGTACCGCGCGGTGGTGAGCTTGATCGCGTGGGTCCGGTCGAGCCGGATCATCGACTGGACCGAGCCCTTGCCGAACGAGCGCTCGCCCATGACCAGGGCGCGGTGCTGATCCTGCAGCGCGCCCGCCACGATCTCCGAGGCGGAGGCGGAGCCCGCGTCGATCAGCACGACCATCGGCAGGCCCTTGGCCGCGTCGCCGCGGAACACGGTCTCGGCACGGTAGTATTCGTTCTCGCTGACGATCCGGCCGCGCTGGGAGACGATGTCGCCCTTCTCCAGGAACAGGTCGGACAAGGCCACCGCCTCGTCCAGCGAGCCTCCGGGGTTGGAGCGCAGGTCGAGCACCAAGCCGCTGAGCTTGCCCGCGCTCTGGCGCTTCATGTCGAGGATCGCGGCGTTCACGTCGTTGCCGACATCGCGCGAGAATTCGTTGACGGTGATGACGCCAAGCTGGCCTTCGAGCTTCCAGGTGACAGGCTCGAGATCGATCACCCCGCGGGTGACGGTAAGGTCGAAGGGCTCGTCGCGGCCGGGGCGGAAGATCGTCAGGCGGATGGAGGTGCCGGCCTCGCCGCGCATCTGGCGCACCGCGTCGTCGAGGTCGTTGCCGTAGATCAGCTTGCCGTCGAGGTGGGTGATGAAGTCGCCCGCCTTGACGCCGACCTTCTCGGCCGGGCTGCCGCGCATCGGGGAGACCACCTTGACCGCGCCGTCGTCCATCGCGACCGAGAGGCCGAGGCCCGAATAGGACCCGTCGATCATCGTATCGAGGCGCTGCAGCGCGGCCCCTTCGAGATAGGACGAATGGGGATCGAGCGCGGCCAGCATGCCCTCGATCGCGCCCTTCTCGATCTTCTCGTCGTCGACCGCCTCGACATAGTTGGCCTTGATGAGCTGCCAGACCGTCAGCAGCCGCCCGATCTGCGGGGTGGCGCGGCTGTCGACCGCGGCGAGGCCCGCCGTCGTCACCGGCAGCAGCGCCACGGCGCCGACCAGCAGCGCTGCGCGGGTGAGGGAGGCGAGGTTGGTACGCATCAAGGGCCTTTCGTGTTCGCGGCCGTTCTATAGGCAGCCGCGGCTTAACGCCAGTTTTCTAGAGTTTGACCACTAGGGGGAAGCGGCACCGGCCCGCACCCTGGCCCGGCCACCCGACAGGATACGCTAGGGGTAACCTAGCGCTTTGGTTTACCCTCGCATCTGCCCCAATTGAATGCCACTCCTTTTGACGCTATATAGCGTCAGAACTTGAGGAATGGAGAGTTACCAATGGGCCTCGCCCAGTATGCTGATCAAGGGCTGTTCGTTCCGCAGAAAATCGCCCGCGCGTTCCGCACCACCAGCGAGGAAGTCGCACTGTCGGCTGGCCTTGGGCGCGATGCTGTACAGCGCAAAGCGCGCGTAGGCTCCGACAAGACGCAGCGCCGCCTGCGCGAGATGATCGAGATCATCAACAAGGCCGATCCCCGGTTCGGCTCAGCCCTTATGGCCTACGCCTGGTACCGGTCGCAGCCGCTTCCCGGCTTCTCCGGCCAGACTGCGATGCAGCTGGTGAAGGATGGACGAGCGGCCGAGGTACTCGAATATCTCGATGCGGTCGATGCCGGCGTGTACGCCTGATCGCTCGTGCACTACAAGGGGAAGCTCTATCGGGCCCTAAACCCGGTCTACGCCCGCCAGCCGCTCTCGGGTCGCGGCGCCGAACTCTATGGCGGGCGGTTCAACCCCCGGGGCACGCCAGCACTCTACCTATCGCCATCGCTCGAGGCCGCCATCCACGAAGCGAACCAAGCCGGCAGCCTGCAGCCAACCACGATCATTGCCTACGACGCTGACATCGAGCACATCTTCGACTCCCGCGACGCCGACGCCTTTACCGATCGGTCCATCACAGCGAGCGACCTTGCCGACCCTGCTTGGCGTGACTTGATGAAGCGAAATGGCATCGCCCCGACCCAGCAGTTCGCTTGCGATCTCATTGCGGAAGGCTTCAACGGTCTGCTCGTCCGCAGCTTTGCTCCGGGGACAGGGAAAGACGATCTCAATATCGTTCTTTGGACTTGGGGTGAGTCTTCGCCCGCCCGCCTTGCCGCCATTGACGACGAAGGTCGACTGCAGCGCATCTAGCCCAGGCCAGCACGCGCTGCGCTTCCTATCGTGCTTTTGTCGTTTGTAGGCGAACCCCCGGGATGTATCCTTAGCTCAGACACCTCTGACCGCTCCCTTCACCGTCATCGGTACGAAAAACCGGGTGCTCGCCGGCTGATCGGAAGTGGGTCTATTCGGGCATCGAAATGGGCATGGTCTAATGGGTGTAAATGGGCATTCTATGCGGCATGAGTCTTCTGAACACCGACACCTTGGCTAACTGGGGGGCAGGGGGGAGGACCCTACTTGGTGAACCCGCGCCCCTCAAACCCGTCCCATACCATTCGATTTAACCACGGAGAATAATCTCGCAGCTAGGGTATTTGCGGTCGCAGCTAACTCTCCGCAGTACCAGGGCGGACGGTGCCGAAGCTTATTCATCCGCGCTGAATAAAATTATAGCGACGCACTAGGCGCTGTCTGCATTCATCGTAACCATATCATGGCGCAGGCGAGGTGAACGAAGCCCATGAAGGCGGTGATGGTTTTCTCACAGCGCAGGGCAATGCGTCGGAAGCGTTTGAGTTTGTTGAAGAAGCATTCGACCTGATGGCGCTCCTTGTAGAGCCTCCAGTCGATGGGAGGCTTGGCGGTGCGGCTGGGGTTGGCCTTGATGTGGGCGGTTGCGCCGAGAGCATCGGCAATGAAGGCGCGTAGCGGATCGGCGTCATAAGCGGCATCGGCGATGACGTGGCCGACGCCTTTCAAGCCGGCCAGGAGAGCCTCGGCCTGCGGGCGGTCGCCATATTGTCCCGGCGTCGGGTGGATACGGATCGGCAGGCCGATCGCATCGACGGCCGCATGCAACTTGGTGGTCAGCCCGCCTCGTGAGCGGCCGATCGCGGCAGCTTCAGCCCCCCTTTTGCGCCCGTCGCATCGGCGTGAACCTTCGAGATCGTGCTGTCGATCAGCACATACTCAAAGTCCGGCGTGTCAGCCAGGGCATGGAAAAGCCGCTCCCACACGCCTTTGTGAGACCAGCGCCGGAACCGCGCATGCACCGCAGTCCACTTGCCGAACACCTCCGGCAGATCGCGCCAATGCGCTGCGTTGCCCGCCATCCACAGGATCGCATCCACGAACAGCCGGTTATCAACTCCGCTCCGACCCGGCAGACCGACACGACCGGGAAGCTGTCTTTCAATCCGCTCCCATTGCCTATCGGTCAGCACTCGTCTGCTCAAAGCTCGTCTCCTTCGACGACCTTGAATCAGAACTGTAGGAAAAAGGGAATCCTTGAATGCAGACAGCGCCTAGCGCATCCGAGGACCACTTAGAGATTGCGGAGCTGCTCCAGCGGATCGACCGGAGCGCCGTTATGACGCAACTCCAGGCTGAGGACCGGCTGTCCCGAGCCGGCAACACCGAGCGGAGCCCCGGCTATCACCACTTCGCCGACACGGGCATTGAGCTGATGGAGATTAGTGACAAGCGAGGTCCAGCCGCCCGCATGCTCGATGATGACGATTTTGCCGTAGCCGCGATAAGGCCCGGCGAAGACCACCCGCCCCCCACCCGGCGCGACGATCTGTGCGCCGGCGCGGGCCGCGATTGAAATCCCACGCGAGCCGGGATCGCCGAAGCCGCCGACCAGCCGCCCGTCGACCGGCAGGATATAGCGGGGCAAGCCAATCGCCGGAGGCGGAACAAAAGCAGCCTCATCAGCGGGCTGAGCACGCTCCGGCTGCGGCGGGCGCATGACCGGGCCGGGCAACTGGGCAAGGCGATCGCGCAGTGCCGCGGACTTGCCCAGCTCATCCACCAGGCCGGTGAGGTCGCGGGCCTGCTCGGCCAGGGCCAAGGCGTTCTCGCTCTCCCGGTCGGCCGCGCCCGCGGCATGGCGCGCGGCGAGGCGCTGGCGGGTCTCGATCCCGGCGAGGCGCTGGCGGCGCTCGGCCAGCTCGGCCTTGCTTGCCTTGAGGCTGTCGGCAG
>CAZFPW010000116.1:0-6720 GCA_964520765.1 uncultured Novosphingobium sp.
GAATGGATTCTGCACCTGATCGAACTCGGCGGCTATTGGGGCATCGCCTTCCTGATGTTCGTCGAGAACGTCTTTCCGCCGATTCCTTCCGAAGTCATCATGGGCCTGGGCGGCGTCGCCGTGGCGCGCGGGGCGATGGATTTCTGGCCGCTGCTGCTGGTCGGCACGATCGGTTCCACCCTGGGCAACTACGTCTGGTTCCTGGCCGGCGACAAATGGGGCTACCAGCGCCTGCAACCCCTGGTCGACCGTTGGGGCCGCTGGCTGACGATGGAGTGGGACGATGTGGAGGCCGCCTCCCGCTTCTTCCGCCGCCATGGCCAATGGATCGTCTTCGCGCTGCGCTTCTCGCCGTTCCTGCGCACGATGATCTCGCTGCCGGCCGGCCTCGCCCACATGAAGCACTGGAAGTTCCTGGTCTTCACCTTCGCCGGGGCGGCGGTGTGGAACGCGGCGCTCATCAAGGGCGGGCATTTCCTCTCGGGCTATTTCCAGGAGGCGCAGGACTGGCTCAACTGGGGCGTGGGCGTGACGATCGTGGTGATCGTCGGGGCCTACCTCTGGCGGGTGGCGACCTGGAAGCCGCGAAGGTGACTTTACACGCCCGATGATTGCGATACACCGTGTATCGTAATTTCGAGAGGGCGATCATGCGAAGCTGGCTATTCCTGGGCGCGATCCCCGTACTTCTTTTCGCCACGCAGGCCAGCGCCGAGGTGGCCGGGGCCTGGCGCGTCGAGGGCGCGATTTCGGGGCGGACCTTCCAGCTGGACTGCCGGTTCGAAGGGGCGGGCGGAACCTGCGTCGATGTCGCCTCGGGCGGCAAGCGCTCGCACCGGGTGACGAGTCTGGCCGCCACCGGCGATCAGGTGGCCTGGAGCTTCGCCACCAAGGTCATGCTGATGAACGTGACGATGAACTTCTCCGGCCGGGCCAGCGGCGACCGCATGAACGGCTCCGTGCGGGCGGCCGGGCGGACCGGATCGTTCACCGCCGTCCGCCGCTGAGCGCCCGTCAGGCCTGCTCGCGCGGGTGGGCGCTGCGGTAGACGTCCAGCAGGGTCGCGGCGTCGACCTTCGTATAGATCTGGGTCGAGCCCAGGCTGGCGTGGCCCAGCAGCTCCTGCAGGCTGCGCAGGTCCGCCCCCGCGCCGAGCAGGTGGGTGGCGAAGCTATGGCGCAGCGCGTGCGGCGTCGCCGTGGCCGGCAGACCGAGCGCCACGCGGGCGCGGGCCATCGCCTTCTGGACCATGCCTTGGGAGAGCGGCCCGCCCTTCGCCCCCCGGAACAGCGGCGCGTCGCGGCCGGTGGCCCAAGGGCACTTGGCGAGATAGTCCGCCACCGCCTCGCGCACGATGGGGAGCAGAGGGACGACGCGCTGCTTGGCCCCCTTGCCGGTGACGGTGATCGTCTCGCCCAGCGGCAGGTGCGCGCCCGTCAGCGACAGGGCCTCGGCGATGCGCAGCCCCGCGCCGTAGAGCAGCAGCAGCACCGCCCGGTCGCGCGAGCCGATCCAGTCCTCCTGCGCATCCTCGGCCACCGTCGCGGCCAGCAGGGTCGCTTCGTCCGGCGTGACCGGGCGGGGGATGCCCTTCTTGACCCGCGGCCCGCGCATCCGCGGCGCGGTGGTCTCGGGCAGCCCCGCCTGTTCCCGGGCGAAGGCGAGGAAGGCCTTCAGCGCCGAAAGCTCCCTTGCGGCCGAGGCATTGCCGATCCCCTCGCCCCGCCGCCGGGCGAGTTGCCCCCGCAACGCCGCCGCATCGAGCCGGGCGAGGGCGGGCCAGTCCGTCTCCCCCAGCGCGTCCAGCAGCCGCGCCGCCGTCGCGGCATAGGCGCGCACCGTGTGGGGCGAGCGGCGCCGGCCCAGGGTGAGGTGGCCGTGCCAAGCCTCGAGGATGTCGCCCCGTGTCATCCGCTGACAAGCTCGGCGGGGATCAGCTCGCCGAGGAGGGCGTCCAGCAGGGGCATTCCGGCGTCGGTCACGGCCAGGCGGTCGCCCTGGCGCCGCACCAGGCCCTGATTCGCATAGAAGGTCGCCTTTGCCGGATCGCAGAGCACATACTGGCTGACCCCGAAACGCGCCGCCAGCGCCGCCAGATCGACCCCTTCGCCAAGCCGCAACCCCATCAGCATGGCTTCGGCCGCCTGCTCGCTACGGCCCAACAGGCGGCTTTCCGCGATCCCGTCGCCCTGCGCAGCCACGGCGGAAAGCCAGTTTTCCGGCTTGCGATGCCGCACCGTCGCCAGCCCCCCGCGCCGCCCATGCGCCCCGGGCCCGATCCCGCAATAGTCCTGATACCGCCAATAGGTCAGGTTATGGCGGCTTTCCTCGCCGGAACGCGCATGATTGCTGATCTCGTAGGCCGCCAGCCCGGCCTGCGCCGTCATCTCCCGCGTCTGCACGAACAGGTCCCCCGCCGCATCGTCGTCGAGCGGGATCAGCTTCCCCTCCCGCACCAGCGTGGCGAAGCGCGTGCCCGGCTCGATCGTGAGCTGGTAGAGCGAAAGATGGCCCGTGCCGAAGGACAAGGCACGGGAAAGCTCAGTTTCCCAAGCCTTTTCAGTATGATCAGGCCGGGCGTAGATCAGGTCGAAGCTGACCCGGCTAAAATGCCTTTGCGCCACATCGAGCGCGGCCAGCCCCTCCGCCGCATCGTGCAACCGCCCCAGAAACCGCAGCGCCGCGTCATCGAGCGCCTGGAGCCCGAGCGAGACCCGGTTGATCCCGGCGCTGGCCAGAGCGGCGAAATTGGCCGCTTCGACCGAGGAGGGATTGGCCTCCAGCGTGATCTCGATTTCAGGCGCGAAACCCCACAATTCCCGGGCTTCGGCCAGCAGCCGCGCGACCAGCGCGGGCGGCATCAGCGAGGGCGTGCCGCCGCCGAAGAAGATCGACGTCAGCGCCTCTCCGCCCGCCAGTTCCGCCTCCCGCCGCATGTCGGCAAGCAGTGCGCTTTCCCAGGCGAGGTGGTCCACCCGGTCCCGGACATGGCTGTTGAAGTCGCAATAGGGACACTTCGCCAGGCAGAACGGCCAGTGGATGTAGAGCGCGCGGGCCATCGCGCGACCTTACCCGCCGAACTGGTCCGCGACCAGCTTCGCGAAAGCATCGGCGCGGTGGCTGATGCGGTGCTTTTCCGCTGGATCGATCTCGGCAAAGGTCTGGGTCCGCCCTTGCGGCACGAAGACCGGATCGTAGCCGAAGCCCAGCGTTCCGCGCGGCGGCCAGGTCAGCGCGCCATCGACGCGGCCTTCGTAGACCGCCGTTTCTCCGTTCGGCCAAGCGATGGCCAGGACGCAGGAGAACCAGGCGCTGCGGTCGGCATCCGGCCCTTGCTCGGCCAGGAGGCCCTCGACCTTGCCCATCGCCATGTACCAGTCGCGCCCCGGCGGGCCCTCGAACGGCTGCCGCTCGGCCCAGTCGGCGGTATAGACGCCGGGCCGGCCGCCGAGTGCCGTCACCGACAGGCCGCTATCATCCGCCAGGGCCGGAAGCTGCGCCGCCTCGGCCGCGGCGCGGGCCTTGATCAAGGCGTTCTCGACGAATGTCGTGCCGGTTTCCGCAGGCTCGGGCAGCCCCAGCGCGCCGGCGGAGATGCACTCGATCCCATGGGGCGCGAGCAGGGCGGCGATCTCCTTCAGCTTGCCCGCATTGTGCGTGGCGATGACGAGGGATTGGCCGCCGAGCTTGCTCATCCCGCGACAGCCTTGGCCTGGGCCGCGAAGATGCGATCGCAGCCGATCCGGGCCAGGCGCAGCAGGCGCAGCAGGCCTTCCTCGTCGTAGGTGGCGCCTTCGGCGGTAGCCTGGACCTCAGCGATATGGCCGCCCTCGATCAGCACGAAGTTCGCGTCGGCGTCGGCCGAGCTGTCCTCGATATAGTCGAGGTCGAGTACGGGCACGCCCGCGCAAATCCCGCAGGAAACCGCCGCGACCTTGCGGATCAGCGGGTCCTCGGTGACGAGCCCGGCGGCCATCAGCTTGTCGACCGCAAGCCGCAGCGCCACCCAGGCGCCGGAGATCGCCGCGGTGCGCGTGCCGCCATCGGCCTGGATCACGTCGCAATCCAGGATCACCTGCCGTTCGCCGAGCTTCTTGAAGTCGGTGACGGCACGCAGGGAACGGCCGATCAGGCGCTGGATTTCCTGCGTGCGGCCGGACTGCTTGCCCTTGGCCGCCTCACGGCTACCGCGGGTGTGCGTGGCGCGGGGGAGCATGGAATATTCCGCCGTGACCCAGCCTTCGCCCTTGCCGCGCATGAACGGCGGGACCTTCTCCTCGACCGAGGCCGTGACCAGCACCCGGGTATTGCCGAACGACACCAGCACGGAGCCTTCGGCATGGATGGTAAAGTTGGTCTCGAACGAGAGGGCGCGCATTTCGTCGGGCGCACGGCCGGAAGGTCGCATGGGTTTTCCTTTGTTGAATTGCGCGGCCTCTGGCGCATCGGGCTTGAGGCTGCAAGTGCAGTGCTTAAGTTATGAGCGCCATGTCCACTCCGCCGCTTTCCGAATTGACCACCCGGACGCGCGAGATCTTCCGTCTCGTCGTGGAAGGCTACCTGTCCTCCGGGCAGCCGGTGGGGTCGAAGACTCTGGCGGGCGCGGGGGGACTGAACCTCTCGCCGGCCTCGATCCGCTCGGTCCTGGCCGATCTGGAGCAGCTCGGCCTGCTTGCCGCGCCGCATACCAGCGCGGGGCGGATGCCGACCCAGGCGGGCCTGAGGCTCTTCGTCGACGGGATGATGCAGGTGGCGGAACCTTCCGCCCAGGAGCGCGAGGCGATCGAGCGGTCCCTGGCCGCGCCGGGCCCGATCGAGGTGGCGCTGGCGGCGACGAGCGCGGTGCTGTCGGACCTGTCGGCCTGTGCCGGCCTTGTCATGGTCCCGCGCCGGGAGCCGCGCATCGCGCAGCTGAGCCTGGTGCCGCTTTCGCCGGGCCGGGCGCTGGCTGTGCTCGTCGGCGATGACGGAGCAATCGAGAATCGGGTCGTCGACCTGCCGGAGGGCACGCCGGCCTATGCGCTGGAGCAAGCCTCCAACTTCATCACCGCGCGCCTCGCCGGCCGGACGCTCGGCGACGCATTGCGCGCCTTGCATGCCGAGATTTCCTCGGGCCGATCCGCGCTCGATGCGGCAAGCCGCGATCTGGTCGAGCGCGGGCTGGTGGTGTGGAGCGAGGACGCCGCCCGCCATCCGGTGCTGATCGTGCGGGGCCAGGCGAACCTGCTCGACGAGGTGGCGCTGGGCGACATCGAGCGGGTGCGCTCCCTGCTCGACGACCTGGAGAGCAAGCAGTCGGTTGCCGAACTGCTCGAATCCGCGCGCGAGGCGGAGGCGACGCGCATCTTCATCGGTTCGGAGAACCGGCTGTTCGCGCTTTCCGGGTCTTCGGTGATCGCATCGCCCTATCGCGACCGGGAGGGGCGGGTGGTCGGCGTGGTCGGGGTTATCGGCCCGACGCGGTTGAATTATGCGCGCCTAGTCCCCATGGTGGACTTCACCGCCCAGAGCCTGGGCAAGCTTATCGGATAGCTGGAACCATTCACGACATGACCGACGACAAGACGCAGCCGCAGGATGACGCGGCAGTGGCCGAAGAATTGAAGGGCGTGCCCGAGGATATGCTCGATCAGGGCGAAAACGAACTCGCCAAGCTGCGCGACGAGCTGGAGGCGGCCAAGCAGGACGTCCTCTATGCCAAGGCGGAAACGCAGAACGTGCGCCGCCGCCTTGAGAAGGACATTGCCGATACCCGCGCCTATGCCGCGACCGGCTTCGCGCGCGACATCCTCTCGGTGGCGGACAACCTGGCCCGCGCCTTGGAAGCGATTCCGGGCGACCTGCGCGAGGACGAGAAGATCAAGGGACTGGTCGCCGGGATCGAGGCGACGAGCCGCGAGATCGACAAGGTGTTCAGCGCGCACGGCATCAGCCGGATCGCCGCCAAGGGGCTGCCGCTCGATCCCAATCAGCACCAGGCGATGCTGGAGGTTCCCTCGGCCGAGGCGGAGCCCGGCACGATCGTTCAGGAACTGCAGGCCGGCTATATGATCAAGGACCGCCTCTTGCGGCCCGCGATGGTCGCCGTGGCCAAGAAGCCGGACTGAGTTTTCCCTCCGTAGCGAGCCGCCCGCGCGGCGAACGGTTCGGAACAGGAACAGGATCGCCGCGTTTTTCGGTTGGACATCAAGACCGAAGGAGTTGGCGATGCTGACGAAATTTATTCCGATCGTGATGCTCGGCAGCGCACTGGCGCTCTCGGGTTGTGCCCGCAATTACGGCGGCGAGGGTGCGGCTCTCGGCGCGGTCGGCGGCGCCGCCATCGGCGCGGCGACGGGCGGCAACGCCCTGACCGGTGCGGCCATCGGCGCGGCGGCGGGCGCGATCGGCGGCTCGCTGATCGACAAGGACGGTCGTTGCTATCACCGTGACCGTCGCGGTAATCGTCACTACGATTGCTGATCTAGCGGTTAGAGGATCAGGCCCGGCGGCGTCATGCGGCGTTGCCGGGCTTTATCGAGTGAATACGACCAGCGCCTCATAGACGGAAGCATCGGACACACCCGGAACCGAGGCGCCCTGCCGCAGCAGGAAGGCATGGCGGACGATCTCGGCCTGCTGCTCTAGCCCGTAGCGGGAAAGCGACCATCCCGGCTTCAAGGCATAATCGTAACGGCAAAAGGGATGGCGCATCAGCGGCAAGTACCAGCGGCCGCGGGT
>CAZFPW010000116.1:6820-8169 GCA_964520765.1 uncultured Novosphingobium sp.
CAGCGGTCCGGTCACCGTCTTGCCGCCCGAGAAGAACAGCGTGAGTTGGGTGGTGTCGCCCGCCTTGAGCGATTTGGAGAGGCCGAACACCATCACGTGCTTGCCGCCGGGTTCGAACGCGGCCGTCGCGCCCGGTCCCAGGGTGATGTTGGTCAGGTGCCGCATCGAGCCGCCCTCGGTCTCATGCAGTTCGGCCTTTGCGCTCCCCTGGATGCTCGCTCCCGCGAGCGAGGCGGGCTCGGCCGAATCGTTCTTGAGCGTGAAATAGGCCGCCCCCGGATTGCCCGACACCGCCGGCAGGATCAGGCGGCCCGCGCTCACTGCCGGCTCGCCGGCGGGGTTCGGCGCCTGGGCTGATTCTCCGCAGCCGGCAAGGGGGAGGGCCAGGGCGGCGGCAAGCGGAAACAGGAAAGCATACTTCATCGTGTGCAGAACTCTTTGCTGTTTGCCCCACGGCTAATGCGCCGACGCTCTTGCGACAAGCAAAACCACCCCTATATCGCGCCCGTCAACGAGCCGCCGATGTGCTTTGCCGGATTGCCGGGAGGTGCCCTGTGCGGTGTCAACCTAAGGAAATGGGGTAGTAATGGCTAAAGTCATCGGCATCGACCTTGGCACCACCAACAGCTGCGTCTCCGTCATGGACGGCGGCAAGCCCAAGGTCATCGAAAACGCGGAAGGCGCGCGCACGACGCCTTCGATCGTCGCCTTCACCAAGGACGGCGAGCGCCTGATCGGTCAGCCGGCCAAGCGCCAGGCCGTGACCAACGGCGACAACACGATCTTCGCGGTGAAGCGCCTCATCGGCCGCCGCTTCGACGATCCGGTGACCAAGAAGGACACCGAGCTTGTCCCCTACACGATCGTCAAGGGCAAGAACGGCGACGCCTGGGTCCAGGCCGGCGGCGAGGACTATTCGCCCAGCCAGATTTCGGCCTTCATCCTCCAGAAGATGAAGGAAACCGCCGAATCGTACCTCGGCGAGACCGTGACGCAGGCCGTCATCACCGTGCCCGCCTACTTCAACGACGCGCAGCGCCAGGCGACCAAGGACGCCGGCCAGATCGCCGGCCTTGAAGTGCTGCGCATCATCAATGAGCCGACGGCGGCCGCGCTGGCCTATGGCCTGGAGAAGAACGACGGCAAGACCATCGCGGTCTACGACCTTGGCGGCGGCACCTTCGACGTCTCGATCCTCGAGATCGGCGATGGCGTGTTCGAGGTGAAGGCGACCAACGGCGACACCTTCCTGGGCGGCGAGGACTTCGACTCCAAGCTGGTCGAATGGCTGGCAGACAAGTTCAAGGCCAAGGAGAACATGGATCTCCGCACCGACAAGCTGGCCCTCC
>CAZFPW010000117.1:0-8143 GCA_964520765.1 uncultured Novosphingobium sp.
GACGGGGTTTGTCCGAGGCGATTGTATCGATTGCAAACGTGACGGTTTGCGATGGCCCGCATTCCACCCACTGCCGCTCAGCCTGAGCTTGTCGAAGGCCACGGGCAAATCTTGCCCCAAGTCCCTGTGGACCTAGCGGGATAGGCATCGCGTGGCCCCTTCGGCGAAGCTCAGGACAGGCTTCGACAAGCTCAGGCTGAGCGGAAGCTGGCTGATCGCTGCTCGATCTGCCACGTTTGCAAAAGATATAACCACCTTGTCCGAAAGGACAGATTCTAGCTGTGCCGTCCCGTGTCCGGGGTTCAAAGTTACCCGAATTGCCGCAAAACGCTCCCGATGGATCATCGGCGCGGCTTGGCTTCCTGAAATATTGTCCCTGATGGCAAGGGCAATGGTACGCAATCGTATTGCGGGCCCTTTTCCCGCTTCATCCCGCACCTTTGCGTTTGGCGTCGGCGCGTTCGCGCATAAGCTCACTCTGCCGCAATCCGATGCATCATCGGAAGGGCTGAGGGTGTGTAAGTATAGAAATATGTATATATACTTATAATATTGGAAAGGGGTGCCGCGGCTTGGGAAGGGCGCGGCTGAATTGGGAAGGGAAATAGAATAATGAAAGCATTTCATCGCGCCGTTCTGGCGGGAGTAAGCGCGTTCGCCTTGGCTACGCCGGCATTCGGGTAGGACACGTTGCGGCGGACCAAGTATACCCAGAGGATATGCCTATGGGTACTAGTGAGTTTAACGCTCACTCGGTCCTTTGCCGCAAGGTATGGCCACGGGAAAAGTTGATCTTGGCGGGGGTTGCGGGACGATGCTTAATTCCATGTCGTCTGCGCTAAATCATCCCAAGATATTGTAATTATTATAAATAATTGGGGAATTGAATATTTCGTCTTGGTTGGCGAATGGGGAGGAAGGTATGTTGCACAGGACTTTTACGGCTAGATTGCTGCTGTCCACCGCGATTGCGGTAGGTTCCATTGCGCCGGCTTGGGCGCAGAGCGCGGAAGAGGGCGGGAATGCGCCGGACACGTCGGAGATCGTCGTCACCGGCACCCTGATCCGCGGCATTGCGCCCGGCGGTTCGCAGTCCATCGGGGTCGATCAGGAAAAGATCGCCCGCGTCGGGGCCATCAATACCTCGGACCTGATCGCCAGCGTGCCGCAGGCGGGCAATTTCCTCAGCTATGTCGGCGTGCGCGGCAGCTCCAACTTCTCGCTCTCGGTCAATCGGCCGTCCTTGCGCTACCTTGGGAACAGCTCGGCCAGCGGCTCCACCACCCTGCTGCTGCTGGACGGTCACCGCTTGCCGGGCATGGGCATCACCCAGTCCTCGCCCGATCTCGACGCGATCGCCGCCGGCGCGATCGAGCGCGTGGAGATCGTCACCGACGGCGGGTCCGCGACCTATGGCTCGGACGCGATCGGCGGCGTCATGAACTTCGTGACGCGCAAGAAGTTCAGCGGCGCCGAGGTCAAGGGCACCGTCGGTTTCGCCGACGAATACATGATGTACAACGCCGGGCTGACCCTGGGCACGGTCGGGGACGTGTTCTCGGCCTACGTCACCTACGACTATGGCTATCACGACGCCCTCTATGGCCGCGATCGCGAGTGGTCGCGGAACCTCGACTGGATCAACGGCGTCGGCTCGAGCAGCGATTGCACGCCCGGCAGCATTCGCGCCAACGGCGTCTACTATACGCTTCCGGGCCTGACGCCTTCCGCCCTCGGCCAGCGGTGCGACGCGAGCGAGGATGCGACCTTCTATCCGCGCGAGACCAAGCATTCGGTCTTCGGCCGGATCGTGATCGAACCCGGCGGGCCTGCGAGCTTCGACATCTCGGCCTATTACGTGAACCGCAAGAACACGTCGGACGGCGGCTCCCTGTTCGTGGCCGGCGGTTCGGCGATCTCCAGCGCGACGAACCCCTTCGCGGCGGCTCGCCTGGCGGCTCTGCCCGGCTCTCCGACGACGGGAACCTATTTCTACAACCTGTCGCCGGCGGTCGGCAATTCCACGCTGCAGCAGACCGACATGGAAGCCTATGGCATCACGCCGACGGTGAAGGTCGACGTCGGCGGGGGCTGGCAGGTCAACGCGCTGATGAACTATGGCGTGGGCAAGTCCGAGTTCATCGGCCAGCTGCTCAATGTCGTGCCGCTCGCGGCGGCCATCGCCAACGGCACCTTCGATCCGTTCAACCTGACGGCGCCGGGCAATGCCACGGTCCTTTCATCGGCCGCCGGCCAGGCGCTGGATCAGTATCAATACGGCCGCGCCAAGCACCAGATGATGAACGGGCGGATCGTCGCCGACGGACCGCTCTTCGATCTTCCCGCCGGCCCGGTGCGCATGGCCGTGGGCTTCGAATACTATTGGGAGAAGTATTCCGGCAACAATTCCCGGAACCTCACCGCCGCGCAGCTCGCCGTCCTGGCCGATCGGACCGCGACCCGCTCGGTCAAGTCGGTCTTCGGGGAGATCAACATTCCGATCCTGGGCGATGGCGCCGGGCCGTTCCACAGCCTGAGCATCACCGCGGCGGGCCGGTATGACGACTACAGCGACTTCGGCAACACCTTCAATCCCAAGATTGGCGTGAACTTCCAGCCGGTCGAATGGGTCACGGTGCGCGGCAACTGGGGCAAGTCGTTCCAGGCGCCGGGCATTTCCGACATCGCCCTGAGCGGCGCGCCGACCTTCAACGTCCTCCCGCTTTCGGTGCGCAACTATGCCGACCCGAGTCGTCCGGCGCCCAGCAACGGCAGCCGGCCGGTGTTCCTCGCCGTGGGTGGCACCATCTCGCCGCTTTCCCCGCAGAAGGCGACGACCTGGTCGCTGGGGTTCGACATCAAGCCGCCGGCGCTGGACGGCTTCGCGGCCGGCCTGACCTATTACAACATCGACTATCGGGGCGTGATCGGCTTCCCGCCGATCTATAACCCGACGGTCTATTACCGCGACTTCGCCGACAAGAACGTGCTTTACACGGCAGGCGACGCGGCGATGGAGGCCTTCTTCAACCAGCTGGCGGCGCAGGGAGCGTCGAATACCCAGGCCACCCTTGATGCGATCAACCTGCTCGGCGGGTGGTCCGCCGTTTACGGCGTGCTGGATTCCCGCACCCAGAATCTGGCGCGGATCAAGACCTCGGGCCTCGATTTCTATGCCCGCTACAACAGCGAGACCGGCTTCGGCGGAATCTATGTCGATGTCAGCGGCAGCTACATCCTCAACTTCGACGAGCAATCGAACCCCACCGCCGCCCTGGTCAACACCCTGGCCCTGGACACCTCGCGGTTCCGCCTGTCCTCGACGGTGGGGGCCGACATCGGCAACCTGCGCGCGCAGGTCACCTGGAACCACTCGCAAGGGTTCGCGACGACGCCGACGGCGGCCAACCTCCAGCAGTCGCGGGTCGGATCGTTCAACGTGTTCAACCTGTTCATGCAATACCGGGTTCCGGGCGACAGCCTGATCGCCAAGGACCTGACCTTCTCGCTGAACGTCGACAATATCTTCGATCAGGACCCGCCGATATTCCATGGCGGGGGCAATTCCCTGTTCGGCGTGGCCAATGGCTTCACGCTGGGACGGGTCGTCAAGCTTGGCGTGACGAAACGGTTCTGATCCCCTGGATCGACCGCGGATACGGCCGGAAGGAAACTTCCGGCCGTTTTCGTCGTGGCGAGGGCGGGAAGGGGGAGGATTGCCAAGGGCGCGGCGCGGGCTAGGCTGGGGGCGAGAGGAGCCGTTCGTCCATGGCGTTCCGATTGGCCGAAGCGGAATGTGCGATCCGGCAGCTCCATGCGCGCTATGCCGATGCGGTGTGGCGCAAGGACGCGGAAAGCTTCGCCGCCTGCTTCGCCGAGGATGCGGTGTGGCGGATCGCGGGGGCCGAGCTTGCCGGCGTCGCGGCGATCCGCGCCGGGTTCGAGGCCTTCATGGGCGGGGTGGAGCGCTCGCTGATGACCTTCCGCACGCCGATCGTGACGATCGACGGGGAGGGCGCCGGCGGGATTTCGGCGCGGACCTATGTGACCGAGCAGAACAAGTACCGCGACCGGCCCGCCGCCGCGACCATTGGCATCTATTACGAGCGGTTCGCCGAACGGGACGGCGCGCTGCGCTTCGCCTGGCGGCACTGGCAGATGTACTATTACGGCCCGGCCGACCTTTCGGCGGAGATCCATCCCGCCGCCGAATTCGGCCCCCCGCCGGGCATGCCGGGCGAAGCGGAGCCGAGCGTGTCGAGCGCCTGGTGGACGGACCGGAAGCCGCCCGCCTGAACCCGTCTCTCACCCGGCGATCCTGCGGCAATGACGCCACAGGTCATCGCCATTTGCGGCCCGAAGCATGTCGCCGGGGCGCTCCCGCCTTGACATCGCGGTGACAAAGGTGGAACCGATGTTCCAAACAATAAGGTTCCGCCACAAGCGGCAGAGGAGGCCAAGATGAGCGCACGTTCCCGAAATTCCTTCCTATGGGCCGCCACCGCCCTGACCGCGCCCCTGGGGCTGGCGGTCACGGCCGTTCCGGCCCTGGCGCAGGACGCGCCGGAGCAGGAGGCGGCGGCGGCCGGGGACGGCGGCGACATCGTCGTCACCGCCCGTCGCGTCGAGGAGCGGCTCCAGGACGTGCCGATCTCGATCACGGTCTATAACCAGGAACAGATCACCAGCCGGAACATGGTCAACACCGGCGACCTGGCGCTCTACACGCCCTCGCTTTCGGTCAACAACCGCTACGGGCCGGAGAAGGCCTCGTTCATCATCCGCGGCTTCGTGCAGGACCTGGCGACCCAGCCGACGGTCGGGGTCTATTTCGCGGACGTCGTCGCGCCGCGCTCGGGCGGGTCGACCACCGCGGGCGGCGGAGTCGGGGTCGGCGCGCTGTTCGACCTGCAGAACGTCCAGGTCCTGAAAGGACCGCAAGGCACGCTGTTCGGCCGCAACACCACCGGCGGCGCCGTCCTGCTCGTGCCGCAGAAGCCCACCGGCCGCCTCGAAGGCTATGTCGAGGGCAGCTATGGCAGCTACGACATGAAGCGCGTGCAGGCCGTCGCCAACATTCCGCTGGCCGATACCTTCAAGGTCCGCCTCGGCGTCGATCGCATGGTCCGCGACGGCTACCAGAAGAACCATTCGGGCGTCGGGCCCGATGCCATGGCGAACGTCAGCTACTGGGCGGCGCGCCTCTCCATGGTGGCGGAGCTGACGCCGGACCTGGAGAACTACCTGATCGGCAGCTACACGGTTTCCGACAACAACAACGTGGGTTTCCGCATCGTCGGTTATTCTCCGGGATCGGTGCGCCGTCAGGCGCCTTACGCCGAGGCGCAGTATCTGCGCCATCAGGCGCGCGGCGACGGGCCGTGGGACATCGAGAACAGCCATCCCGATCCCAAGCTGCGGATGGAGACCTGGCAGGTCATCAACACCACGACCTGGCGGGTCAGCGACAACCTGACGATCAAGAACATCGCCAGCTACGCCGAATTCCGTGAGACCTCGCGCTTTTCGATCCAGGGGGACAACTTCCTGGTGCCGGGCACCAACACGAACGCGTTCTACAACATCCAGCTCAACAACACGCCCAATTACAACAACTCCAGCCAGAATACCTATACCGAGGAACTGCAGCTCATCGGCACGGCCGCCGACGGCCGCCTGAATTGGCAGGCCGGCGGCTATTTCGAGAACAGCGATCCGCTGGGCTTCACCTCGCAATGGACCGCCATCGGGCTGCAATGCCCCGATACCTTCAACTTCGAGTGCACGGCCAGGCCGGCGACGAACTTCGGTCCGGGCGTGGGCAACGTCTTCGTCGACACGCTGTCGATCCCGTTCCAGAAGACCTGGTTCCGCAGCCGTGGGCTCTATGCCCAGGCGACCTACGACATCACCGAGAAGCTCGCGGTGACGGGCGGCATCCGCTACACCTGGGACAAGATGACGCATCGCTACGACGGCGTCACGGTCGGTTTCAATACGGACAATACCCCGACCTTCTTCTGCGGCAACGTCGTCCGCGTGAACGGCCCGACTTCGCCCGCCAATCCGCAGGGCGTCGTCTTCCTGTCCGGGCTCGACGAGCACGATCGCTGCAACGTCACCTTCTCGACCAGTTCGAGCGCGCCGACCTGGGTGCTCGATCTCGAATACAAGCCGAACGATGATGCGATGCTCTATGCCAAGTGGTCGCGCGGCTATCGCGCGGGCGGCGCGGCGACGGCCAACATCTATTTCGAGACCTGGCGGCCCGAGAAGGTCGACACCTACGAGATCGGCGGCAAGCTTTCCTTCCGGGGCCCGGTGCGCGGGTACTTCAACGTGGCGGGCTTCTACAACGACTTCCGCAACCAGCAGATCCAGCACACCCTGGTCCGCGCCAGCACCAGCCCGCTGCTGGGCGGGAGCGCGATCATCAACGCCGGCAAGTCGCGGATCTGGGGCATCGAGGTCGATGCTTCGGCGACCTTCTTCGACCGGCTCAAGGTCGACCTGGGCTATACCTATCTCAACACCAAGGTGCTGGAACTCGATCCCGTGGTCCTGACGCCGGCCGAGCAGCTGATCTGGAGTTCGGTTCCGTCGACCGCCTTGAAAGGGCAGCGCCTGCCGCTTTCGCCAAGCCATCGGTTGAGCCTGACGGGAACCTATTCCTTCCCGATCGATCCCGCCGCCGGGAAGCTGTCGGTCAGCGCGACCTACACCTACACCTCGGACCAGAACATCTCCTCGGCCGCGGTGACGCCGTTCTACCAGATTCCCAACCAGCACATGCTGAACCTGAGCCTGAACTGGAACGACTTCATGGGGCAGCCGGTCGACCTTTCGATCTTCGCCACCAACGTGACCAACAACGCCTATCCGCAGGCGGTGGCCCAGGCCTGGCAGTCCTACGGCTACGAATCGCAGCTCTTCAACGAGCCGCGGATGGTCGGCGGGCGGGTGAAGGTGCGCTTCGGCAGCTAAGGCATGATCGTGCTTGATCGATCCGCCCCCGTTCGTGCTGAGGAGGGACCGAAATCGTAGATTGAGGCCCCGTCTCGAAGCACCGGCGACGCGCAGGGCCCTTCGAGACGGCGTTTCAGCCTGCGGCTTCAACACCTCCTCAGGGCGAACGGGTCAAGGCAGGACGAAACGGGTCTTCCTCGCCAGACCTGCGGCGGCCTTCCCCCTGGGGGAGGCCGCCGTTGTCTTTCAAGGGCCTGTGCGGCTATAGCCCCGCTGGCCTTGGGGCGCAGCCGCTCCGGCAGGGGAACGAACGAATGGCCAATCCCGCGCGCAGGGTCGGCGCCGAAAGCTCGGCGACCCGGGCGCTGATCGTCGAGGCGGCCGAGCAGGTCATGCTCGAGGAAGGCTATGCCTCCGCCAGCACCCGCCGGGTCGCGGCGCGGGCGGGGCTCAAGCCCAGCCTGGTCCACTATTACTTTCCGACGACCGAGGACCTGCTGCTCGCCGTCAATCACAAGGGCGCGGCGGAAGGCGATCGCCGCCTGGAAGAGGCGCTGGCCTCGCCCGATCCCCTGCGCGCGCTGTGGAAGCTGCTGACCGATTCCAGCCAGACCGCCCTGGCGCTGGAGACCATGGCGCTGGCCAACCACCGCAAGGCGATCCGGGTGGAGATCGCGGCCCATGTCGAGGCGGTCCGCGCCCGCCAGGTCGCGGTGCTGACCCAGCTCCTCGGCGACCGGATCGAGCGCTTCAACGGCTCGCCCGAGGCGCTGAGCCTGGTCCTGACCGGAGTGGGCCGCGCCCTCATCATGGAAGCCGCGCTGGGCGTCTCCGCCGGGCACGAGGCGGCGATGCAGTGGGTCGAAGGCCTGCTCGACGCGCTGATCCCGCCGGTGGAGGGGTAGCGGCGCTTCGGGCACGCGGGACAGGCGTGAATACTTCTCCGCCCCGCCACTCGCCACCCCGCCACTCGCCACCCCGCCACTCGCCACCCCGCCACTCGCCACCTCGTCACTCGCCACCTCGTCACTCGCCACCTCGTCACCCCGGGCGGTTGCCCACTCTTGAGGTGGGGCGCTGAGGTGGGGCGCGGTTGCGCCCTCTTGCTCCCGGCTCTGCGAAGGCGCAGGTAGCGTTCCATGCACGACGCGCTCGAAACCTCCATGTTGCAGGAAGG
>CAZFPW010000118.1:0-8134 GCA_964520765.1 uncultured Novosphingobium sp.
GGCGCCGCCGCCTTCGCCGAGAAACGTCTGCCGGTCTGGCGGGGGACCTGAAGACAGGACGCCCGATCACACCGACAAAGCGGTGAATTGTCACGCCCCGCGCATTGCTGCGCGGCGCGGGGGCTTTTACGATTCACCGCGATGACAGGGAAACCGGGACCGGCGGATGCCGGCAGCTCAGGGGAGGGAAACGATCCGCCGGGCCAGTCCGGCCCGCTGCGGGTGCTGGATATCCTGCGCGCCCTGGCCCAGGCGGGCGAGCCGCGTTCCCTGCGCCAATTGACCGAAAGCCTGAACCTGCCCCGCGCCAGCCTCCACCGGCTGCTGCGCTCGCTGGAGACGGCGGGCTTCCTCACGCAGGAGGGGCGCGGCTATGCCATCGGTCCCGAAAGCCAGCGGCTCGCACGGCTGATCGGGGCCGGCGCGCGACCGCTGCCCTTCACCCAGATCGCGCGACCGGTCCTGGAACGGCTGGCGGCGGAAACCGACGAGACGGTGATCCTCGGCCTGCTATCAGAACGGCGGCGCGAGATCGTCTATGCCGACGTGATCGTGGCAGATTCACCCCTGCAATATGCGGTGCCGGCTGGGGACCATCGCCCCCTCTACAGTTCCGCCACCGGCAAATCCGTGCTGGCCTTCATGCCGGAGGACGAACAACAGCGCTATATCGCCGAAACCGCGTTCGAGCCGATCACCCCCTTCACCACCCGCCACGATCAGATCGGCCCGCTGCTGGCAGGGGTGCGCCGGAACGGCGTGATCCATGACAAGGACGGACACTTCGTCGGTGCCGGAGCCATCGCCAGCCCGATCTTCAACGCGAACGGCGACGTCTTCGCCGCGATCGTGGTGGCTGGCCCCAGCGACCGCCTGGATCGCATCGCCGGGCAGGTGGCGGACCTGGTGCGCGAGGCGGGGAAAAGCATCTCGCGGCTGATGGAATACGAAGGCCCCTATCCGCCGCCCTGGCCGAAACAAGGCCAGGCCTAGGCAAGGCTTGCGCAGTTATCCCGCATTCGCCAGCGCGCCATGCGGCACGGCGGCAGCGTTCGAGCGCAGGGCCAGGAACAGCAGGCCTCCCAGCAGCATGGTCGTCGCGGAAATCGTCAGGAACAGGCCGTAGCCGCCGGTCACCCCCACCGTGCGGCTGAGCATCAGCGATCCGATGAGCGCTGAGACCGCCATCGCCGCGGCCACAAGGCCCAGGACCGTGCTGAACAGCTCAGCCGGAAAGTAGCGCGTGACCAGATAGGCCGCGATGTCCCCCTCGGCGCCGAGCGAGAAGCCCAGGCTCGCCACCGCGAAGGTCAGCAGCGGCACGCTGGGAATGCCCATCGACAGCACAGCGAGACCCAGCGCGGGGATCAAAAAGCAGACCGTGGCCACCAGCCGCGGCGGGAAGCGATCTAGCGCCACGCCGCAGGCGATCCGCCCGACGATAACCCCCACCGCGAAGGACGAGATCATCGCCGAACCCGTCGCGGAATCGATGCCCAGGTCCAGCACGATCAACTTGAGCTGGGTGGTCTGCATCGTGAAATGCAGGTTGCAGAGCAGCATGGCCCCGAAGATGATGAGGAACGAGCGGTCCCGCAGCAGTTCCCCATAGTCGCGCCGCGCGGCGCGGGGGGCCTGGGCCGGCGGCGCGCGATCTTGGAAGCCGGCGGGGATCGTGGCCAGGGCTGCCCCGCCGATCAGTGCCGTCGCCCCGGCCATCAGGAAATACCCCTCCCGCCAGCCGTAGGCGTCGATGAACCGCGAGAGGAGCGGCGACCCGACCGCCGCCGCCAGGGCCGGCGCGCAGGAGGCCACGCCGAGCGCCAGTCCCCGCGCCCGCGTGAAGGAACGGACGATCAGCCGGTTATAAACGACGATCCCCGCCAGCGCCGAGATGATGAGCATCTGCCCCAGACTGAGCAGGAAGAACACGACGAAGCTGCCCTGCTGAAGGCCGAGGCCGATGAAAACCAGCGGCAGACCGACGACACCCACGGTCGCGATCCGACGCATCCCGTGGCGGTCAGCCAGGCGGCCGACGATCGGCAGGAAGACGGCGGCGATTACCACGGTCAGCCCGATCAGCGCGAACTGCGCCTTGCTCCAGCCGAACGCCGCGACGAGTTGGGGCGAGAACAGGTTGCTGACGTAGTTGGAGATCGTGCCCGCCACCAGGCCCAGACACGCCGCCGCCAAGGCTCGCCAGTTGCTCGCGAACTCGCGCAGGTAGGGCGCGCCATTCATGCGGCCGGAACTTGGCTGGCGAACTCCTCGCGATGCGCCTCGATCCAAGCGGCGAAGGACATCAGCGGCACCTCCCAGGGACCAAGCGCCCCAAGATCGATGTGATAGCCGGCCTCGTTGATCCATTCCTGCGAGCGAACCCACTTCGCCGGCTGCCCGGCGGCGAGCGCTTCGTCCGGTCCGACCGACTGCGCCTCGATCTCGCGCCCCAGCACCCTTCCGAGCGTCGCCGCCATCTCGCCCACCGTCATCGTCTCGGCGGCTAACTCGATCGTCACGCCAGCGAAGCGCTCGGGATCGGCCAGGGCGGCGGCGGCGAAGCGGCCGATGTCCTCACCCGCGATGAGCTGGACCGGCGCGTCGTCCGCGATCGGAGTGAGGAACCGTCCCTCGGCAAGCTGGGGATAGAGCACGGCGACCTTCGGCGGCAGGAGGTTCTGCAAGATGAAGGACGGCCGCAGGATCGTCCAGCGGGCAAAGCCGCCCGCGCGCACCGCGTCCTCCACCGCCGCCTTGTCGTCCCAGTACTTGCGGTCCCAGCGCCCCTCTGCCCAGCCGGGGAACCGCCCACGCTCATCGACATGGCAGACCGAGGAGTGGACGACGTGCCGCACCCCGGCACGCCGTGCGGCTTCGACCAGGCCAAGGCCGTGCCGCAACTCGGAATCGGTGCCGTCATCAGGTCGCTGGACCGAGAACAGGCCGGCCGCCCCCTCAAGCGCTGGCGCCAGCGAAGCCGGATCATCCAAGTCGCCACGGACCACCTCAACGCCCAGCCCGGCGAGCGCGCGGGCCTTCGCCGCATCGGGATCGCGGACCAGCGCCCGCACCCGGTGCCCGGCGCGCAGCAGGTGCCGGGCGGTGAAACCACCCTGGGTCCCCGTGGCGCCGACGATCAGGAAAGGTCCAACTTCGCTCATCGCATCACTCCCTCAGGCGGGTTCCGGCTCAGTAGCCGGCGCCCTTGTCCATCGGCTTGTCGGATTCCGCCGTGGCGGCGGCGGGCGGCGTTCCGGCAAAGCCCAGGTTGTCACCCTCTTCGCCGTACCAGGTCCGGAACTCGGTGAAGCCCGGAATGCCGACGAAGCTGCTGTTCGCCTCCGCGTCGACCGCGACGTGGATCACCGCCGGCTTGCCCGAGGCGAGCGCGCGCTCGACGGCGGGGGCGATGTCTTCCGCGCGCTCGACATATTCGCCGTGCGCGCCGAAGCTCTCGGCGGTCTTGTCGAAGCGCACCTGCTTGCCCCAGCGGGCTTCCGGCGCGGTCGTGTCGGCGCCGTAGTTGGCCTTGTAGGAGGCGACCTCGATTCCCCAGGCATGGTCCACCGCGACGACGCAGATGACCGGCAGGTTCTTGCGCACCGCCGTCTCGATTTCCGCGATATGGAACATGAAGGAGGAATCGCCGGTCAGCAGCACGACTCGCCGGGCATCCCCGACCGCGAGCTGGGCGCCGAGGGCATAGGGCAGGCCCGGCCCGATCGCGCCGTAGTTGGAGTTCCACATGGCGTCGCGCGGCGGGAACTGGAGGAAGGCGGAAAACCACATGGTCGAAGCGCCACCATCGCGCACCACCACGGCGTCGCGGGGCAGCACGCGGGTCGCCTCGACCGCCAGCCGGGCGACGTGGATCGGCGCGGATCCGCCCGGCACGGAGGCGAACAGCTCCGCACGATAGGCGGCATAGGCCTGGGTCCATTTGGGCAGATCGGCCGGCGGGTCCCGGCGCAGCGGGCCGAGGGCCTCCACGAGTTGAGGCACGATCGCGCGCAGGTCTCCGACCAGCGGCACGTCGATCGGCCGGTTGACGCCAATCGCGGTAGGGTCGCGCTCAACGTAGATCCACTTGCGGGCCGCGTCACCGCTCTGCCAGTGATGGCCGCGGCCATAGTGCATCGGCTCCCCAATCTCGGTGCCGATCGCCACGACGACGTCGCTTTGCGCGACAATCTCTGAGGCAACCGCACTGCCATAGGGGAAGGTCCGCTCATCCAGCCCCTCGATCACCGCTTCGGCGGCGGTGGTCTGGATCACCGGGCAGGCCAGCTTGTCGGCCAGGGCCTTCACCGCCTCATGCCCGCGCGCGGCCAGGGCGCCCTGGCCGACCAGCAGGATCGGACATTTCGCCTGCTCCAGCAGCCTGACGGCCTCGGCCACCTCGGGCGTGCCGGCGTGCTGGTTGACCAGGCGGTAGCGGTGCGGCGGCGGCGCGGGCGGCAGGTCGAGCTGGGCCTGCATGACGCTCAGCGGCAGCTCGACGAAGGTCGGGCCGGGGACGCCGCTCATCGCCTGGCGGAAAGCTTCGTGGAAGATCTCGTCGACCTGCTCGGGATATTCGATCGAGCCGCAATACTTCATCACGCCTTCGAAGATCGGCGTCTGGCTCATGTACTGCATCTTACCGCGCCGGACGCGCTGCTCGTAGAGCCGGTGGCGCTGGGCCATGATGAAGACGGCCGGCACGTTCTCCTTGGCGAGATAGGCCGCGCCCGCCGCGATATTGGCGACGCCCGGCCCCTTGTTGACCCCCATCACGCCGGGCTTGCCGGTCAGGCGATAGAGCCCATCGGCCATCAGCGCGCCGCCCTGCTCATGGTGCGGTGCGACGAGGTTCATGCCCCGCCGCTCGGCCTCAAGGAACATGGCGAAGAAGCTGGGGTCGGGAATGCCGAAGATCGTGTCGACGCCTTCAGCCTGGATGAGGTCGACGATACGTTCATGGATAGTGCGGAGGGTCATCGCAAAGGGTCTCCAAAGATGAGGCTAGGATAGGGACATTCCGGCCATGTGCCGGTGGCGGGAGGCGAGTGAGGGCAGGCCTTGCCCCACATCCTTCTCCTCCTGGGTTTCAGTCAGTGCGTCGAGCACCGGGCCAACCACCGGATGGCGGGCCACCTGTCGGTAATAGGCGGTCAGCACCGGCTGGTCGGCCACCGGATCGCCAGGCAGGTCAAGCAGCGCGGCGATGCGGGTGCACAGGTGCAGCGAGGGCGCCAGCATGCAGTCGGCGAGCGAAACCCCGGCCGGCGCCTGGGGCAGCGGATCGCGCAGGAAGTGGGCGAGGACGCCCAGGCCCGCGCACCAGCGCCCAACCTCGTCGCCGACCGCCGCCGGGTCACGCCGCGCAGGATCGAGATGGGGGAACAGGCGGATCACCGGGGTCATGACGTAGAGGTCCATGATCCGCCCGGCGCGGTCCGTCGCGGCGCGCGCCGCGGCGCCTTCGGGATAGAGGCTGGGCTCCGGGAAGCGGGCTTCCAGATAGCGCAAGATCGTTTCCGATTCCGGCAGGACCATCGCGCCATCAAGCACCAGGACAGGAATCTTGGCCAGCGGATTAATCTCCAGGAACGCCGGAGAGCGCAATCCGCCGGCCGGCAGCGGGGCCTCTTCGAGCGCCACCCCCTTCGCCCGCGCCGCGATGGCGATGCGTGCGCCGAAGTTGGAGTTCGCCGCCGTGTAGAGCTTCACCGCCACGGCCCCGCGTTCAGGCCGCGGCCCGCGACGCGGTCGAGTGGCCGAAATCGTGCTCGGGCCGCACCGCGCCGGCGACGATCGCCCAAAACGACCACCAAGCCACGGCATTGGTGAATTCCAGCGCGCCACCTTCGCCAAAGCGCTCCACGGCGCGGGCGAAGAGGGCGTCGGAAACCTCGCCCTTGCAGGCCGCCAGGGTGAACTCGATGACGAGCGACTGCTCCTCGTCGAAGATCGTCGTGACCTCCCAATAGGGGATCGCGGCCTGCAGTTCGGCGCTGATGCCGTCGCGCTCGGCCGTCGCGAGGTGCGACTGGAAGTTAAAGTCGCACTTGAAGAACCAGTTCAGCGTCTGGATCATGAGCTGGCGCAGGTCCTTGCGCTGGGTGGTCCAGGCGCATTCCTTCGTCATGTAATCGCTGACCTGGAGCAGCATCAGCGCCAGCTTGGGATCGCGGGCGACGATGGCGAAGGCGCCCGCCGTGCCGGGAATCTCGGGCTTTCCGGCAAACGACTTCATATGTTCGAACAGCGCGTCGAGCTGCTGCTGCTGGTCATTATCGATCGGACCGGGAAACTCTTCGGGCCGGTAAACCAATTGGGCGCGGGGCATCTACAAACTCCCTGGTATCGTGGGGTGGCCGGCGCCGAACGAACGCCGCCCCCTCAATCGTGTTCAGAAACGGAATTCGGCCTGGAGCGCGACCTCGCGCGGCCGGTTGAAAACGCCGATGAACTCGTTCGCGGTTCCGCCCGGCCGTCCCGAGGTGGAGACCAGGTAATAGGCGTTGGTCAGGTTGCGACCGATCAGCGACAGGCGGAAATTGTCCTTGGGCGGCGTCAGATGCAGCGAGGCGTTGAGCCGCCAGTAGGCCGCCTGGATGCCGCCCGGCGCATTGTCCGCGGCCGACTGGTAGCTGGAGCTGTGGGTGGCATCGATAGAGAAGGCCGCCTCCCAGCTCCCCACCGGCACCGAATAGTCCGCGCCCAGGTTGAACACGAACTTGGGCGCGCGGACCAGCGGCGCCCCGGTGAGGTCCTGCTGGCCGCCGACGCACCCTTGCGCGGCGGTCTGGCCCGAATAGCACTGCGCTCCGACGAAGCGGACGTAGTAGGCATCGTTGTATCCGGCGTTGGCGCGCAGCGAGAGCGCGTCGTTGACGCGGAAGTTGGCCGAGGCCGACACGCCCCGCGTGCGCGCCACGGCGGCGTTCTGGATGCGGAAGCTCACCGTACCGGAATCGAAGGTGCCGAGCTGCAGGTCCTTGAACCGATAGGTATAGGCCGTGAGGTCCAGCCGCAGCCGGCCGTCGAGCAAATCGCCCTTGTAGCCGATCTCGAAACCGTCGGCCTTCTCCGCGCCGACCTTCACGTTGTCGGGCGTGGCGCTGGCCAGGAGCAAGGCGGCGGTGGAGATCGCCCCCGCCTTGTAGCCGGTCTTGTAGGCGACATAGAACAGCTGGTTCCGGGCCGGCTTCCAGCTCAGCGTGACTTCGGGCGAAATGTTGTCGTCATCGATCCGCGAGGTCAGGACGCTGCCGACCGGACGGAACGCCAGCGAGGTGACGCCGATCGTATCGTTGACGATGTCCTGAACCTTGCGATCCTGCGAATAGCGCGCGCCGGCGGTCAGCTCCAGCGTGGGCAGCACCTTCCAGCTCAACTGACCGAACAGGGACCAGCTCCGCGAGTCCGCATTGGCCGAGGTTTCGACGGTCGTGTAGTTGTTCGCGGCGGTATTGAGCCCAAGGTAGTAGAGGCCCGGATAGTTGCCGAAGAAGCGGGACGCGCTTTCGAAATAGGCGCCGGCCATGAAGTTGATCGGGCCGCTGAAATCCGATGCCAGGCGCAGCTCCTGGGTGATCAGGCGATAGTTCTCGTGCTGCACCGCCCAGATCAGCGCATAGGGCGTGAAATCGCCGTTACGCGCGTCGGTGAAGGTCTGCTCGTAATAGCCGGTGGTCGAGGTCAGGGTGACGTCGCCGAACGTCTTGTTGATGGCGAGCGAGGCCAGCACCGCGCTAGTATCGTACCGCGGCACGCCGTTGTTGCCGTAGGGATAGTTGGCCGCATAGTTGGCCGGCAGGCCGCCTTCGGACTTCACCCTGTCCTTCAGGCAGTTGCCGCTGGGCAGCGCCACGCCCGAATTGGTCGGGACGGTCTGCCCGCCGGCGCAGAAGCTTTCCGCATAGCCGGTCGAGGAATTGAGCCGCTCGTGGGCGCCCAGCACCTTCAACAGGACGCTGAAATCGCTGGCCGGCTCCCATTTCAAGGTCAGGCGACCGGCATAGCTCTGCCCGGCGGGCTGGCGCACCCCGTTGTTGGTCCCGGTGGCGAAGACACCGGGACGGCCCGGCAGCTCGACCGGCTGGGCGACGTTGCGCATCCAGCCTTCCTGATCGTTGGCGCGCAG
>CAZFPW010000119.1:0-8114 GCA_964520765.1 uncultured Novosphingobium sp.
CTAGGGCCGGCTCAGGCGACCTTGAGCCGGCGGGCGAGCGAGGCCTCGTCCATCGGGAACTTGCCGCCGCGCAACTGGCCGAGGCGGACGCCGGTGCAGCTCATCTTGAGCCGCGCGAAGTCCTCGTACCATTCGAGGTCGGCGGCCGACTTGCCGGAAACCTCTTCCCACAGCGCGACCGTCTCTTCGCGCGTGCCCATGCCTTCGAGGTACTGGCCGACGGCGGGGTTCGCCTTGCGCCCATGCATGGACTCCGACAGCTCCGAGAACCAGGCGAGGTCGTGGAGCGCGCCGCCGAGCGAGGGCTGCTCCCAGTCCATCACCGCGACGACGTCGAAATCGTCGTCGAACATCATGTTGCCGATCCGGGCATCGCCCCAGACCAGCCCCTCGGGCTGGTTCTTCGGCCATTCGGCCTGGAGCCGGGCCAGGCCCTTCTCCAGGATCGGACCGAAACGCTTGCCCGATTCCGCGTCCTCGCGCTGGAGCCAGGCGACGAAGCGCTCGTACTTGTCCCATTCCTGCGCCAGGCCACGCGGCGCATGGGCCGGCCCGGCGAGGAACGGGACCTCGGCCAGCGGCACGCGCTGGATCGCCGCGAGCTGGCGGACGGCCCCTTCCCACAGCCGGCGGCGCTGCTCGGGCGTCGCTTCGGAGAGGAAGCCGGTCTTCGAATAGTGCGGGATGCTCACCGGCACGCGGCCCAGCTTCTTCTCCATCACGAAGAAGGGCTGGCCGAGCAGCGCCGGGTCCTCCTCGAACCACAGCGTCCTCGCGACCTTGACGTAGCCGCCTTCGCCCAGGACCTTCATCACCTGGTACTGCTCGTCGAACAGGTTGTCGGGGAACACCGTGAAGCTCGCCGGCTTGACCCGGACGACGCAGCCCTGGCGGCGCGGCGCCCCGCCTTCCTGCCATTCGATGTCGAACAGCACCGTCTCATGGCTCTGCCCGGCGCCCCGCGGATAGGTGAGGTTGACCACGCGCAGGTCCCGCGCCTCGGGCATGCGGGCCGCGACCCAGCCGCGCAGCTTTTCGGCCATGATCTCAAGGTCGCGGGTTTCAGGGGCAACGATCACGTCGGACACGGGCTCTCTCCCAACGCATCGGGCCACGATTATTCCCGATTGCGAATTAGTTTTCTGAATTTGGCATATGGCACGCCAAGAGTCGCGTCAAGCCGCGACGCGCCAGCGCCCCCTGTGAGGCGCGTGTCGGCCCTGTCAGGCCGTGCGCTGGTTCAGCGCGCCCGAGAACTGGGCGATGCGCCCGCAAGCCGCCCGCAGCCGCTCGCCCGCATCGAGGATCTGCTTGCCCGACAATGCGGAGTTGAACCCGGCCATCAGCAGGCAGAAGCTGGTCCGGCCGGCCGAATCGAGCACCGGGGCCATCAGCGCGGCGACCGGGTAGATATGCGCCGGTTCCACATCGAGCACCGGCAGGACCATATCGTCGGTGTTGCCGGTCAGCCCCTCGGGCGAGAAGACCCCGCTCGTGTCGGCCCCCGGCTTGCGGATGAGGATCAGGAAGCCGTGCGCGCGCACGAACTCCATCGCCTTGAGCAGGCTGTCCCGCCGTTCCGGCGATAGCGCGATGTCGGTCCGCTTGGCCCAGGTCTCCGCCTCGGCCGGGGCATGGGCGAAGAAGGCCGCCGCCTGGGCCGAGCGCAGCGGCCGGCGCGCGCCGAGCGGCACGGGATAGCCGACATGGCTCAGCGAGGCGGCGCGATCGCGCAGGTGCAGCATGTCGCCTTCGAGGAAATAGGCCCCGCAGACCACGTCGAAGGCATCGGCGAGCTGGCGCATCTCGGGCTGGGCGACCTGGAGGGGCGAGCTGTGCTCCGCCGCGGCGCGGCCGATCGCGGCCAGGCTCGGCCCCAGGACATAGGTCTTGTCGGTGGCGCGGTAGAGATAGCCCACCTCGACCAGCCCGGTCAGCAGCGCGTGGCAGGTCGCCCGGCTGAGCTTGAGCGCGCGGACGATGTCGCTGAGCGCGAAGGCTTGCCCGGGGTGGCTGGCCATGAAGTTCAAGATGGCTGCGACGCGCCTGACACCGGGGGAGGAACGGGTCATATCAACTTTTCACCATTGCGAATAGCTCGTCGACTAGGAGTTGGCAGATCATCCGTCAATACAACCCGGCGCTCCATGGGCGGCACTTGTTGATAGCCTCCGCCGCGGCGATCATCCATCCGATCGGCATTGACGAGCCCCAGGGCGCTAGATACGATCTGGAACATTAATTCTCAAATGCGAACAATCATGGGAGAGCACACTGTGGCCCAGGCGGGTTTCATCGACGGCGCGTTCGTGACGGGCGAAGGCGCGACCCTGGCGGTCCAGGACCCTTCCACCGAGGAAATCTTCGAGGAACTCCCCGGCCTCTCCGCCGCGCAGGCCGAGCAGGCGATCCTTTCCGCCCGCCGCGCCTTCGACAGCGGCGCCTGGTCGGGCCTCACCCCGCAGGACCGGGTGGCGGCGCTGGGCAAGTTCCTCGAGGCGCTGGGCAAGCGCGTGCCGCAACTAACCGACATCATCATGCGCGAGGCCGGCTGCCCCAAGGCCAGCCCCTCGATGATGTCGCAGATCCAGATGCCGCTGAAGATCTCCGCCGACTTGATGAAGCTCTACCTGACCCTGCCGGAGACCGAGGAGAACCCCGTCCCCCTCGCCGACCGGGTCACGCCCTATGGCATCGTGCTGCAAAGCCACCGCCGCTTCACCCCGATGGGCGTGATCGCGGGCATTTCGGCCTACAACTTCCCGATCATGACCGCGCTGATGAAGGTCATCCCGGCCCTCGTCACCGGCAACACGATCGTCATGCGGCCCAGCCCGCTGACCCCGCTGTCGCACCTCGTGCTGGGCGAGGCGGCGCAGGAGGCCGGCCTGCCCGCGGGCGTGCTCAACGTCGTGCTCGAAAGCGGGCTCGAGGGCGGCCAGCTGATGAGCACCCATGCCGCGGTCGATCTCGTCTCCTTCACCGGCTCCACCGGGGTCGGCGCCCAGATCATGGCCCAGGCCGCACCGACGATGAAGCGCGTGCAGCTTGAGCTGGGCGGCAAGTCGGCCCAGGTCTTCCTGCCGGACAGCATCGCCAACGCCGCCGCCGCGGCGCTCCAGGTCTGCACCGCCCATGCCGGCCAGGGCTGCGCGCTCGGCACCCGCATCTTCGTGCCGGAGGAGAGCAAGGTCGAGGTCGTCGCCCAGACCAGGGCCCTGCTGGACGGCATCAGGATCGGCCGCGCCGACGATCCCGAAACCAAGCTCGGCCCGGTCATCAGCGCGGGCCAGCGCGACCGCTGCCAGCACTTCACCGACGCCGCCGTGGCGGCGGGAGGCAGCGTGATCGCCGGCGGCAAGCGGCCCGCGCACCTCGACAAGGGCTTCTTCTTCGAGGCGACCGCGCTGGACCTGCCCGACAATTCCAACCCCGCCGCGCAGGAGGAGATCTTCGGGCCGGTCGTGGGGATCATCGGCTACAAGGACCTCGACCACGCGGTGCAGATGGCCAACGATTCCAAGTTCGGCCTGTCGGGCTATGTCCACGGCAAGGACAAGCAGGCCGCCTTCAAGGTCGCGCTGGAGATCAAGAGCGGCACGGTCAACGTCAATGCCGGCATGGCCAGCGCCTATATCTCGTCTGGCGGCCAGCGGATGAGCGGCATCGGCCGCGAACGCGGGGTCGAGGGCTTGCGCACGTTCCAGGCGCAGACCAATCTCAATCTGGGAGCATGAAGGACATGGAAGGACTTCTTCAAGGCAAGGTCGCGGTCATCACCGGCGCCGGTTCGGGCGTGGGCCGCGCCGCCAGCCTGATCTTCTCCGCCCACGGGGCGAAGCTCGTCATCGCGGACATCAACACCGCCGCGGTCGAGGAGACCGCCGCCCAGGTGAAGGCCGCCGGGGGCGAGGCGATCGCCAGAGCCTGCGACGTCTCCAAGGCCGATCAGGTGGACGCCCTCGTCGCCGCCGCGGTCGCGGCCTATGGCCGGCTCGACGTGATGTACAACAATGCGGGCCTGACCAATCCTCCCCGGGCCGGCGATGTCGGCACCCGCAAGCTGGTCCAGGTCGAGCAGGACGAGATCGACCTGCTCTACCGCGTCAACGTCAACGGCGTGATCTACGGCTGCCAGGCGGCGACGCGGCAGTTCCAGAAGCAGGCCGCCGAGGGGCAGGGACGCGGCGGGGTGATCGTCAACACGGCCTCGGTCGTCGGCCTCACCGGCTACGGCTCGGTGCTCTACAGCTCGACCAAGGGCGCGATCACCACGCTGACCCGCTCGCTGGCGATGGAACTGGCCCCCGACGGCATCCGCGTGAACTCGGTCTGCCCCTCTGGCATGCCGACCAACTTCATGCCCGGCGTCGCCCAGTCGGAAGCGGCCCTGGCCTCGATGGGCGCGACCCATCCGCTCGGCCGTCACGTCACGCCGGAGGAATGCGCCAACGGCGCGCTGTTCCTGGCCTCCGACCTATCGGCCAACACCACGGGCCATAACCTCCCGGTCGATGGCGGCTTCGCCTCCGGCCAGGTGATGCGGCGCCGGTGACGGACGCTGCCGCCCCGGTCCTGCTGATCGCGGGCGGCAGCGGCTCGATCGGCGCGGAGATCGCCCGGCAGGCGAGCGCGGCCGGTTGGGCCGTGGCGCTCCACGGCCGGCGGCGCGAGGCGATCGACGCGGCCCTGGCGGCGTTGAACGGCCCCCATTCGGGCCACCGGTTCGATTTCACCCAGGACGATGCGGTGGAAGCGCTCGTCGCGGAAGTTTCCGCCCATTACGGCCGAATCGACGCGGTGATCGATTGCACGACCGGCGGGCCGGACGGCGTCGCCGGCCCCTTCGCCGGGACCGAACCGCAGGCCTATGCGGGATTCGCCGCGCAATCGGTGGTGATCTTCCAGCGCCTGGCCCACGCCGCACTTCCCTGGCTGGCGAAACGGGGCGGCACGCTGATCGCCTTCGTCTCCGACGCCGGGATCTTCGCCGCGCCGCGCCAGACGATGATCGGGGCGATGCGCGCGGCGACCATCGGCTTCGTCCGCAACCTGGCGATGGAAGTGGCGCGCGACGGCGTGCGCGTCCACGCCATTTCCCCGAGCTATGTCGACGGCACGGCTATCGCGCGACGGCTGGAAGCCGCCAGCGCCGAACGCATGGCCTCGGCCCGTGCCCGCGCCGGCCTGGGCCTGCCCTCCCCGGCCGACATCGCACCGCTGGCCCTGTTCCTGTGCGGCCCCGGTGCGGCCAGGATTACCGGCCAGGTCATCAGCATTAACGGCGGGGTCAACGCCTGAGCGATCACGGCGCCGATCCGGCTTGACCGGGTGGCCCAGCCGTGAACACTGGTCTCGGGAAAGAAAAACCGGGAAGATGCCATGAAGATCAACTGTCCGCTGCCGTTCGACCATATCGACCCGCCGGGCGAGTTCACCACGATGGAGGCTGTCCGCGAAGTCGGCGCCGCGGTCGAACGCGCGGGCTTCCACGCCGGCCTGGTGACCGACCACCCCGCCCCGACCGGGCGCTGGCTCGACAGCGGCGGGCATTATGCGCAGGGGCCCTTCGTGATGCTGGCCATGCTCGCGGCCTGCACCACGAAATTGCGGCTCCAGACCGGCATCCTCGTCCTGCCCTATCGCAATCCGTTCGGCGTCGCCCGCGACGTCGCCACGCTCGACTGCTTCTCCAACGGCCGCGTCGCGCTGAGCGTCGGCGCCGGCTACCTCAAAGGCGAATACCGCGCGATGGGCGTGGACTTCGACCAGCGCAACGAGCTGATGGACGAATATATCCGCGCCCTGCGCGTCTCGCTGACCGGCGAGGAGTTCACCTTCGAGGGCACCGGCTACGTCGCCTATGGCAACCGGATCATTCCGGGCCCGGTGCAGAAGCGCCTGCCGATCTATTGCGGCGGCAACGCCAAGCGCGCGATCCGCCGCGTGGTCGACCTCTGCGACGGGTGGAACCCGTTCTTCACGACCAGCGCGGGTGTCTTTACCGAGACCACGCGCACCGTCGCCATGACCGGAGAGGAGGACCTCGCCAGCGGCATCGCCTACATGCGCGAGTATTGCGAGCAGGTCGGGCGCGAGGACATGCCGGAGATCGTGCTGGGCGGCCTGACCTCACCCGGCGAGAAGGTCGAGAACCAGCTCCTGATCGACCGCATCGGCCGCTTTGGCGAGATGGGCGTGACCACGGCGGCGATCACCGTCAACGGCCGGACCCGGGCCGAGTTCTGCGACGAGGCCGAACGGATCGGCGCGGAAGTGATCGCCAAGATCGGGCTTTAAAGCCTGATTCAGCGTAGCTGAATCAGGTACGGCACCGGATCAGACTCCAATCAGGGCGCGGGCGCGCGCCAGACCGTGTAGATCCGCTCGGAAAACCGCCAGACGCCGTCCTCGCGGCGGAAGCTGTCGGCATATTCGCCTAGCACCTCGTTGGTCGTCGGCCACAGCCGTCCGGCCATCAGGCTGGTCGCGGTCGCGGTGTCGCCGTCCAGCCGGACCAGGACGTTGTGGATCATCGGCACCATTCGCCCGCTCCGCGTCGAACTGCCGACATAGCCGGCGATCTCCTCGCGCCCCGTCACCCGGCTGCGCACGGTGAGGCTCTCCGGGTCCAGCGGGTTGCGCTCGCGCACTTCGAATGCGCCGTCCGCGGTGAACAGCTCCGCGCAGCGGCCGGGTTCGCCGCTGCGGATGTTTAGCGCATATTGGTGGATGAGGTCGGTGACGGCGAAACGCGCTTCGAGGCGCTCTGCGGTATCATCGATCATGCGCTCTAGTGGCACGACGTGTCATCGTTGGCCATAGGCTGGCTCCCACGGACGTCCGATCGCCTCCCCGAAAGCGCGATCACTTGCCCCCAACGGCAAACCGAATGCGCCGTGCCGCGCAAGGTGCACGCGCGAAACCGGATTTTTCAGCACTTCTGTTCCGTTTTTTGACACCACTATTCCTTTGTCGTTGCGCAATGAAACGCTTCAAGGCATATTTGTGAGAGGGGTAGTCTCACAACAACATGCCCCAGGAATCGCGCCGCACGACCGCGCGAGGGAAATGGGAGAGAGTTGCATGCACATCATCAGCTCAGGGGGAATCCATCTGCGCTCCAGGCGCGGCCTGCTGCTCGGCGCCGCCTTGATCCTGCCAGTCACGGCGCTGCCGGCGCTCGCGCAGGACCAACCGTCCGCCGAAGGGACAAGCTACAGCAACGAGATCCTCGTCACCGCCCAGCGCCGTCAGGAACGGCTGGAAGACGTGCCGATGTCGGTGCAGGTCGTGGCGCAGGAAACGCTCACCAACATCGGCGTCAACACGGTGCGCGACCTGCAGAACGTCACCGCCGGCCTGCAGGTCGGCAACAGCGGCTCCTACCCGCAGGTGGCGATCCGCGGCATCACCACGATCAACGCCGGCACCTATGAGAACAACGTCGCGGTCTTCGTCGACGACCTCTATCAGTTCACTCCGCAGATCCTGAACATGGACCTGCCCACGGTCGACGGCATCCAAGTGCTCAAGGGGCCGCAGGGCACGCTCTATGGCCGCAACGCCACGGGCGGCGCGATCCTCATCAACACCAAGGACCCGACCGACCACCTCGAAGCCAATATCGAGGGGACCTACGGCAGCTATCACGACCGCCGCGTGCGCGGCTATGTCTCAGGCCCGCTGTCGGACAATATCGGCATCATCGTTTCCGGAAACCTCAGGCACACCGAGGGCTTCTACAAGCGCCTGAGCCGGACCACGCCGGGCACCTTCGACGGGCGCGGCCTCGGGCTTCGCCAGGAAGCGATCCGCGTCAAGCTGAAGGCCGACCTGGGCGAAAACCTCCGGGCGACGCTGGCCTACAACTACCTGCACGCCAGCGATCCGCGCGGGGTGTTCTTCACCGCCACCGAAAACGTCACGGCCAGCACGCTGCGGCCCGCCGGCCTGGGCGAATACGCCGGCGACGCCTTCGCGCTCGACCTGAAGCAGCATGAGGGCTCGCTCAAGCTCGAGCTGGATACCGGGATCGGCACCTTGCGGTCGATCACCGGCTATACGGCCGGCAACCTCGATACGACCTACGACTTCGACGGCTCCTATGCCGC
>CAZFPW010000120.1:0-2168 GCA_964520765.1 uncultured Novosphingobium sp.
GGCGGTCGGCCGGGGAAAGCCGGACCGCGCGGCTTTCCGAATCGCGGCAAGCGCCGCTAAGCCAGCACCATGCACGGTTCCGCCTCTCCGATGATGGCCCAATACCTGGCGCTCAAGGCTCAGGCCGAGGATTGCCTGCTGTTCTACCGGATGGGCGACTTCTTCGAGCTGTTCTTCGACGATGCGCGGACCGCGGCCCAGGTGCTCGACATCGCGCTGACCAGCCGGGGCGAGCACATGGGCGCGCCGATCCCGATGTGCGGGGTGCCGGCCCATTCGGCGGAGGGCTACCTTGCCCGCCTGATCAAGGCGGGTTGCCGGGTGGCGATCGCCGAACAGGTCGAGACGCCCGAGCAGGCGAAGAAGCGCGGCGGCTCCAAGGCCCTGGTCGCGCGCGACATCGTGCGCTTCGTGACCGCCGGCACCCTGACCGAGGAAGCCCTGCTGGAGCCGCGCCGGGCGAACGTGCTCGCCGCCGTCTGCGAGCTGCGCGGGGTGGTCGGCATCGCCGCCTGCGACATCTCGACCGGGCGGATGGAGCTGGAGGAATGCGCGGCCGATCGCCTCGGCGCGGCCCTGGCCCGCCTCGGGGCGAGCGAGCTGGTCGCGCCGGAGGGCTGGCCGGAAGGAGGGCCGGAAGGAGGGGGCGCCGCGCCGTTCGCCGCGATCCCGCGCCCCGCGCGCGATTTCGCCAGCGCCGGGGGAGAGGAAAGGCTCAAGGCGATCCACGGCGTCGCGACCCTCGACGGGTTCGGGGCTTTCGGGCGGGCGATGCTGGCGGCGGCCGGCGGGCTGATCGCCTATCTCGACCATGTCGGGCGCGGGCAATTGCCGCTGCTGCTCCCGCCGCAGGCGCGCGCGGGCGAGGCCCACCTCGCCATGGACGAGGCGACTCGGGCGAGCCTGGAAATCCTGGTCTCGTCGCAAGGGACGCGGCGCGGCAGCCTGATCGAGGCGATCGACCGCTGCGTCACCGGCGCGGGCGCGCGCCAGCTTGCCGACGACCTTTCCGCCCCCCTGACCGAGGCGGGGGAGATCAACCGGCGGCTGGCCCTGGTCGCCTGGTTCCACGACGATCCCCTGCTGCGCGAGGACCTGCGCGCCGTGTTGCGTGCCCTGCCCGACATCGGCCGGGCGCTGGGGCGGGTCGTCGCGGGGCGGGGCAGCCCGCGCGACCTCGGCCAGCTTCGCGACGGCCTGACCGAGGCGCGGCGGGTGCGCGATCACCTGGAGCGGCGCGAGGATCGGCCCGAGCTGCTCGACGCGCTGCTGCCCGCGCTGGGCGGGCACGGCGCGTTGACCGATCTCTATGCGCGGGCGCTGGTGCCGGCGCCGCCGACCGAGCGCAGCCAGGGCGGCTTCATCGCGGAGGGCTATGACGCCGCGCTCGATGCGCTGCGCGTGACCTCCGGCAACGCCCGCCGCGCCATTGCCGCGCTGGAGGCGAAGTATCGCGACGAGACCGGAATCGCCGCGCTCAAGATCCGCCACAACGGCGTGCTCGGCTATTTCATCGAGGTGCCGGCCAAGCACGCCGACCGGCTGATGGCGGCCGACAGCGGCTTTACCCATCGCCAGACGATGGCCGGGGCGGTGCGCTTCAATGCGCTGGCCCTGCATGAGGAGGCGAGCCGCATCGCGGAGGCGGGCGGCCATGCGCTGGCCGCCGAGGAAGCGCATTTCGAGGAACTGGTCGCCGCCGCCGTCGCGGCGCGCCGCGAGATCGCGGAGACCGCGGCCGCGCTCGCCCGGATCGACGTCGCCGCCGGCCAGGCCGAGCGCGCGGCGGAAGGCGGCTGGGCGTTGCCGGCGATCGTCGAGGACGCCTGCCTCGACATCGTGGGCGGCCGCCATCCGGTGGTCGAGGCGGCGCTGGCCAATGCCGGGACCGATCGCTTCGTCGCCAACGATTGCCGGCTGTCGCCGCAGGACCGGCTGTGGCTGGTCGGCGGCCCCAACATGGGCGGCAAGTCGACCTTCCTGCGCCAGAACGCGCTGATCGTCCTGCTCGCGCAGGCCGGCGGCTTCGTGCCGGCCCAGAGCGCGACCATCGGCCTGGTCGACCGCCTGTTCAGCCGCGTCGGCGCCTCGGACAATCTTGCGCGCGGGCGCTCCACCTTCATGGTCGAGATGGTCGAGACCGCCGCGATCCTGGCGCAGGCGACGGA
>CAZFPW010000120.1:2268-3771 GCA_964520765.1 uncultured Novosphingobium sp.
GCCGTCGCGCGGCTGGCGGGGGTGCCCGGCCCGGTGATCGCGCGAGCCAAGGCGGTGCTCGACAAGCTGGAGAAGGGCCGCGCCGAGACCGGCGGGCTGGCCGCCGGGCTGGGCGACCTGCCGCTGTTCGCCGCCGCGCTGGAAGCCGAGGAGGAGCAGTGCGACGAACTGCGCGAACGGCTCCAGGCATTGGACATCGACGCGCTCAGCCCCCGCGACGCGCTGGAATTGCTCTATGAGCTGAAGCGCCAGGCCGCCGACTGATCGTTAACCGGGTTCGGCCTATGCTGGCGCCATGTTCTCGCTGCTGTTCCGCAACCGCTGGTTCGCGCTCGGCTGGGTGGCGCTGACGCTCCTGTCGGCGTCGCTCTTCGTCGGCAAGGACGGCGGCGCGGACATGATCGCGCGCAGCACCGAACGGATCGAGGAACAGCGCCGCGCGCTTTCCGCTGCGCCACCGCCAAGCGCTGCGCCCGATGCGGCAGAGGAGGTCCCGGTGCTGGAGGCCTTGCCGGGCCAGCCCGGCGATCCGGCCAGTCCCCAGGTCGGCGACGTATTCAACGATCCCGCGACCGGCCTGCGCCTGCGGGCTGTCAGGCGGAGCGATTACGAGGCCGGGGCCTATTCCTCTTCGGCCGACTCGCCGTAGCGGCCTTCTTCCTCGTCGTCGTTGCGCTCGCCGCGGTAGGCGCTCATGTCGATCTGGCCGCTGCGTTCCATCTGGACCATGTGATCGACCAAATCCTGGGCGTCGTCGGTCTCGTCGCCGGAGTTGCGCTTTTCGCTGTCCTCCAGGCCGAAGACCGAGGTGTCGCGGTCCAGCGCCTCGTCGGCGACGGTCTGGGCCTGCGCCTCCTCGTCTTCCTGCTCGGCGTTGACGGTTTCGGGGGCGCTGTCGGGATTGCGGTCGATCATCGGACTATCTCCTCGCGGGAGATACGCCTGCCGGTCGGGCCGGTTCCTGGACGACCTTGCGGCGGCTCAGCGGTTGGCGCCGGGCACCCACAGCACGTCGCCCGCGCCTCCGGCGTTGATCGCGCGGGCCAGGACGAAGAGGTAGTCCGACAGCCGGTTGATATAGGCCAGGGCCGCCGGGTTGACCGCATCGCCGGCCTTGAGCGCGACCATCGCCCGCTCGGCGCGGCGGGCGGCGGCGCGGGCGATATGGACGCGCGCCGCCGCCTCGCTCCCGCCGGGCAGGATGAAGCTGGTCAGCGGCGGGACCCCGGCATTGAGCGCGTCGATCTGCGCTTCGAGCCATTCGGCCTGGCTGGGCACGATCCGCAGCGTCATCTCGCCGGGGGTGAAGTCCTCGCCCGGGGTCGCCAGGTCCGCGCCGAGGTCGAACAGGTCGTTCTGGATGCGGGTCAGCGTTTCGGCGTGTTCCGCGCCGGCCATGCAGACGGCAAGGCCGATGGCGCTGTTCGCCTCGTCCACCGCGCCGATCGCCTCCATTCGCGCCGCGTTCTTGGCGAGGCGCGAGCCGTCGACCAGTCCGGTGGT
>CAZFPW010000120.1:3871-8034 GCA_964520765.1 uncultured Novosphingobium sp.
GGCTGGAAGCTGACGCTACTGGCTGATCGCGAGCAGGATCGCGACGACGATCACCGCCAGCGCCTGGTACTTGATGCGGTTGAACATCATCTTGTTCTGCAGGAGTTGGTTCGCGCTCGGCCCCGACCCCTCCTGCTCGAGATCGGCCTTGGTGCTCTGCATGAAGGCGATGATGCCCCGGACCAGGCTGACGACCACCATGATGACCAGCACCACGATGATGGGGATGAGGATGTATTTCATGGCTGCCCCTGTAGTCCTTCGGCCAGCGTAATGCCAGCGGGGAAGCGCCCCTGGCGAAGCGCTTCGGCGATGGCCCGGCCGTCTTCCCCGGCGCGCCGCCGGTCGGCCAGCGAGGGAGAGCCGCGCCGCTTGGCGAGCTTGCGCCCGTCGGGCTCGACCAGCAGGGGGTGATGGCGCCAGACCGGCGCCGGCAGGCCGAGCAGGGCCTGGAGCAGGCGGTGGACGTGGGTGGCGGCGAAGAGGTCCGCGCCGCGAGTGACGAGCGTGATCCCGTCCGCCGCATCGTCCAGCGTCGCGGCCAGGTGATAGCTCGCCGGGGCTTCCTTGCGCAGCAGGACGACATCGCCGAACAGCTCGGGCCGGGCGCGCTGGGGGCCGGCAAGCTCGTCGGTCCAGTCCAGCGGGCCGGCAAGGTCGATCGCCTTGCCCATGTCGAGTCGCCAGGCGGCGCCCACGGGATCGCCGCCGCCGTGGCGGCAGGTGCCGGGATAGAGCGGGCCGTCCGGGCCGGTCTGCTTGGCCGCCGCCAGGATTTCCGCGCGGGTGCAGCGGCAGGGGTAGAGCAGGCCCATGTCCTTCAGCCGTTCTCCCGCCGCGGCATAGCTGTCCAGCCGGGCGGACTGGAACACGACCGGCCCGTCCCATTCCAGCCCCAGCCAGGCCAGGTCGGCCAGGATTTCGGGCACCAGCTCGGCCCGGCTGCGGGTGCCGTCGATGTCCTCGATCCGCAGCAGGAACTCCCCGCCGCGCTCCCGCGCGACATCGTGGGCGACGATCCCCGCATAGGCATGGCCGAGGTGCAGCGGGCCGTTGGGGCTGGGGGCGAAGCGGGTGCGGATCACGGGCGCGCTTGTCCTGTGGATTGCCCATGCACGCAAGGGTTGACCTCGCGCCGCGATGGGTGCTGATTGCCGCGGCGATGCAGCGCCATCAAACCGTCATGCCCGCCTGCTATCGGAGGCCATGCTCAAGTCGGAGCTGATCGAGCGCGCGGCCCGGTTCCGCAGCGCGGGGGAGGACCCCTCCCGCCATCTCGATAATTGTCCGGCATTGGTGCTGAACGCGGACTATACCCCGCTTTCCTACTATCCGCTGAGCCTGTGGCCCTGGCAGACCGCGATCAAGGCGGTGTTCCTGGAACGGGTCGACATCGTCTCCAGCTACGAGCGGGAGGTCCATTCCCCCAACTGGACCATGCAGCTTCCCTCGGTGATCGCGCTCCGGCAGTTCGTGAAGCCCAGCGCGTTCCCGGCCTTCACCCGCTTCAACGTGTTCCTGCGCGATCGCTTCTCGTGCCAGTATTGCGGCAGCCCGCACCAGCTCACCTTCGATCACGTGATCCCGCGCCGCCTCGGCGGCAAGACCACCTGGGAGAACGTCGCCACCGCCTGCGCGCCCTGCAACATGCGCAAGGGCGGCCGCACGCCCAGGCAGGCGCACATGCCCCTCCTGATCGAGCCGATCCGCCCGACTTCATGGCACTTGCAGGAACGCGGGCGGTCCTTCCCGCCCAACTACCTCCACGAAACCTGGCGCGACTGGCTCTATTGGGATGTGGAGCTGGAAGCCTGAGCCGAAAAAGCCCCTCCTCCCCGCATGGGGAGGAGGGTAGCCGGCAGGGTTTCAATTCTTGGGAATTTGCCAGCGAACCGCGCTGGAATAGGTGCCCGGCACGGCTGCGCCGGTGGCGTCGGTCGCCGGGGTGAAGCGGGCGCGCTTGGTCAGGTTGGCGCAGGCCGCGGCATCGAGCGAGGCATGGCCGCTGGAAACGGTGATCTCGCAGGCCTGGACCTTGCCGTCGGCGCCGATGGTGAGCTGGAAGCGCGTCGTGCCTTCCCGCTCGGCGCGCAGGTCGGCGGCGGGGTAATCGTTCTGCGTCACCCACAGGCCCGGCTTGCCGACCGGGCGGGCCAGCTTGGGCGCGAAGGTTTCAGCCGGAGGCTGGGGCAGGGGTAGCGGCAGGGGAATGGCGATATCGCCATCGAGCACGCCGCCGCCAAGCTGAGGCAGCACGATCCTGTCGTTGTCCCCGAACATCGGAGTCGTCGGAATATGCGTGATCGGCGCGTCCCGGAGCGGATCGGCCTGGGTTTGCCTGGCCTTGGGCTCCGGCTTGGGCGTTTCGATCGTTTCGGGGAGCTTGGGCAGGGGAATCTGCTCTCCGACCAGCGGCTTGTCCTCGATGATCTGCCACACCGGCCCGGCCAGCCCGACGGCGAGCGCGTAGATCGCCGCGGCGTGGAGCGCGCCGACCACGGCGATGGTCGCCGTGCGGTTCCTTTTCGTATCGACGTAGGCCATCAAACACACCTCTCTGCTGCCTCGCAGTCCTGCGAGGTCTATTCACCAAGTGTCCGGACAGCTTGGAGATGCGCCTGCGAAGTAAAGTTCTCAAGAACTATAAATTCACAGCTAAGCCACTTTAGTTTATTCTTGCGATAGGAAGTATCGCTCGGCCGGGATTAGCGAACCGCCGCCAGCGCCTTTTGCCGCCGCCGTTGAACCGAGCTGCCCAGGCCGATTGCTTCGCGATACTTGGCGACGGTGCGCCGGGCGAGGTCGAAGCCCTTGGCTTTCAGCAGGTCGACCAGCGCATCGTCGGACAGGATCGCGTCGGGCCGTTCGGCGTCGATCAGGCTGCGGATCGCGGCCTTGACCGCCTCGGCCGAGACCGCGCCTTCCCCATCGGCAGAGGCCACGCCCGAGGTGAAGAAATACTTCAGCTCGAAGGTGCCGCGCGCGCAGTTCAGGTATTTGTTCGAGGTGACGCGACTGACGGTCGATTCATGCATCTCGATCGCTTCGGCCACGGTGCGCAGGGTCAGCGGTTTCAGATGGGCGACGCCGTGGCGGAAGAAGCCGTCCTGCTGCTTCACGATCTCGGCCGCGACCTTCAGGATCGTCTTCTGCCGCTGGTCGAGCGCCTTCACCAGCCAGTTGGCGTCGGCCAGCCGCTCCGACAGCCAGCCGCGCGCGGACTTGTCCTCGCAGGCGCCGCGCAGCTCGACGTAGTAGGCGCGGTTGACGATCAGGCGCGGCAGGGTCGCCTGGTTGAGCGCGATGTTCCAGCCTCCCTCCTGGCCATCGACTCCCTCGCGCGGGGTGATGAGGATGTCGGGCGTCACCGGATCGCCCCCTCCGCTGGCGAAGCGCAGGCCGGGCTTGGGATCGTAGCCGCGCAATTCGCCGAGCATGTCGGCCAGGTCCTCGTCGTCGACCCCGCAGATGCGCTTCAATCGCGCGAACTCGCCGCGGGCGACGAGATCGAGATGCTCGATCATCCGCGCCATGGCCGGGTCGTAGCGGTCGGCCTCCCTGGCCTGGAGCGCGATGCATTCGCCGAGCGTGCGCGCGCCCACCCCGGTGGGGTCGAGCGATTGGAGCAGGGCGAGGCCGTCCTCGGCTTCGTTCGGCTCGATGCCGAGTTCCTCGACGATCTCGTCGAGCGTGACGGGCAGATAGCCGGCCTCGTCGAGCAGGCCGATCAGGTGATGGGCGATGAGCGCGGTGCGGCGGTCGGGGGCGGCGAGCGGGATCTGCGCCTGGAGGTGCTCGACCAGCGTTTCATCCTCGGCGCTGCGGTTTTCGAGATCGGGCCAGTCCTCGCCCGCCTCGACGCGGAGCGCGCCGCCCCAATCGCCGTCGCCGGTATCGCGCTCGCGCTCCTCGCCCGCCGCCGTGAGGTCCAGCGGGGCGTCGGCCTCGGCGTGGCCCTCCGCGATGAGCCGGTCGGCCGGGGAGGATTCCAGGCTGGTGCGTCGTTCCTCGGCCGGGGGCTCGATCGCTTCGCCCGCCGGAGCGGGCGCGGTCTCCCCCAGCTCCAGCAAGGGGTTCGCCGCGATCGCCTCGCTGATGACCGTTTCGAGTTCGAGATTGGACAGCGCCAGCAGCTTGATCGCCTGCTGGAGCTGCGGCGTCAT
>CAZFPW010000121.1:0-1918 GCA_964520765.1 uncultured Novosphingobium sp.
GCAGCTCGGAGGGGCAATGACTGAAGCAAATCCGCTGCGCGCCCATGCGCGCGTGCTGATCGCCTCGACCGTGGGGACGGCGGTCGAATACTACGACTTCTTCATCTATGCGACGGCCGCCGCGTTGGTCTTCGGGCCGCTGTTCTTCCCGGCCTACGACCCGGCGGCGCAGACGCTGCTGTCCTTCGTGACCTTCGGCGTCGCCTTCGTCGCGCGGCCGATCGGGGCGGTGGCCTTCGGGCATTTCGGGGACCGGATCGGCCGCAAGTCCACCCTGGTCGCCTCGCTGATGCTGATGGGGGCCTCGACCCTCGCCATCGCCTTCCTGCCGACCTATGCGACGGCGGGCTGGGTGGCCCCGGCGCTGCTCTGCCTGATGCGCTTCGGCCAGGGTTTCGGCCTTGGCGGCGAATGGGCCGGCGCGGCGCTGCTCGCGGTGGAGAACGCGCCCAAGGGCTGGGTCGCCCGCTTCGGCGCGGCGCCGCAACTGGGCGTGCCGCTGGGCTTCGCCGCGGCCAACGGGGTGTTCCTGCTGCTCGGCCTGGCCATGTCGCCGGCCGACTTCGCCGCCTGGGGCTGGCGCATCCCGTTCCTGCTCAGCGCGGGGCTGGTCGCCATCGGCCTGTGGGTGCGGCTGAGGATCGGGGAGACGCCGGCCTTCCGCGCCGCGCTGGAGCGTGAGCCGCCCGCGCAGGTGCCGATCGGCCGCTTGCTGAAGGAGCATCCCGGCGCCGTGCTCGCCGGCAGCGCGGGGGTCGTTTCCACCTACACGCTGTTCTACCTCGCCACGGCCTTCGCCCTGGCGCAGGGGGCGGGGCCGCTGGGCTACCCGCGCGAGGCCTTCATCGGGGTGCAGCTCATCGCCAACCTGTGCCTGACCGTGGGCATCTTCTTCGCCTCGACCCACGCCGACCGCACCCGTCCGGCCCGGACCCTGGCGATCGGCTCGCTCGGCACGGCGCTGGTCGGCCTGACCTTCTCTCCGGGCCTGGCCGCGGGGCTGGGCTGGGCCGCCGTGATGCTCTGCGGAGCGCTGTTCGTCATGGCCTTCACCAATGCGCCGCTGGGCTCCTGGCTTTCCAGCCTGTTCCCGACCCATGTGCGCTATACGGGCGTCGCCTTCGCCTTCAACTTCGGCGGAATCCTGGGCGGCGCGGTGACGCCGATCCTGGCCCAGATGCTGAGCGGAGCAGGGCGGGCGCACCTGGCGGGCCTGCTGATCGTGGTCGCGGGGCTGGTCAGCCTGGTCGGCGTGCTGCTGGCCAGGCCGGCCGCGCCGGAGCCTGCCGCGTCCTAACGACATGCTTGGGAGAAACACGATGAAACGATACCTCGTCCTCGCCGCCGCGCTCACCGCGATGGTCTCACCCTCGGCCTTCGCGCAGGACCGCCCGACCGGCCTGCACGGCGTCAAGATCGCCGTCGCCGACTATGACCGGACCACGCGTTTCTACACCATCCTCGGCATGGTCGCGGGGACGCGGTACAATCCCCATGAATGGGAGCTGCGCTGGGCCGATCCGGCCAAGGGCTCGGTGGTCATCATGGTCAAGGAAGCGGGCGGGGCGCTGGCTCCGGGCGGGGCTTTCCTGATGATCTCCGTCGCGGACGTTCCCGCGACGGTCGCCCGGCTCAAGGAGGCCGGCTTTCCCGTAACCGGCGAGCCGCTGACCACCCCGCGCTCGACGATCATGATGCTGAAGGACCCGGACGGCAACGCGGTCGAGTTGCTCGGCGGGCCGTTCGGCCAGGGCGCGCCCGCGCCGCATCACTGAGGCGGGATCACAGCAGGCTGAGCTGGCCGTCGAGAGAGGGGCGGCGGAAGGCCGTCCGGTCGAGGTCGAAGGCGGTCCCGTCCATCCCCAGGCGCTTGCAGGCCAGGCGGAAGCGGGTGCGGAACAGGTCGGCCCAGACGCCC
>CAZFPW010000121.1:2018-7989 GCA_964520765.1 uncultured Novosphingobium sp.
GAAAGCCGGGGGTCGAGGCTCGTCACCGAAACGCACACCGCCGTCAGCCGCAGCCGGGCCAGTTCGCGCAACAGGTCGAGGTCCCGCAGCACCCGCGCCGACTTGGTGGTGATCGTCACCGGATGGCGCGTTTCCAGGCAGATCTCCAGCACGGCCCGCGTGATCCGGTAGCGGTCCTCGATCGGCTGGTACGGATCGGTATTGGTCCCCATCGCGATCGGCGCGCAGACGTAGCGCGGCTTGGCCAGGGTCTCGCGCAGCAGGCGCGGGGCGTCGGGCTTGGCGAACAGCCGGGTCTCGAAGTCGATCCCCGGGGACAGGTCGTGATAGGCGTGGGTCGGCCGCGCGAAGCAATAGATGCAGCCGTGCTCGCACCCGCGATAGGCGTTGATCGAGCGGTCGAACGGCACGTCGGGCGACTTGTTGAAGGTGAGGATGGTCTTGGGATGCTCCTCGGTCACGGTGGTCCGCAGCTTGGGGCCGGGGCCGTCGATCCCCTCGGCCGCGTCCAGCCAGTCCCCATCGGCCTCGCGCGCGTTGAGCCCGAAGCGCTGCGGCACCGCGCCCGACTGCGCGCCGCGCCCGCGAATGGGTGGGGGAGGACTCATTCCATAATGAGAACATATATGGAACAAATCGTCAATGCGAGCGGGGGGTCAGGCCTCTCTCAACCGGGGCATCAGCTCGACGAAGTTGCAGGGCCGGTTGCGGCTGTCGAGCTGCTCGGCCAGGATCAGGTCCCAGCCGTCCTTCACCGCGCCGTTGGAGCCGGGCAGGGCGAAGACATAGGTTCCGTCCGCCACCATGGCCAAGGCCCGCGACTGGACGGTGGAAGTGCCGATGGTCTGGTAGCTGAGCATTCGGAAAAGCTCTCCGAAGCCCGGAATGTTCTTGCCGCCGCGCGCCTGCCTGACCCGGTCGAGCGCCTCGGGCGTCACGTCGCGGCCGGTCAGGCCGGTGCCGCCGGTGGTGATGATGCAATCGATCTCGCCATCGTCGATCCAGGCGTCGAGCCGGGCGGCGATCAGGCCGGCGTCGTCGCGCTCGATGGCGCGGGCGGCCAGGCGGTGCCCCGCCGCCTCGATCCGTGCGGCGAGGATGTCGCCCGAGCTATCGGTCTCGGCGGTGCGGGTGTCGGAGATGGTGAGCAGGGCGATGTTGATCGGCGTGAACGGCCGGTCCGGGTCAACGGCCACGCAGGACCGCCCCGTTCGCCGCCATCCGCACGGCCTTGCCGCCGGACAGGCCGGGGAAGGTCGGCCACATGCCCTGGGCCAGGGCGATGCGGCTTTCCGAAGGGCCGCCCGCCTGGCGTTCGTACATCCAGTAGTTGCGCATGACGATGTTCACGTAGCCGCGGGTTTCCCAATAGGGCACGCTCTCGATCCACAGCAGGGGATCGCCGCCGTCGCGGATCTCGGTGTTCCAGCGCTGCACCGGCAGGAGGCCCGCGTTGTAGGCGGCCATGACCTTGGGCAGCAGGCCGCCGGTTCCGGACGAATCCTTGAGCAGTTGCAGGTGCTGCTGGCCGAAGGCGAGGTTCACCTCCGGCTTGGAAAGATCGCTGGCGGTGCCCGCGAAGCCCAGCTCGGCCCCGCGATCCCGCGCCGTGCCGGGCATGATCTGCATCAGACCCTTGGCCCCGGCCGGGCTGGTGACGGCGGCGCGGAACACCGATTCCTGCAAGGTGTGGGCATAGACCAGCGCGGGATCGACCTTCCAGCCGTTCACCGGCGTCCACTTCGGCGTCGGATAGCGCGCGGCCGGAGCCGGGACGCCGCCCGAGGGCACGTTGTAGGCCATCCACAGCTGGGTCGAGGGCAGGCCGAGGTCGCGCGCCAGGCGCGAGAGCGGCTGGTACTGCGCAGGATCGCCGATCCGCGCCTGGTGGCGCAGCACTTCGTCGGCCAGGCTATCCTCCCCGATCTCGGCCAGGGCGACCACGCGGCGGACATTGTTGAAGTCGCGCAGCTTCTGCCAGTCGTTCTGGGTGAAGTCGGGCATGCCGTGCGTCTCTGGCACCTTCATGCCGAGCTGTTCGACCGCGAGCATGCCGTAGAGCGTCTCGTCGCGGGCCGCGGCGGCGCGCAAGGGGGCGGTGGCCTTTTCCGGCTGGCGGGCGCGGACGAGCGCGCGACTCTGCCAATAGAGCGCGGCGGATTGCAGCTCCGCGTTCTGCGCGCCGCTCGCCGCCCTGGCGAAGGCGTCGCCCGCGGCGGCGAAATCGCCCAGGCGCCAGGCGGCGAGGCCCGCGCCCCACCAGCCTTCGGCGACCCAGGGGCCGGCGCCGTCCGCCGCCGTCTGCGAAACCGCATAGGCCGAAGCGTCGTCGTTCTCGATGTAGAAGGACCAGGCGACCTTGGCGCGCCATTCGGCCCGCGCCTCCGGGCTCAGCGTGGCGTCGATGCCGTCCAGCAGCACCTTGGCCCCGGCCGGATCGTCGTTCTTGATCCGATTCTGGATCTGGGCGGCGATCGAGGCGGGCATGGTGCCGTCGTTGGTGTCGCGCGGGCGGATGCGCTTGGGGCTGGCCGGCAGGCTGGAAAGCCGCTGCGCCTGGGGCAGGGCGGGATAGCTGGAAGCGCCGCGCTTCATCGCGAGGTTGGCGATCTGCTCGGCCTGGGGCAGGTCGCGGCCCGATGAGAGCCACAGGTTGAGGGTGTCCAGCTCGATCCGGGGCGATCCGGCGGCCAGATAGTATTCGGCCTGGGCGACCGCGTGGAGCGGCCCTTCGGAGCGCTGCGCCAGCAGCATCTGGGTGCGCGACCAGTCCTTGGCCCGGATCGCGGCGAAGAGGTCCTTGTAATAGGCGCGCTCATCCTGGGTGAGCAGCGAGGGCACGGACGAACGATCCGCCCGTCCGCGGAAATATTCGACGGCCGCGCTGTTGGCGTGGGCCAGCGTGGGGGCCAGCGCAGGGGCGCACAGCGCGGTGGCGCATGCGGCGAAACGCAGCAGGGTTCGTGCCTTGGCAATCACGTTAGGTCGTTCCCGTCCAATCCAGCAACCGCTGCCATAGTCCGGCCTTCGCGCGCGGGCGCGCGGCGAGCGCGGCCAGGTCCATCGCAGCCAATAGCGGCAGGGTTCGCCCTTCATGGTTAAGAACGGGTAAATTTGGGGGAATATTCGCCGGATCGTGGCCCAGCAGCGATGAAACGCCGCTGCCGAACACGATGAGCCGCTGCGGAGCGGCGAGCGCGATGTGATGCAGCACTACGGCGCCGAGTCCCTCGGCGGCGAGCTGGTTCCAGTCGGGCAGGGGCGTGGCGCGCGGCAGGGCGCTGGCGACATAGGCCCGATCGGAGGCGATCCCCAGGGCGGACAGCATGCCCGCCAGCAGCTTGCCGTGCCGGCCGGAGAGCAGGACGTCGCGGTCCTCCTCCTCGGGATCGGCGACGAGCACCATCAGCTCGGCCCCCGCGCCCCCGCGCGGGGGAACGCGGCGGGCGACGGTTCCGTGATCGAGTGTTGGTTCGCTCAGCCACCAGGCCTGGAACGCGGCCAGGTCCTGCGGCCAGTCTTCCGGGGCGCCGCCGATCAGCACGCGCGGCTCGGCCGGCGGAGGTGGGGCGACTATCGGGGTAAAGGCGTCGTCGGCGGATTCCGGCAGCGCTTCCTTCGCCAGCCAATCCCGCGATTCGTTGGTGAAGTCGCAGTCCACGCCGGCGTCGCGCCACCATTCGAGCGCGCCGGCGATCTGCTCGGCAATGTCTGGTTTTGTCGCGCCGTCCATTAGGCTAAGCTCTTGACCTGCGGGACCGCTCCAATCAAGGCGCAATCGTGCGCCTAACCGGGCGATTAAAGAGTATGAGGGAAGCAATGACCGAACGCGAATCCATGCCTTATGACGTCGTCATCGTCGGCGGCGGTCCGGCCGGGCTTTCCACGGCGATCCGGCTCAAGCAGCTCAACGCCGACATTTCGGTCTGCATCCTGGAAAAGGGTTCTGAGATCGGCGCCCACATCCTGTCGGGCGCGGTGGTCGATCCCAAGGCGCTCGACGAGCTGCTGCCCGACTGGCGGGATGACGGCTGTCCGATGGCCGAAATCCCGGTGACGGACAACTGGCACTGGTATCTGACCAAGAACCAGAAGATCGCGATCCCGCACATCGTGATGCCGCCCTTCATGTCGAACGACGGCAACTACACCGGCTCGCTCGGCAACCTGTGCCGCTGGCTTGCAGGCAAGGCCGAGGAACTGGGCGTGGAGATCTTTCCCGGCTTCCCCGCCGCCGAGGTCCTGTTCGGCGACAACGGAGAGGTCATCGGCGTCCAGACCGGCGACATGGGCGTCGCCCGCGACGGCAGCCACAAGGGCGATTACCAGCCCGGCATGAACCTGCTGGGCAAATACACCATCTTTTGCGAAGGTGCGCGAGGTCATCTGACCAAGCGGCTGAAATCCAAGTACGATCTTGACCGCGATTGCCAGCCGCAAATCTATGGGCTGGGCATCAAGGAGCTGTGGGACATCGATCCCGCCAAGCACATCCCCGGCCGCGTGCTACACACCCAGGGCTGGCCCTTGTCGGAGAGCGACAGCTGGGGCGGCGGGTTCCTCTATCACCAGGCCAACAACCAGGTGGCCCTGGGTTTCGTCACCGCGCTCGATTACAAGAACCCCTACGTCTATCCCTTCGAGGAATTCCAGCGCTGGAAGCAGCACCCGGCGATCCGCGAGGTGCTGGAAGGCGGCCGCCGCGTCTCCTACGGCGCGCGCGCGATCAACGAGGGCGGCTGGCAGTCGGTGCCCCGGCTCAGCTTCCCCGGCGGCGTGCTGGCCGGCTGCTCGGCGGGTTTCGTCAACGTGCCCCGGATCAAGGGCAGCCATACGGCGATGAAGAGCGGCATGCTCGCCGCCGACGCGATCGCCGCGGCCATCGGCGCGGGCCGCGACAATGCCGACCTCACCGAATACGACGCTTCCGTGCGCGATAGCTGGATCGCCAAGGAACTGAAGATGGTCCAGAACGCGGAGCCGCTGGCGGCCAAGTTCCATGGCGACCTGTTCGGCTCGGCGCTCGCCAATGCCGACATGTGGATGCGCCAGTTCGGCATCGGCCTGCCGGTGGCGATGAAGCACCACCGCGATGCCGACACGACCGAGCGGGCCGACCTCTACCAGCCGATCAAGTATCCCAAGCCCGACGGGGTGATCTCCTTCGACCGCCTGTCCAGCGTGTTCCTTTCGGCCACCAACCACGAGGAGGACCAGCCGTGCCACCTCGTGCTCAAGGACCCGGCGATTCCGACCGAGATCAACCTGCCGATCTTCGCGGGGCCCGAGCAGCGCTATTGCCCGGCCGGGGTCTATGAGTTCCTGGGCCTGGAGGAAGGCCAGCCGCGCCTCCAGATCAACGCCCAGAACTGCGTCCACTGCAAGACCTGCGACATCAAGGACATGACCCAGAACATCGAATGGGTCACGCCCGAGGGCGGCGGCGGTCCGAACTATCCGAACATGTGAATTCCTCCCCGTGCCGGGGGAGGCACCATGATCGAAACCGCCTATGCCAAGATCAACCTGGCGCTGCATGTCAGGCGGCGGCGGGAGGATGGCTATCACGAGCTCGAGACGGTCTTCGCCTTCCTCGACGACGGCGACCGGCTGAGCGCCTCGCCGGCCTCGCGCGACGTCGTCAATGTTTCCGGCGAATTTGCCGGCGCAATTTCCGATCCGTTCGGAAATATCGTCGCCAAGGCACTGAACAAGCTGCCGCATATCCCCGGATGGGCTGTCTCGCTGGACAAGCGTCTGCCGGTCGCGGCGGGCCTCGGCGGGGGCTCGGCCGATGCCGGCGCGCTGTTCCGGATGATCGAGCGCTGGGGCGGCCTGCCGGAGAATTGGCGCGCGATCGCCGCCGAACTGGGCGCCGACGTGCCGGCCTGCGTCGAAAGCCGCACCTGCATCGGGCGCGGCACGGGGACCGAGCTAGAGCCACTGGTCAGCGACCTCGCCGGAACGCCGG
>CAZFPW010000122.1:0-2195 GCA_964520765.1 uncultured Novosphingobium sp.
TGCAACCTGGCCTGCAAGGGCTGCGGCAAGATCGACTATCCCGACGCCATCCTCAACCGCCGCCTGTCCTATGAGGACTGCATGGCGGCGATCGAGGAATGCGGCGCGCCGGCGGTCTCGATCGCGGGCGGCGAGCCGCTGCTCCATCGCGACATGCCGAAGATCGTGCAGGGCTATATCGAGCGCAAGAAGTTCGTGATCCTGTGCACCAACGCCCTGCTGCTCAAGAAGAAGATCGACGACTACAAGCCGTCGCCCTTCTTCACCTGGTCGATCCACCTCGACGGCGACAAGCAGATGCACGACGCGGCGGTGAGCCAGGACGGCGTCTACGAAGTCGCGCTGGAGGCGATCCGCCTCGCCAAGTCCAAGGGCTTCCGCACCCAGGTCAACTGCACCGTCTTCAACGACGCCAGCCCCGAACGGCTGGCCGCCTTCCTCGACCTGATGAAGGTCGAAGGCGCGGAAGTGACGATCTCGCCGGGCTATGCCTATGAGCGGGCGGCCGACCAGCAGCACTTCCTCAACCGCGAGAAGACCAAGACCCTGTTCCGCGACCTGCTGAGCCGGGGCAACGGGGGCAAGAACTGGGCCTTCACCAACTCGCCGCTGTTCCTGGACTTCCTGGCCGGCAACCGCTCCTACGAATGCACGCCCTGGTCGATGCCGCTGCGCACCGTCTTCGGCTGGCAGAAGCCCTGCTACCTCGTCGGCGAGGGCTACGTGGATAGCTTCGCCGAGCTGATGGAAGGCACCGACTGGGACCAGTACGGCGTCGGCAAGTACGAGAAGTGCTCCGACTGCATGGTCCACTGCGGCTTCGAGGGCACCGCCGCCCGCGAAGGCCTGCGCCGTCCGCTGGAGTTCCTCAAGGTCGCCATGAAGGGCGTGCGGACCGATGGGCCGATGGCGCCCGACATCGACATCTCCCATGCTCGCCGCGCCGAGGACGTGCACATGACCCACGTCGAGCGGGAGATGGAGAAGATCAAGCTCGAGGACCCCGAAGGCTACCGCCGGGCAACCCGCGCGGCCTGATCAGGGGCAAGCGAGGCGCGGGCCGGCGGCCTGCGCCCCCGCCTTCAAGGCAGCATAGGCGCGGTTGAAGCCGGCCACGGTCCGCATCAGGTGCGGAAGCTGCCCCGGACGGCCGAGGATCGAGCCCAGTATCGCGCCGAGCGCCAGCCCGCCACCCGGCTTCATCGCCACGGCAATCGCGGGCGGCAGGGCCGCCGCCGCTTCATCGGACACGCAGCGCAGGACCGCGAAGGGGAGGCCGGCCGTCGCGGCCGCCTCCGCCGCGATGTGGCTTTCCATGTCGGCGGCGAGCGCGCCCGAAGCAGCATGGAGCCGCGCCTTCTCGGCGGGGTCCGCGATGAGGCGCCCGTCGGCATGAACCGGACCGATCCGCGCGCCGGGCAAGCACTGCCCCAGCCGGGCGGTCCAGGCGGGATCGCAGGCGAAGCCGGCCACCTGACTGCCGATCACCCAATCGCCCAGCCGGAGATCGGGCGCGAGCGCGCCGGCCATACCGAAGCTGATCACCCCGTCCGCGCCCGTGGCCGCCTCGGCCAGCTCGCGCGCCAGGCGCTCCGGCGCGCCGCCGCCCGGAATCACGATCACGTCCAGCCCCCGCAGCACCGCGGCCTCGCGGGCGAGGCCGACGACGGCGACTACATGCCCCACGCGGGCCTTGCGGTATTGGCGGCCTTGAGGTTGCGGTAGCGGGCCAGCGCCCAGAGCGGGAAGTACTTCGGATAGCCGTGGTAACGCAGGTAGAAGACCCGGGGGAAACCGCCGCCGGTGTAGAGTTCCTGACCCCACAGGCCATCCTCCGCCTGGTTCGCCATCAGCCAGCGCACGCCGCGCTCGACCTCGGGCGAATCGGTCTCGCCCACGGCCATCAGGCCGAGCAGGGCCCAGGCGGTCTGCGAGGCGGTCGAGGGCGTGGGTTCGTGCCCCGTGCGGTCCAGCGCGTAGCTGTCGCACGATTCGCCCCAGCCGCCGTCCGCGTTCTGCACGCGCTTGAGCCAGGCCACGGCCTTGGCGACCATCGGCTGCTCGCTGCCGATGCCGGCGCGGCCCAGCGCGCAGAGCACCGACCAGGTGCCATAGACGTAGTTCACCCCCCAGCGCCCGAACCACGAGCCGTCCGGCTCCTGCTCCTTCTCCAGCCAGGCGAGCCCGGCCTTCAT
>CAZFPW010000122.1:2295-5443 GCA_964520765.1 uncultured Novosphingobium sp.
GCCCAGTCGCCAACCACGTCCGTCACCTGGCGCGGCCCCAGCCAGTCGAGCGCCATGTTGGCGCGGGCCAGGGCCTCGTCGCTGCCGACCTCGATCATCGCATGGGCGGCGAGCGCGGTGTCCCACACCGGCGAGACGCAGGGCTGGCAATAGGCCTCGTCGTCCTTGATCACCAGCAGCAGGTCGATCGACTTGCGCGCGATGGCGCGGGCGGGATGGTCCTCGGGATAGCCGAGGACATCGTACATCATCACCGAATTGGCCATGGCCGGATAGATCGCGCCCAGGCCGTCCTCGCCGTTGAGGCGCTCGGTCACCCATTCCTCGCACAGGCGAATCGCTTTTTCGCGCAGGTACTTGGGCCAGAGCCGGTCGCCCGCCTTGAGCACGGCGTCGAGCGCGTGGAAGCCCTTGGACCAGTACCAGCTGACATGGGCGGCCTGGCTGTCGAGCTTGGCCGGCTTGCCGATGAACAGCTCGTCCACCAGGACACCCTTGGGGTTCCGCGCCTTGGGCTTGAGCGCGCAGAGCACCAGCAGCGGCACGACCACGGTGCGCGCCCAGTAGCTCATCTTGGACAGGTGGATCGGGAACCACCGGGGCGCGAGCATCAGCTCGGGCGGGATCGTCGGCACCGCGTCCCACGATCCGGCGCCATAGAGCGCAAGCTGGATGCGGGTGAAGACGTTGCCAGCCTCGGCCCCGCCCGCGGCATGGATCGCGGCGCGGGCACGGGCCATGTGCGGCGCGTCGATATCGTCGCCGATCATCTTCAGCGCATAGTAGGCCTTGATCGTGGCGCTGACGTTGAAATCGCCGTCCTGGTAGAGCGGCCAGCCATGGTGCTCGTCCGACTGGCGGCGGCGCAGGTAGCTGCCGATCTTGCGCTCCAGCTCGGTATCCACCGGCTCGCCCAGATAGTGGCGGAGCAGCACGTATTCGGCGGGGATCGTGGCATCGGCTTCCAGCTCGAACACCCAGTGGCCATCGTCCTTCTGGGCGTCGAACAGGGCGGAGGTGGCGCGGCCGATGGTGGCTTCCACGGAAGCGCGCAACTGTTCGGGGGCAATGGTATCGGTCAGCATGGCGGCAGCCCATAGCGCAAGGGCCTGCCCAAGGCCAACCGGGCCGCCCCGTCGCCGGAACGCAGGGCGCCCTCAATGGTCGCGGGCAGGCCGTTCTGGATCCAGTCGCCGGCCAGGAAGAGGTTGCGCCAGCGAGTGCGCGGGCCGGGGCGTAAGGCGTCCTGCTCCGGCGTGGCGGCGAAGGTGGCGCGCTTTTCCTTGACGATCTGCCAGGCGGGCAGGGGCGCCTCGATGCCCAGTGCCTGGCACACGTCGGCCCAGAAGAGGCGGGCCAGCGCCTCGCGGTCGTGGTCGGCCAGATGATCGGCATGGCTGACGGTGATCGACACGCGGTTGTGGTGGGTGAAGACCCATTCGGCCGTGCCGCCGATCGTGCCGAGCATGGCCGGCGCGCCGGGCGGTGGGGTGAAGGCGAAGTGGCCGTTGAGGATCGCGTGATGCTCGGTCGGCACGACCAGGCCGGGGACGAGGCCTTGCGCGACCCAGGCCGGCACGGCGAGGATCACCGCTTCGTCGGGCGCGACCGGCTGGACGCCGTCGTTCCACACCAGGGCGGAAACGCGGTCCCCGGCGAACTCCATGGCGCGCAGGCGGCGGCCGGTGGCGAGCCTGGTGCCGCGCGCCGCCAGCCAGGCGAGGGCCGGATCGACGAAGGCCGCGCCCAGGGTCGGCTGGGCGATCCGGGGCCGGGTGGCGAGCCCGCCCTGCCCCAGGCTTTCCCGCAGGACCCGTGCGGCCAGCACGGCCGAGGACGCTGCGACCGGAGTGTTGAGCACGGCCAGCATGACCGGGTCGATGAAGCGCTCCCACAGCGGGCCGCCCGGCTCGATCACCGCGCCGATGGGCACCGCGCCCGCGCGCAGCAGCTTGCCGAGGGCGAGGTATTCGCCAGTGCGGGTGCCCGGCACGCGGCGCTTGGCGCTCAGCACCCACCAGGGCAGGCGGCCGTCGTTGAGCCGAACCGTCCACCGCGCCCCGCTCGCCAGGTCGACGAAGGGGAAATCGGCGTGGTCCGGCCCGGCCAGCGGTTCGGCGGCCCCCACGGCGCGGCGGAAGTCCGCGACCGCCTGGTTGCCGGCCAGGACCAGGTGGTTGCCGTTGTCGATGGTCAGGCCCAGCGCGGGATCGTGGTAGGATCGGCAGCGACCGCCGGCCTGCGCGGCGCTGTCGGAAAGGCCGACCTCCACCCCCGCCTCGCGCAGGGCGACCGCGGCGGCGAGGCCGGCGAGGCCGGCCCCGGCGATCGTGGCGCGGCGCGGCACGGAGGGCGATTCGCTAGCCATGGGCCTGCTCCCGCCGCCGGTGCAAAGTGACGAAAATTACAAAATGGACGGTGTCCAGGGAAGTTGACGTCACCTTGCGCACGCAGTGTCACCTTGCACGCGGAGCGTCACCTTGCACCGCCCGCACTGGGCAAGATGAGCGGGGAAGGGGCTCGACATCCCGCAGGATAGACCACGAAAGGCCGTCTGTAGGAAAATCATTTGAACAGACCGTAGCGGATCAGCGTGAGCAGCAGGTGCGGCTTGGAGACGCCGACGCGCTTGCGGGGCGGCAGCCAGCCCTGGCGGATCGTCCTGGCGAGGACGCGCGAATAGGCCGCCTCCATCAGCCGCGGGGCGATCAGGTGGCCCTTGGGCTTCTGCGCCAGGATCGCATGGGCCGCGGCGAAATGAGCCTGGGCCTTGGGCACCACCCAGCGCGCGGCCAGGTCCAGGCGCGGATCGGCGGCCAGCTCCTGCGGGGTGGTGGGCACGATCCCGGCGGCGTCGAGAGCCTCGCGCGGCAGGTAGACCCGGCCGATCCCCGCATCCTCGTCGATGTCGCGCAGGATGTTGGTGAGCTGCAGGGCGCGCCCCAGGTGGTGCGAGAGGGCGATGCCGGTCTCCCGCTCCATCCCGAAGACCTTGACCGAGAGCCGGCCGACCGCCGAGGCGACGCGGTCGCAATAGAGGTCCAGTTCGGCATAGGGTGGCCAGCGCACTTCGTGGTCGAGGTCGGTCTGCATCCCGTCGATCACGGCGATGAAGTCCTCCCGCTCGATCCCGAAATCGCGGATCGGC
>CAZFPW010000122.1:5543-7954 GCA_964520765.1 uncultured Novosphingobium sp.
TCGCTGGCGGTGACTTCGCTCATCGGCCGATCCTGTCGATAGCGTGGCGGGCCAGCGCGCCCAGCGCGAGCCAGGCGGCGCGAGGCTTGGAATGGTGGACCTTCTCGCTCAGCGGATCGCGGGTCAGCAGGCCCTCGGTCAGGTCCTCGGCCAGGCGCTGGATCACGGCGACCTCGGCGGCGAGGCGGGTGTCCGCGATCTGGCGGGAGAAGCCCGCGCTCTCGCGCAGCAGTTCTTGCGTCCGGCGCGCGAGCGTGACCACGATTTCGCGCAGCTCCGGCCCGGCGCGCTCGCCGGTGAGGGCCGCGACGGTCAGCCCCGCCTGCTCCAGCATGGGCAGGGGGATATAGACCCGGTCGCGCTCGCGGTAGTCCTTCTTGCAGTCCTGCAGGTGGTTGATGATCTGCAAGGCGGCGCACAGCGCGTCGTTGGCGGGCCAGGTCGCGCGGTCCTCGCCGTGGAGGTCGAGCACGAAACGGCCGACCGGCATGGCCGAGAGGCGGCAATAGCCGATCAGCTCATCCCAGTCGGCATAGCGGGCCTGGGTCACGTCCTGGACGAAGGCGTCGAGCAGTTCGTGGGCGTGGGCGGGGTCGATCCCGCGCTCGCGGTGAAGCCGACCGAGGGCCATCGCCTCTTCCGCGCCGTCTCCGTCCAGCCCGGCGCGCATCCAGGCGAGCTGGGCGAGCTTGGTTTCGGCCGAGGCCGTTTCATGGTCCGCGATGTCGTCGGCGGCGCGGGCGAAGCGGTAGAAGGTCAGGATCGGCCCGCGCAGCTCGGGCCGGATCAGGAACGAGGCGACGGGAAAGTTCTCGTCCTTGTGGCCTTTTCCGGAATCGTATTCGGTCATCCTGCCGCCCCCGCCTGGGCGCGCCCCTTCCACATGCCGCCGCGCCCCCGGACATGCTGCCAGGCCGAGGCCAGGGTGCACCAGGTATAGAAGCCCGCCACCAGCGGCAGGGCCAGGGCCCACAGCGGCGAACGGCGATAGAACCGCAGCAGCGGCTGATAGGCGAGGATCATCAGGAGGCAGGCGGCGATCCCCAGCATTTGCGACGTCCCCCCGGCGAACAGCAGCGCGACCGGCAGGCCGAAGACCAGCGCCAGGCCCGCCACGGTCAGCGCCAGGATTGCCGGATTGTAGCGCAATTGCGCATAGGCCGAGCGCGAGATCATCGCCGCGATCTCCCCCACGTTGCGATAGGGCCGGATCGAGCGCGAGCGGTTGGTCAGGCCGAGCCAGATCGGGCCCTGCCGCTTAATCAGCGCGCCCAGCGTACAATCGTCGATCAGCGCCCCGCGCATGGCGGCGATCCCGCCCGCCGCCTCCAGCGCCTTGCGTTCGACCAGCACGCAGCCGCCCGCCGCACCGGAGATGGGGCCGCGCCGGTTTATCCAGTTGAACGGGTAGAGCATCATGAAGAACCAGATGAAGGCCGGCACCAGCGCACGCTCCGGCCAGGTCGCACAGTGCAGCTTGGCCATGAAGGAGACGAGGCGGCGGTCCTTGGTCAGCGCGATGCCGACCAGGCGGCGCAGGGTGTCGGGATCGTGCTCGATGTCCGCGTCGGTGAGCCAGAGGAACTCGGGCTGACCGGCATCTGCGATGCCTTGCGAGAGCGCCCAGAGCTTGCCGGTCCAGCCGGGGGCGAGCGGGGCGCCCGATATGACGGTGACGTCGCGCATGGCCTTCGACAAGCTCAGGCTGAGCGGGTCTTGGCTTGCAACCTCCGCTCGTCCTGAGCTTGTCGAAGGACACGCGCTGCCCAGGCCCCGTGCAATGGCCCCGGTTCCATCGCCCGAGTTATCGTCCACCAGCACGACCCGGAACGCGCCCGGATAGTCCTGCACGGCCACGCTTCCCAGCGACCGCGCGATCACGTCGGCCTCGTTGCGGGCGGGGATCACGGCGACGACCTCGGGCCACTGCGCGGGCTCGATCACCTTCACCCGGTCGTCGCGCTCGGTGCAGAGCCAGAAGCCGGTGGCGAGGATGCCCAGCCAGATCGCCAGGGCAAGGATGCCCCACATCACCGGATCATCCCCGCGTCCCGGAACCAGGCAATCGCGTCGCGCAGCGCCTCGACATAGGGACGCGCGGCATAGCCCAGCTCCCGCTCCGCCTTGGCCGAGGTGTAGAACATATGGTGCCGCGCCATGCGCAGCGAATCGAGGGTGAGGAACGGCTCCCTGCCGGTGATCCGCCCGCCCAACTCGGCCAGCCAGGCCAGCGGGAACAAAGGCGTGACCGGCAGTTGCACGGTGGGCGGCTTGCGGCCGACGATGCGCGCGATCTGCCACAGCATCTCGCCGAGGGCGACATCCTGCCCGCCGAGGATATAGCGCTCTCCGATCCGGCCCTTCTCCGCCGCGAGCAGGTGGCCGCGCGCCACGTCCTCGACGTGGACGAG
>CAZFPW010000123.1:0-7942 GCA_964520765.1 uncultured Novosphingobium sp.
GCGCTCAAGTCACGACGACCCGCACCCTGGCGAGGTTGGGAATTCTCGCATGTTTCGCTGCCGGGTCGCCGTCGCGGTGCGAATGGACCCGCAGCGTCGGGAAGTAGGTGCCGGGCCGGTCGAAGCGGAACGTCCGGGATAGCGTGATGCGCGCGCCCGGCGTCACCGTCTCCGGCACCGGATAGGCCGCTTCACCACCTTCGAAGTCCCACTCGGCCGCGACTATCCGGCCCGTCTGTGGAGGCATCTCCACCGTCGCGGCGAACTGCACCTCCTGGCCGGCGCGGATGTCCGCGCGCTCGGAGCCGTTTGCCGTCAGCGCGATGACGGCCTGGATTCCCTTCCGGCTCGATGCGGTGGGGGCGAGGTCGACCTGGCCCTCGGCCAGGCGGTAGGCCGTCTCCTCCGGCGGAGCGACGCCGCGCTCCACCCAGGCGCTCAGGTCGCGCAGCGCCTGCTGCAAGGCCGGTTGGTAGTCGATCGCCTTGCGGGGGTCCGGCACCCGGCCATGGGTCCCGCGGTCGACGTAATAGAGCCGGTAGCGGTCCTTGTAGGCGGGGCCATAGTTGGCCTGCACCAGCGAGCGATACCAGTCGGCGTGCCAGGCGGCGGCATCCCAGTCGAACAGGGACTGGACGACGATCATCTTGCCCGAGAACCGGCCGGTCTGGTCCGATCCCATGGCCGCCCGCACGAAGTCGAGGCCCTGGAGCTTGGGCCGCTGCGGATAGCGCGGCGTGCCGTCCGGCCCGCGCAGGCTGTCATAGACGACATAGGATTTCGGCAGGACCTGATGCCGGTAATAGGTCTGCACCGCGAGGAAGTTGGAGTTGTCGACGCGGATCTCGTCGCCGGCCCGCAGGCGTTCGGTGATCTCGCGCAAGGGGCCGCTCGACGGGCCGAACTGGAGCATGGCGATCCGGCCGTTCATCGCCGCGAGGTCGAGCCGTTCTCCGGCGGCCGCGCCGGACGTGATGAACAGGCCGGCCTGGGTAAGGTCGCCGGGCGGCGGCGCTGTCGCCAGTTCCAGGGCAACCGGCAGCGGCTTGCCGCCATAGTCGGCCTGGAACCGCGCCCAGGCCGTATCGGGGGCGGCGGAAGGGCGCCCCACCATCGCGGGCAGGCTCAGGCCCGTGGCGGCGGCCTCGTCCGACATGATGATCCGCGTGATCGTGGTGGGATGCTGGATGCGGGCGGCCGCCAGCGAGGGCGGGGGATTGCTTCCCGCGTAGCCGGGCAGCTTCCAGAAGTCCTCGAAATAGCCGGGGTCCTGGGTCTGGATGGTGCGGAACAGGATGGCGAACGCGCCGATGCCCATGGTGTCGTGGAAGATCCAGGTGCGCAGCGGAAAGCCGATGGCGGTCACTTCGCGGAGGACGGCCGCCTCCTCCGCATTGAGGTGCCGATAGACGTCGCCGCCGCCCGGTTCGAGCGCATCGGCGATCTGTGGCAGCTTGTCCTTCAGTACCCGCAAGGCGCGGACGCGGGCGGCATAGTTGCCGGGGCTGGAGCCGGCGCTGCCATGGATGAAGGGAACCGTGCCGTCCCAGACGTCCGTGTTCTCGGCGCAGCCGAACGTGCGGAAGGCGCCGCCGCTGCCGCCGAAGGCATAGCCGTAGGTGCGATGCGGCCCGTACATCTCGCGCGCCAGGGCGCGGGTGAACTTGGCCGTGGCGGCGCTGACCCGGTAGGCCGCGATCGTGGGATCGATCCGGGCGTCGGGCGAGGCCGTCGCCGCCAGGCCGCCCTGGTTGGAGACGACCGCGGCCGCTCCGCTCTCGACGCTGAAGTCGATGAAGCTGTCGATCCCGCCGAAGATCGCGCCGTTCTGGTCCTCGGCGATCGGAACCGGCGAATTGTACTGGAAGAACCGGCCGCCATATTTCTCGGCCGGCGGGAAGCGGATGACGAACCTTGCCTCGGTGCCGCGAAACCCGCCGTGGACATAGCGATGCCGCACCGGCTGGTCCCGCCATTCGTCGATGTCGACATAGGGTTCGACGAACAGGGGATCGACATTGTCGCGGGTTACCCGGAACGGCGCGGCGGAGCGCGCCCAGCCATCGCTGACTGCAAGCGGGACGGCCATCGCCGTGGAGCCGAGGAGGGCCAGGGATTGGCGGCGCGTCAACATGCGGCTCGGTCCTTTCGTGTCGTATCGAGGGGCCCGGCCGGTGGGGATTCCGGCCGGGCCATGATGGACTTACTGCAGCCTGGTCAGAATCTCTTGGAGATTCCGAACTGGACGAGGCGGCCGATCGTCATGCCGTTGGCGACGCCGGTAGCCGGGGTCGACGAGCCGCGGAATTCCGGCGGCGCGGTGTCGAACAGGTTGTTGACGTTGAGCGTGAGCTGCAGGTCCTTGGCCAGTCCTTCGCCCTTCATGTCGTAGCGGAAGAACAGGTCGAAGACGTTGTAGGCGCCGACCCGCGATTGCGGAACCACGCCGACGATAGGGTCCAGATTGAAGCCGGCACGGTGGTTCCAGACCACCTGGCCGAACAGGTTGCCGATCTCCGCGCCGGCATGGGCCCGGAAGAAGAACCGGCTGTTGTTGGCCGAAAGCAGGTCGGTATACGCGGTGCCGGTCGGCGTCTTCTGCTTGCGGGTCAGCTCGTAGGTGCCCTTGAACCCGAGCTGGACCGACCCGAAGCCGACCTGCCGGTTCAGGTCGACGTTGAAGTCGATGCCCGAGACCTGGAAATCGCCGAGGTTTTGTTTGCGCACGTCGGTGATGGCATAGATGAACGGCGCACAGCCGGCCGGGTTGGTGGCGGGAGAGCAGGCCACGCCGAGATTATTCAATGCCCCCGGGCTGGCGCTGTTGATCAGATCCACCACGGCCTGGGTGAAGGCGGGACTTCCGTCGTTCACCTGGACCAGGTTGGAATATTCGCGGTAGATCAGGACCGAGTTCTGGGCCGGGGGAACGCCGATGACGCCCTTGAGGTCGATCCGGTAATAGGTGGCGCTGACCAAAAGGCCGTCCAGTGGCGTCAGATCGAAGCCCGCGCTCCAGGTCTTGGCCGTCTGGGGGGTAATGCCGGGCGCATTGCCGCGAACCGAGACACGCGCCGTCTGGAGGGCGGTAGGCACGGGGTAAGGACCGCTCGGCGCCAGCACCGACCCGGTGGGCAGGCCGCCCGGCAGGACGAAGACCGTCGTCAGGTCTGCAGAAGGCGCGTCAGCGAGGCTGGGTGCGTTGAACGATTGACCGTATGCGCCTCGCAGTTTCAGCCATTCGGTCGGTCGCCAGGTGATCCCGAACTTGGGATTGAAGGTGCCGCCGAAGTCGCTGTAGTGGTCATAGCGGCCGGAAGCCGAGAATGTCAGCTCTTCGAACAAGCTGGTGGCGTTGTCCGCGCCGAAGATCGGCACGACCAGTTCGCCGAACACTGATTTGACGTTACGCGAGCCTTGCCGCAGCGGCAGAGCGGCCACTGCCGGGATGATCGTGTTCCCACCGATCGAGAGGCCGGAAAAGCCGGTTGCGGCGGTGCCGGGCACGGCGGTGCCGAGCATGACCTTGTAGTTCTCGTGATAGTGCTCGCCGCCGAAGGCGAGCTTCACCGCCCCGCCCGGAAGCTGGAACAGGTCGCCGTCGGCCACGGCCCGGAAATTGGCCATGTACTGGCGGCCGCGGCCGTAGGTCTCCCAGTTCTGCATTGCCGCGAGCGCCGCCGCATAGTTGGCGGGCGTCGTGTCATAGGGGGCGTAGGGATTGAAGTACCCGGCGTTGATCGCATTGCCGAGGGCGGTGGTGTTGAGCGCGGCGGCATTGCTCAGCGTTTCGCTCTCGCCGAAGTTGGCGAGGACGCGAAGCTGCCAGTTGCCGCCGAGCTTGGCGGTGATCGTGGGAGTGACGCCCCAGGTCTTCAGGCCGATCCGCTGGGTCGAGGCGCTCAGGTCGCCCACCGTGAAGCTGACGCTATGCGAGGTCTCGGCGCCGATCCGGTGCGAGGCGAAGAACGGGCTGCTCGTGCCGACCGTGGAGGTCTGCCGGAACGGGCCGCCGACGAGCGCCATCTGGCGGTTGGTGTAATAGGCCTTGAGGTCGACCGAGATCGTGTCGGAAAGTTCCTGGTACAGGCTCGCGAAGACGCTGTGACGATGCTCGCGCGGATAGAACGCGCTGTCGTCGGTCGAATCGCACTGGTTGCGCGAGCCGGGGACCGCGGTGGCCGGCGTATAGGGCAGGGCATAGCTGGTGGTCCCCACCTGCACGTTGCCGGGGTTGCACTGGATGCTCAGCAGCCCGCTCGAGGTGTCGGGGAACAGGCGGATATAATCCCGGTCGCGGCCGAAGATGTCGTCATGCTTGGAGAAGTTGTAGGAGATATAGGCCGAGCCCGATCCCCAGTCCTTGCCGACCGTGACGTTCGCGTCCCACTGGTAATAATCCTTGGCGAAGCCGTAGTGGGCATCGACCTTCACCCCGTCGAAGCGCTTGCGGGTAACGAAGTTGAGCACGCCTGCCACCGCATCCGAGCCATAGACGGCCGAGCCGCCGTCGGGCACGATCTCCAGGCGTTCGATCGCGCCCGGCGGGATGGCGTCGGGGTCCGGCGTGGTGGTGATGACGCCCGAGCCGACCATGCGATGCCCGTCAAGCAGGACGAGGGTGGTTGAGCCGCCCGAGGTGTTGAAGCCGGGCAGGCTGCGCAGGTTAGGCCGGTTGACCGTCACGCTGTTGCCGAAGCCCTGGGGAAACTGAAGGCTGCCGAACGAACCGAGCTGCGGGATCGACTGGAGCAGTTGCGCCGTGGTCGTGGCGCCGGTTTCCTTCACCTGTTCCTGACCGACCGAGATGACGTTGGTGCCGGTGGGGGCAACGCCGCGAAGAAGCGTGCCGGTGACGACGATCTCGTCCGATTGGCTTGCGGGCGGAGCATCTTGGGCTGCGGCGTCCGTCTGGGCCAGTGCGGCACCGGACAATGAAAGGGAAACGACCGCCGCGCCGCAGCGCAGGATGGCCCGGAAGGTAGACGCATTTGTGGTGTCGGTTGCCATAAACCCTCTCCTGAACGTCAGCGGTTTATCCGCCGATCGAGTGCACGAAGCCTATCGCCTGCCCAGGGCTGGGCAGAACGCACCGCTGGCTGACAAAGCGGCTGTTCACTGGCGCTCGCGTCTCATCGAAACGACATCTCTGCCGTAGGTCGATGACGCGCTTCCTACGTAAAAGGTTTAGTAGCTAAACCATTTTGCCTGTGCAACTGGAAATGCAATTGGTCAGGCAGATTCGGGATTTTCCGGCTTCGAGCCGTTGCGGGCACGGTAGATCGCATCCACGCAGGATTTGTGCATCCGCTCGAGCAGATTGCAGAGGAGCGCCAACTCCTCGGCCGAGATCGCGCTTAGCAGGTCATCTTCCACGGCCTTGATCTGGCCTGCCAGCCGATCGAGAGCCTCTATGCCTTCAGGTGTGGCGAACAGCGCGTATTTGCGCCGATCACGTGGGTCTGGTGTGCGCTTGGCCCAACCACGCTCTTCCAACGTGTTGGCGAGGGGCACGATATTCGACTTGTCGGTGCCGGTGAGGCGAGCCAGCTCGTTCTGGGAAATGCCCGGGTTGCCGACAATCAGGCCCAGGCACGACATCGCACCGGAGCGGAGATTGGTCTTGGTTTCGGCAATGGCAAACCCGCGGGTCAAGAGAATGTCGACGCGCCGCAATTGCGTGCTGACCAAGTCTGACAAGGGCCCCAGGCTTTTGGGCTCTTCAGCCCCGATCGGTTGCCTGTGCTCCAGTCTACCTTTTGTCATCTGGTTTCATTCGCATCGCTGACCGCAGCCTGGGTCTTGGGACGAGTGCCTTCGCCCGGATTGGTTCCTTAGTAAAGGACAGCCTGTGGAGCAGGCGTTTCTCGGCCTTGCCCATATCGTCGCCAATGCCATCACGACAATGAGGGCCGGAATGGCGCATCGCGGTCAGGCGGCAAGCTCCTTGGTCCGCTGCTGGTCTTCCCGGTCGATCGCCAGCAGCGACGCGCCCTTCGTCTCGCGCATGAAGAGCGCGGAGATGACGCTGATGCCGCCGGCGACGAGCACGTAGATCGCGATCGGCAGCCAGTCGTCGTACTCGCGCAGCAGGGCCGTGCCGATCAGCGGCGCCCAGGAGCCCGCGAAGATCGCCGTGACCTGATAGCCGAGCGACACGCCCGAATAGCGCATCCTCGTCGGGAACATCTCGGCCATGATGGCGGGCTGGGGCGCATACATGAGGGCGTGGACGATCATGCCCAGGAAGATGGCGGCGAGGATCGCGACGAGCCCGGCGGTCTCGAACATGGGGAAGGCGACGAAGGGCCAGATCATCGTGAGCGCGGCGCCCAGGAGATACACCGGCTTGCGGCCGATCCGGTCCGCCAGGCCGCCGAACACCGGGATCACGGCAACGTGCAGGATATGCGCGCAGAACAGCAGCGCGAGGATCTCGGTCGTGTCGACTCCGATATGGGCCAGGTAGGTGATCGAGAAGGTGACGACCATATAGTAGAGGATGTTCTCCCCCACGCGGATGCCCATCGCGGTGAAGACGCCGCGCGGATAGCGGCGGAACACCTCGGTCAGGCCATAGCCGGCGTGCGCGCGCTCTTCCGCCTCGGCCTTGGCGGCCTCGAAGATCGGCGAATCCGTGACCTGGGTGCGGATGTAATAGCCGATCGCGACGATGATCACCGACAGCCAGAAGCCGATGCGCCAGCCCCAGCTCAGGAAAGCCTCGTCGCTCAGGGTCGCGGACAGCACCAGCAGGACGATCGTCGCCAGCAGGTTGCCCAGCGGCACGCCGGCCTGCGGGAAGCTGCCCCAGAAGGCCCGGTTGCGGTTGGGGCTGTGCTCGGCGACGAGCAGCACCGCGCCGCCCCATTCGCCGCCCAGCGCGAAGCCCTGGATGAAGCGCAGCAGGACCAGAAGGACGGGCGCCCAATAGCCGATGCTGTCGAAGGTCGGCAGGCATCCCATCAGGAAGGTGGACACGCCGATCAGCATGAGGCTGAACTGGAGCAGCGACTTGCGGCCGATGCGGTCCCCGATGTGACCGAAGACGATCCCGCCCAGCGGCCGCGCGATGAAGCCCACGGCATAGGTCGCGAAAGCCGCGATGACGCCGTCAAGCTCGTTGCCGGTCTGGGGGAAGAACAGCTTGCCGAACACCAGCGTCGCCGCGGTGCCGTAAAGGAAGAACTCGTACCATTCGACGACCGTTCCCGCCATCGAAGCGCCGACTACCTTGCGCAGGTAGGGCAGGTCCGCGGTTTCTTCATGCTTCATGGCGTGAACTCAAGAGATGTGTGGTGTCTGGCGCGCGAGCGGCGGGTGCTCGCGGCTTGGGTGGGATCGATCTGCCCTGCCGACGACGTGGCGCCAAGGGCCGTTGTCGTCTCGCCTATGCGCTGCCGCGCCTGGCGCGGGAGGCATCGATGCTCCATGGGCCGGGGCCGGCGAAGACGAGATACAGGAAGACGAAGCAATAGAGGATCGCCGCATCCCCGCCGTTGTTGACGGGAAACGCATTCTGCGGCGCGTGCGCGATCCAGTAGGCGACGGCCATGGTGCCCGAGGCGAGGAACGCCGCGGGCCGCGTGAACAGGCCAAGGGTGATCAGCAGGCCGGCGCCGAGTTCGACGATGCCGGCAAAGCTGCCGGGATTATCGAGCGCGAGCCCGCCGCCCGCCATCTGGCCCGCGGGAAAGGACAGAAACTTCTGCGTGCCATGCTCAAGGAAGATGAGCCCGGCGACGATACGCAGGATGCTCAACATGCGCGGGGACCATTCGGCCGACCAGTGGTTCATGCTCTTTCCTCCTCTCACGACTTGGGCAGTCCGCCTGGGATGGCGGCATTATCGCCTCCCGATGGGGAAATGCCAGGCCGGAGCTACGATAGCAGGTTTTGAGCATCGTGACTTTGCGCGAATGTCGCGTCAACTGGAGGCTGC
>CAZFPW010000124.1:0-7940 GCA_964520765.1 uncultured Novosphingobium sp.
ACCACCAACTACTACTATTACGACGCGGCGGGGAACGTGCGTCGGGAGGCCAGCAGCTACGGAGAGATCACGTACTCGGGCGCGGTCACCAGCTCCGCGGTCACCAAGGACTATTGGTTCCGCTACGATGCGATGAACCGCCTGGTGGTGGACCGGGGCATTCTCCTGGAGGTGGGGGGCGAATTTGGCCCGGAGATCGTACGCAGCCAAGAGGGAACCACGCTAACCTACGACGCGGCGGGCCAGCGCCTGACCGCGCGGCGGACCGACCATGATCCGGGATACTGGTCGTGGAACGGTTGGACCTACGAATACATCTACGGCTCATACTACGAGACGCTGGAGACCTACGTTCACGACGGGGCGGGACGCATAGTCCGGGCCCATGCGGTGGAGAGCTGGGGGATCAGCGAGCTGCATTACACCGGCGTGGTTCCCGAGGTGGAGGAGTTTCTCGCGCCGGGCCCCAAGCGGATGGAACTGACCTACGACCTGATGGGCCGTCAGCTGACGCAGAACGACTATGCCGAGAATGGGACGACGGTGGTCTACAGCCGGAGCGCGATTTACGACGCGGCGGGGAAGGTGACCTCGGAGAGCACCTCTGCGAGCAAGCCGGACGGGATCTGGACGGCCAATACGACCTATTCCTACAGCACCTCGGGCCAGTATCTGCTGGGGGCGGTGGCGAGCCAGTCGTCGGTGAACTCCAAGAACGGCTCTTACCAGAACACGTCCTCCACGACGAACACCTACCAGTGGTGGGACGGGGCGCTGCAGGGGACGATCGGGTTCTCCCAAGGCGGCACCACCAACACGACCACGTTCACCTATGACGGGCAGGGTCGGCTGATCTCGGCCTACGTGGCTGACGGTCGGCCGCGCACCATCAGCTTCCGGAGCAACGGAGACGGTCAGATCATCCGCCGGGACGAACTGGACGGCAACACCAGCAACGGCGATCCGCACGAAGCGTGGTATCGGTTCGGCGGTCGGCAGATGACCTATAGCGGCAACAACGGCACGCCGAACCAGAGCCTGCCCGAGACGATCGCGGAGCGGAAGAAGGCCGGCACCGGAGCGTTCCGGGGCGGCGAGGTCATCGTGGCGCGGCACGTCGACACGACGAACTCCTACGAGGCGATCAGCTCGTACCGGCAGGGCTCCTCTGCGGGCAGCTATACCGTGCAGCACACGGGTGAGACCCTGCGCAGCATCGCCCAGACGCTGTGGGGCGATGCCTCGCTGTGGTACAAGCTGGCCGAGTCCAACGGGCTGTCGGCCGACGCCGGCCTGATCGAGGGCCAGCGGCTGACGATCCCGGTGGGCGTGATCCGCAACCAGTTCAACGCCGGCACGGTCAAGCCTTACAACCCCGCCGAAGCCATCGGCGACGTCTCTCCCACCACCCCGATCCCGCCCAAGAAGAAGGGCTGCGGGATCGGAGCCATCTTCCTCGCCATCATCGCGATTGCAGTCGTGGCGCTCATAGCCCCGCCGCTCGTCGGCAATCCCGCTTTGATTGCGCCAGCGACCTCCGTAACCTTCCCGGCCACGGCGCTCACCGCGGCCTCGACGCTGACGCTCCCGGCCATGACCCTCGCCGGAGCGACCGGCTTGACGGCAGCTCTCGGTGCGGCCGGCGGTGCGATCGTCGGCGGCGCGCTTGCCGGCGCGGTGGGCTCGATGGTCAGCCAGGGCATCGGCGTGATGACCGGCATCCAGGACAAGTTCAACTGGGGCGCGGTGGCGATGGCGGGGCTCACCGCCGGAGTGGGCTCGGGCCTCGACAAGCTTGGCGCGTTCGGTGCGCTCGGGATCGGGGGCAAGTCGGCGGGCAGCATCATGGCGCGCGCCTCGCTGGGGAACGCCGTGACCCAGGGGGCCGCGGTTGCGGCTGGCCTGCAAGACAAGTTCAGCTGGGCAGGCGTGGCCGCGGCGGGCATCGGCGCGGGAGCGGGCGTCAGCCTGGCCCGGAAGTTCGACATCGCGACGGTATCGGCCGACAATAGCACCCTGGGCGCCCATGCCGCGAATTTCGCGGTCAGCACCGCCAGCCTGATGGCCAACGCCGCCACGCGCAGCGCCATCGACGGCACGAATTTTGGCGACGCTGTGTTGGCCGCACTGCCGGATGTCATCGCCAGCACCATCGGGAATATGGTGGTCGGGGAGATTACAGAGGGAGCGCAGGAGCGCGCAATGCGGCGGGCCGGCATCGAAAGAAGCGCCGCAGTCTTTCAGGATAGGTTCGGCGCTACCCCCGAGGTCGCGGCCTATCGAGAGGCGGGGTTAGCTGCGGCGAAGCATCCGGGCAACAAGAAGGCGCGCGCGAATTTTGACCAGGCCGCACGCATCCTTCTTGAAGCGAACAGCAATGATGCTGATGTTGCGGCGTTCCTGAACCATATCAATCCGGCCAGCCAAGCTGCCCAATTGGGCGACATCGCCATTACCGGTAGCCGCGATTATCTGTTTGGCTCGACCATCGACAACGCCGGCATTTGGGTTGGTGAAAAGGGCAACGAGATCAAGCAGGGCCTCGGCCAATTTGTTCAGGATCATCCCGGCATCGGGACTGCGCTGACGCTGGCTGATGGTGCTTTCGCGGTCGTCGCTCCAGGGAAGTATCTTGCCGGCATGGCGCTCGACCATTTCAAGGACAAAGCCACCGGCTTCATCGCTGACAAAATGACGGGTCGGCAGATGTGGTCTGTTGAAAAGGGCCAGGCAGGGGGCAGCGGGTTCGTATTGGCGGGCAGCATCACCCTGGGTGGTCTAGGGGCGCTCAAGGGCGGGATTAACTTCACCGAGAGCGCGACGGTCCGGGCTAGACGGCTTGGCCGTGAGGGCGAGGCTGCGGCGGGGATCACAGGACCGAAGGTTGGTGTTGAGATCAACGGGCGAATGCGCTTCCCCGATGAGATCAGTCCGACTACAATCAAGGAGGTCAAGAATGTCGGCAGGCAGGGCTGGACCAGTCAGTTGAGGGATTATGCCGATCTGGCGAGGTCCGAGGGTAAGACCTTTGAGCTTTGGGTTAGAGAAAATACAATCCTAACACGAAATTTGCGCGCAGCACGCGACCAAGGTCTTGTGATAATTAGAAAGGAACTGCCGAGAAGATGATTACTCGGAAAGAGGCAGAAGCACGGATTGCTGCAGGTGGAGCATTGACCCGCTCTGAATTGTCTGAAGTTTTGTTATCGCAAGACAAGATGACTGCTGGAGAAATGGAGCAGTTCTCACTTGCCTGCCCGGAATGGCTCGCTGAGCAGGAAGCCCGTGAAACCGAGACGCAGGCCAAGGAGGAGCGATACCTTGCGGAAGAAGCGCCGTTGCGCGAGGCACTTCACGCGCTGGGCTATCCGGTCAAATGGGTTTGGGATTTCGTGAACACGGCGCAAAGTTATCCCGATGCCATCCCAGTCCTGATCGATCATCTGCGGCAACCGTATAGCGACGCCGTGCGCGAGGGTATTGCCCGTGCGCTAGCCGTGCGGGAAGCGCGCGGGCTTGCAGGCGGCGCGATCGTCGAGACGCTGCGCGAGGAAGGTCTGGGCAAACAGTTGCGCTGGGCGCTGGCGAATACCCTTACCGTGGTGGCAGACCGCACGAGTCGAGAGGGCATCAAATCGGTATTGGCAATGGAGAAAAACAAGGATGTTGCCGACCGCTTAAACAGAGCTTTGAAGACCGCAGCGAAGCCTTGACTTGCATGGGCTCCCGAGGTGGAGGAGTTTCTCGCGCTGGGCCCCCTACGACCTATTCCTACAGCATCTCGGGCCAATACCTGCTGGGGGCGGTGGCGAGCCAGTCGCCGCCGGGGGGGACTACTTTCCACCAAAATTACGCGGCGGCGCCTTCCAGCGTTTCGCTGGCTTCGAGCCAGGCCGCCTCGGCCGTGTCGATCCGGGCTTCGAGATCGGCGCGGCGTTTCATGAGGTCGGTCATGGTGAGCTTCGCCAGCGCCGGCTCGGCCGAAGCGGGATCGAACATCGCCTGGTCGATGGCGCTGCGCTGCGCGGTCAGCTTTTCCAGCTCCGCCTCGGCGCTGCGGACGCGCTTGCGCAGTTCCTGGCTCTTCTCGCGCGCTTCGGCGGCGGCCTTGCGCTGGTCCTTCTTGTTGACCGGCCGGCCGCCCTCTTCCTTGCGCGCCGGCGGCGGGTCCTTGGCCAGGACGAAGGCGATGTAGTCGTCGATCGAGCCGTCGAACTCCTTCGCCGTGCCGCCATCGACGAGGACTAGCCGGTCCGCCGTCATCTCCAGCATGTGGCGGTCGTGGCTGACGATCACCACGGCGCCGGAATAGGCGTTGAGCGCCTGGATCAGCGCCTCGCGGGCATCGACGTCGAGGTGGTTGGTCGGCTCGTCGAGGATCAGCATGTGCGGCGCATCGCGGGTGATCAGCGCCAGCGCGAGCCGGGCGCGCTCGCCGCCGGAGAGCTTGCCGACCTCGGTCGTCGCCTTGGGCCCGGAAAAGCCGAACCGGCCGAGTTGCGCCCTCACCGCCGCCGGCGTCGCGCCCTTCATCGCCACGGTCATGTGTTGCAGCGGGGTTTCCGAGCGATCCAGCTCCTCGACCTGGTACTGGGTGAAATAGCCCACCCGCATCCGGGAGGAGGCGTTCATCGCCCCCTCCATCGGCGCGAGCTGCGCGGCGAGCAGGCGCGCCAGCGTGGTCTTGCCGTTGCCGTTGCGGCCCAGCAGCGCGATCCGGTCGTCGGGATCGAGCCGCAGGTTGAGCCGGCTCAGCACCGGCGTCTCACCATAGCCGACCGAGGCGAGGTCCAGCGTGATCAGCGGCGGGCGCAGCGCGTCGGGATTGGGGAAGCCGAAGCTGAGCGAGGGATCGTCGATCAGCTCGGCGATCGGTTGGAGCTTGGCCAGGGCCTTGGCGCGGGACTGGGCCTGCTTGGCGGTCGAGGCGCGGGCCGAGTTGCGGCGGACGTAGTCGGCCAGCTTCTCGCGCTCGGCCTGCTGCCGGGCCTTGGCCGAGGCGAGCTGGGCCTGCCGTTCCGCGCGCTGGCGCTCGAAGGCATCGTAGCCACCGGGATAGAGCGTCAGCTTGCCGCCCGAGAGATGGAGGATGTGATCGACCACGTTGTTGAGGAAATCGCGCTCGTGGCTGACCAGCAGGATGGTCGCCGGATAGGAGCGCAGGAAGTCCTCCAGCCACAGCACGGCTTCGAGATCGAGGTGGTTGGACGGCTCGTCGAGCAGCAGCAGGTCGGGCTGGGAGAACAGCAGCGCGGCCAGCGCCACGCGCATCCGCCAGCCGCCCGAGAAGCTTTCCAGCGGGCGGTGCTGCGCCTCCTCGTCGAACCCCAGGCCGACCAGGATGCGCGCGGCGCGCGAGGGCGCCGAATGGGCTTCGATGGCAATCAGCCGGTCATGGATCTCGGCCAGGCGGTGGGGCTCCGCGCAAGCCTCGCTTTCGATCATCAGCTCCGCCCGCTCGGTGTCGGCGGCGAGGACCGTCTCGAAGGGGGTGGCGTCGCCGCCCGGCGCTTCCTGCGCGATATAGCCGAGCCGGCTGCCGCGCGGCATGGCGACCGTCCCGCTGTCGGCCTCCAGCATGCCGGCGATCACCCGAACCAGGGTGGACTTGCCCGCCCCGTTGCGGCCGATCAGCCCCACGCGGCCGCGCGGCGGCAATTTCGCCGTGGCGTCGTCGATGATCGTCCGCCCGCCAAGGCGGACCGTTATGCCGGTCAGGTTGAGCATCGGGCGCGCCTAGCAGCCTGGGACGGGCAGCAAAAGGGCCATGCGGAAGCTGGCGCTACTTACACTCCGCCTTTCCCAGGTCGGCCAGGATCGGGCAATCCGGACGATGATCACCGGCACAGCGATCGATCAGGGTCTGCAGCGTCTCGGCCATCTGCTCCAGCTTGGCGATCTTCCCCCGCAGGTCGTCGATGTGGGCGGCGGCGATTCGCTTCACATCACCGCTTTGGCGCGAGCGGTCACGCCACAGGCCCAGCAGCTCGTCGATCTCCGCGACCGAGAACCCCAGGTCGCGCGCGCGGCGGATGAAGCGCAGCATATGCACGTCGGAATCCGAATAGTCGCGATAGCCGGCATCCGTCCGGTCCGCTCGCGGGATCAGGCCCGTCTGCTCGTAGTAACGGATCATCTTGGCCGATACGCCAGAGGCCTTCGCCGCCAGTCCGATGTTCATGCCGTTCCCTCCCCCGCCCATTGCGGCTGGAATTGACGCAGCCGCAAGGCGTTGCCCAGCACGAACACGCTGGAAAGCGCCATCGCCCCGGCAGCGAAGACCGGCGAAAGCAGGATGCCGAATGCGGGATAGAGCGCACCGGCCGCAACCGGGATCAAGGCCGTGTTATAGGCAAAGGCCCAGAACAGGTTCTGGCGGATATTGGCGATGGTCCCGCGCGACAGGGCGATCGCCGTGGGCACGCCCTTCAGGTTGCCCGACATCAGCACGACGTCGGCCGCCTCGATCGCGATGTCCGTGCCGTTGCCGACCGCCAGGCCGACATCGGCCGCCGCGAGCGCCGGCGCATCGTTGATGCCGTCTCCGACGAAGGCGACATGGCCGTGCTCCGCCTTGAGACGGCGGACGATATCGACCTTGCCTTCGGGCAGGACCTCCGCCGTCACTTCGTCGATCCCCAGCCGGCGCGCGATGGCTTCGGCGGTACGCCGGTTGTCGCCGCTGATCATCGCGACCTTGAGGCCGAGTTCGTGCAGGGCGGCGATCGCGGCCGGCGTGGTTGCCTTGATCGGATCGGCAACCGCGACGATGGCCGCCAGCCTGCCGCCGATGGCGGCATAGAGCGGCGACTTGCCTTCATCGCCCAGGCGCCCGGCCGTCGCCGCGAAAGGGCCGACGTCCAGTCCCAATTCGCGCATGTAGCGGTCCGCGCCGACCTGCACCGGCTCCCCGGCGATTTCGGCCGTCACGCCAAAGCCGGTGACGGACGCGAACGCACGGATCTCGGGAATGGCAATTCCCTCGGCTTCCGCCGCGGCGACGATGGCGCGGGCGATGGGATGCTCCGATCTGGCCTCCACTGCAGCGATCCGGCCCAGCACGTGCCGGCGCTCGAACCCTTCGGCGATCTCCAGATCGGTCAGGGCGGGGCGTCCCTCGGTCAGGGTGCCGGTCTTGTCCACGGCGACCACCCTTGCGTCCTTCAGGAGTTGCAGCGCCTCTCCCTTGCGGAAGAGAATGCCCAGCTCCGCCCCTCGCCCGGTGCCGACCATGATCGAGGTCGGCGTGGCGAGGCCCATCGCGCAAGGGCAGGCGATGATGAGGACCGCCACGGCGTTGACCAGGGCAAAGGTCAGCGCAGGGGATGGCCCGAACAGGAACCAGACGAGGAAGGTCAGCGCCGCCGCGGCCATCACCGCCGGCACGAACCACATCGTCACCTTGTCGACCAGCGCCTGGATCGGCAGCTTGGAGCCCTGGGCCGCCTCGACCATGCGGATGATCTGCGACAGCACCGTCGCCTCCCCCACGGCCGTGGCGCGAAACGCCAGCGCGCCCTTTTGATTGACGGTGCCGCCGACCAGCCTGCCGCCGGTGGTCTTCGCGACCGGAATGGGCTCCCCCGTAATCATCGATTCATCGACGTAGCTCTCGCCCTCGGTCACTTCTCCATCGACAGGGATGCGTTCTCCGGGGCGGACATCGACGATATCGCCGGGCGCGACCTCGGCTATCGGGATTTCCTGGAATGCCTCGCCGCGCCGGACCCTCGCGGTCCTGGCCTGCAAGCCGACCAATCGCGCGATCGCCTCGGACGTGCGCCCCTTCGCGCGGATCTCCAGAAAGCGGCCGAGCAGTATCAGCGTGACGATCACGGCCGCCGCCTCGTAATAGACGTTCACCGTGCCGGCCGGGAGCAGGACCGGCATGAAGGTGGCGACCACGGAATAGGCATAGGCCGCCAGCGTCCCCACGGCGA
>CAZFPW010000125.1:0-1825 GCA_964520765.1 uncultured Novosphingobium sp.
CGGTCGTCGGCCCAGTTCTCCTCGACCTTCACGTGGAGGAAGAGGTGGACCTTGGTCCCGAGCAGGTCGGCCAGCTCCTTGCGCGCCGCCTCGCCGATCGCCTTCAGCTTCGCGCCGCCCTTGCCGAGGACGATGCCCTTCTGGCTGTCGCGGGCGATGACGATCTGCTGATGGATCTCGACCGAGCCGTCCTTGCGCTGGGTGTAGCTCTCGGGCCGCACCGCGCTGTCATAGGGCAGTTCGTCGTGGAGCTGGCGGTAGAGCTGTTCGCGGGTGATCTCGGCGGCGAGCAGCCGTTCGCTGGCGTCGGAGACCTGGTCCTCGGGATAGTGCCAGGGGCCCTCGGGCATCAGTTCGGCGAGGCGGGCCTTGAGTTCCGGCACCCCATCGCCGGTCAGGGCGGAGACGAAGAACACCTCGTCGAACTGGCCTTCGCCCGCGAGTTCCTGGGCGGCGACGAGCAGCGGTTCCTTGGCCGTCTCGTCGACCTTGTTGAGGACCAGGATCTTGCGTTCGGGACGGCCCTGGAGCGAGGCCAGGATGTCTTCCAGGTAGTCGCGCTTCTTCTTGCGGCCATCGACCACCAGCAGGATGGCGTCGGCCTTCTGCGCGCCTTCCCAGGCGGCGGCGACCATCGCCCGGTCGAGCCGGCGCCGAGGCGCGAAGATGCCGGGGGTGTCGGCCAGGATGATCTGGGCCTCGCCTTCCAGCGCGATCCCCATCAGCCGGGCGCGCGTGGTCTGCGCCTTGGCCGAGACGATCGCCACCTTCTGGCCGACGAGAGCGTTCACCAGGGTCGACTTGCCCGCGTTGGGCGCGCCGATCACCGCGACGAGGCCGCAATGCTGGGTCATCCATACCTCTTCATGAATTCGGCGGCCGCCAGGGTCTCGGCCTCCTGCTTGCTGCCGCCGGTCGCCTCCGCCTCGCCGATGCCCTTCACGGCGACGGCGACGGTGAAGCGGGCGGCGTGGTCGGGGCCGGCGCGCTCGACGATGCGGTATTCGGGCGGCTTGCGGCGGTTGCCGGCGGTCCATTCCTGGAGCGCGGACTTGGGATGCTTGGCCTTGCCCGCCTTGCCGCCGTAGGCCTGGGCCCAGAGCCGGCGGACCATGGCGCGGGTCGGCTCGAAGCCATAGGCGGTGAAGCTGGCGCCGATCAGCGCCTCCATCACGTCGCCCAGGATGTTGTCGCTGTCCTGGCCGCCGTCGTCCCGCGCTTGCTTGCCCAGGACCATGTGCGGGCCAAGGCCGATCTCGCGGGCGATGCTGGCGCACATCGTGCGGCTGACCAGGGCGTTGAGCCGCTGGGAGAGGGTGCCTTCGGCGCTCTCGCTCGCCTCATAGAGCCATTCGGCGATGGAGAGGCCGAGCACCCGGTCGCCCAGGAACTCCAGCCGCTCGTAGTTGCGCGGCTGGCCGGTGCTGCCGTGGGTCAGGGCTTCCAGCCACAGGCCCTCGTCCCTCGGCTCTCGGCCGGTGAGCCGGGTCAGGAAGTCGCGCGTTTCGGCTTGCATCGTGGCGCTTTGCGGTGGCGGCCGGTCAGAAGCAATAGCGGATCGCGTCCTGCAGCCAGATCATCGTGCCCTCGCGGCTCCACAGCCAGAGGCCGAGCCCGATCAGCACCGCCGCCGCCGCGCCGAGGAGCAGCTGCGCCCTCATGCCGGCCGGGCCGCGCGGACCAGCGGCGCGTCGCGGATCGGCAGGTGGACCGCTGCGGCGAAGAGGGCGAGCGCGATCGAGGCGGCCCAGGTGGCGTCGTAGGAGCCCAGGCGGTCGAACAGCCAGCCCGCCATCCAGGCGCCGAAGAAGCTGCCGACCTGGTG
>CAZFPW010000125.1:1925-5482 GCA_964520765.1 uncultured Novosphingobium sp.
CCCGTCGCCTCGCGCAGGGCTTCCCCGGCGCTTTGGGCGGACTCGGCGGTGGCGGACGCGGAGGGCTTGCCGGCGACGCCGAAGGCCAGCACCGCGGCGAGACCGACGAGACCCGCCAGCACGTTGAGCGCGATGTGGTAGCCCCAGGTGCCGAGCAGCATCTGCGCGCCGGGCACGACGAGAAACTGGCCGAGCGAGCCGCCGGCCGTGACGATGCCGAAGGCCATGCCGCGCTTCTCCGGCGGGACCACGCGGCCGACCGCGCCCAGCATGACGGTGAAGGTGATCCCCGACATGGCGAAGCCGACCAGCAGGCCGAGGGTCAGATGGACCCCGAAAGCCCCTGCGGCATGCGACGCGCCGACCAGGCCGAGCGCATAGAGTGCCGCCCCGACCACGGCGACGCGCCCCGCGCCGTGGCGGTCGGCCAAGGCCCCGATCCACGGCTGGGCGAGGCCCCAGACGAGGTTCTGGATGGCCATGGCCAGGCCGAAGTCGGCGCGGCCGATCGACAGCGCCGTGCCCATCTGCGGCAGGAACAGGCCGAACGACTGGCGGACGCCCATCGACAGCGTGACGATGAAGGCCGCGCAGGCGATGACCACATAGGGCGCGCGGGGCTTCATGGGATGCGCAGGGTCAGAAGGTGCCGCCAATGCGGCTCCACCGGGCGGCGGTGAACCAGGTCCAGGGCTTGTACCAGGAGGCCGAGCCGTCGGTGGAGAACATCATGATCGTGGCCTTGCCGACGAGGTTCTCCTGCGGGACGATGCCGATGCCCTCTCCAGGGATCGCGGCGAAGCGGCTGTCCATCGAGTTGTCGCGGTTGTCGCCCATCATGAACAGCGAGTTCGCGGGCACCACGATCGGCGGCGTATCGTCCTGCGGGGTGCGGAGCAGGTCCAGCACGTTGTAGCTAACCCCGCCGGGCAGGGTTTCGCGATACTGGGGATAGCGGCAGACCGCCGTGCCGTCGGCGCGGCGGGCCTGGAAGGTGGCGAGGTAGCACTTGGTGTTGGGGGAAAGCTCCACCTCGTAGTCCTCGATGCGGACCTTGGGCACGGCCACCCCATTCAGGTGGAGCACGCCGCCGACCATCTGCACGGTATCGCCGGGCAGGCCGATGACCCGCTTGATGTAGTCGACCTCGTTGAGCGGCGGCGCCTTGAAGATCGCGACGTCGCCGCGCTTGGGCTCTCCGGCGAAGATGCGGCCGGGGATCACCGGCACGCTGAAGGGCATGGAATACTTCGAATAGCCGTAGGGCCACTTGGCGGCGAGCAGGTAGTCGCCGTTCTGCAGGCGGGGCAGCATCGACTCGCTCGGGATATTGAACGGCGAGAAGATGAAGCTGCGGAAGACCAGGACGATCACCACCAGCTTGAGCAGGAAGACGGGGAAGCTGTCCTCCTTCTTCGCCGGCTTGGTCGGGGTCGGGGTGGGCGCGGGATCGGGCGTGGTCTCGGTCATCGCGGCGTCCATGTGGGGCAGAATCTCGCTCGTCAAGGGAGAGGGTGTATTAGGCGGGCAACACGCAGGTTGACACAGAATCACAAAAATTACGGTGTCCAGAGGATTTGCGGCGCTCCCCGCCTGTGACTGTCACTTTAGGCATGGCAGGCGTCAACTTGCACAGCATCGAAGGCAGGCACCGCTTGGCTGAATGTCCGAGGGCGGGCATTACGCCTTTGCGGTAATGTAGGAAAGGACGATTCATGGGCGATGCGGTGCAGGAGAGCTGGGATCGGTTGGCGGCCTTGCCCAAGCCCCGGCTCACCGAGCTGTTCGCGGCCGATGCGGACCGGGCCTCCCGGCTGACCGGCGCGATCGAGCTGCCGGGGGGAGAGGTCCGCTTCGACTGGTCGAAGACCCACCTCGACGCCGCCCACCTCGACGCCTTCGCCGCCCTGGCCGAGGCGGCGGACTTCGCCGAGCGCCGCCGCGCGCTGTTCGACGGCGAGATAGTGAACCCCACCGAGAACCGCGCCGCCGAGCACACCGCCCAGCGCGGCTTCGGCAGGGAGGACAGCGTGGAGGAGGCGGCCGCCTTCCACGCCCGCATGCATGTCCTGACCGAGGCGATCCACCAGGGCGCGCTGGGCGAAGTCAGGCATCTGATCCACATCGGCATCGGCGGCTCGGCGCTCGGCCCCGCGCTGGCGGTCGACGCCCTGGCCCGCGACGGGGCGATGGTCGACGTCCATATCGTCTCCAACATCGACGGCTGCGCGCTGGAGGCCGCTTTCGCGAAGTGCGATCCGGCGACCACGCTGATCGCCTTCGCCTCCAAGACCTTCACCACGACCGAGACGATCACCAATGCCCAGAGCGCGCTGGGCTGGCTGCGCGAGAGCGGGGTGAGCGATCCCTACGGCCGGGTCGTCGCCCTGACCGCCGCCCCGGACAAGGCGGTGGAATGGGGCGTCGACGAAACCCGCGTGCTGCCTTTCCCGGAGACGGTCGGCGGGCGCTATTCCCTGTGGTCGTCGATCGGCTTTCCCATCGCCATCGCGCTGGGCTGGCCCGAGTTCGCGGAGATGCTGGAAGGCGCGGCCGTGGTCGACCGGCATTTCCTCGATACGGACGGGGCGGACAACCTGTGCCTGCGCGCCGCCTTTGCCGACCAGTACTATTCGCGCCTGCGCGGCTGCCAGACGCGCGCGGTCTTCGCCTATGACGAGCGGCTGGCCCTGTTCCCCAGCTACCTCCAGCAGCTCGAGATGGAATCCAACGGCAAGAGCGTGACCCTGGAGGGCAAGGCCGTATCCGGGCCCACCGCGCCGATCACCTGGGGCGGGGTCGGCACCGATGCGCAGCATGCGGTGTTCCAGCTGCTGCACCAGGGCACGAACCTGGTGCCGGTGGACTTCATCGCGGCGATCCAGCCCGGCGACGCGCTCGATCCGGCGCACCATCGCATCCTGCTGTCCAACTGCTTCGCGCAAGGGGCGGCGCTGATGGCCGGCAAGCAAAGCGACGATCCGGCGCGCGCCTATCCGGGCGACCGCCCGTCCGCGACGATCCTCTGCGACGAGATCAACGCGGCGACGCTCGGCGCGCTGATCGCCTTCCACGAGCATCGCACTTTCGCCAATGCCGTGCTGATGGAGATCAACCCGTTCGACCAGTTCGGGGTCGAGCTGGGCAAGGAGATCGCGAAGCAGATCGAGCAGGGCGGGGTCGAGTTCGACCCCAGCACCAAGGCGCTGCTGGAAGCGGCCGGGATCGGATGACGGGTTCCAAGGGAGGGAAGGCATGAGGATATTGCGAAGGTTCGGACTGGTTTGCCTGGCCATGCTGGCGGTGCCGGTGGCCATGGCCGCGCCGGCGGCTCCGTTCGATCCCTTGCCCTACGTTGATCCCGAGCTGCGCGCGGCCGTCCCGGAGATTCAGGCGCGCGCGGGCAGGACCTTCGACGACGAGATGATCGCCGCGATCCGTAAGCGGACGGCCGCGCCCAAGCCGCTGCCGAACTGGACCGACCAGAAGATTCCCGGAGCGCGCGGCGCGCCGGACGTGGCGATTTCGGTGGGCTTCGCGGGGCGCAAGGCGGCTCC
>CAZFPW010000125.1:5582-7928 GCA_964520765.1 uncultured Novosphingobium sp.
GCGGCGCGGGACCGGGGCGAGGTGCCGATCGCGTTCCAGGCCCTGATCTATCCGATGCTGGACGACCGCACCGGCTCGATCCGCCAGGCGCCGCCCTGGCAAGGCGCGCTGGTCTGGACTCCCGCAAGCAACCGCTATGGCTGGACCTCGCTGCTCGGCGTTCCGGCCGGGTCGCCCCAGGTGCCCGAGGGATCGGTGCCGGCGCGGGTGGAGAACCTGCGCGGCTTGCCGCCGACGTGGATCGGCGTCGGCGCGATCGACCTCTTCGTGGAGGAGGATATCGAATATGCCCGCCGCCTGCTCGCCGCCGGGGTGACGACCCAGCTGGCGGTCTACCCCGGCGCTTTCCATGGGTTCGACGTGTTCTCGCAAGGGCGGCTGGCGAAGAAGCTGCACGCGGACCTGATCGAGGCGCTGCGCGTCGGCCTGGCCGCGCGGCCCTGATGGCGAAGGCGACCCGCGCGACGCGGGCGCTGGAGCAGGCGGGCGTGGCGTTCTCCGTCCACGCCTATGCCTATGATCCCGACGCCGACCGGGTGGGGCTCCAGGCGGCCGAGGCGCTGGGCGAGGCCCCGGACCGGGTGCTTAAGACGCTGATGGTCCTGGTCGACGGCAAGCCGGCCTGCGCGATTCTCCCCTCCGACCGCGAGGTGGCGATGAAGAAGCTCGCGGCGGCGCTCGGCGGCAAGTCGGCGCAGATGATGAAGCCTGCCGAGGCCGAGCGCATGACGGGCTACAAGGTCGGGGGAATCAGCCCGTTCGGACAGGCGCGCAAGGTGCCGGTGGCGATCGAGGCGGCCGCGCTGGGGCACGCGCTGGTCTATATCAACGGCGGTCAGCGCGGCTTGCAGGTCCGGCTCGATCCGAGGGACGCGGCGCGGGTGCTGGGGGCGGTGCCGGCCGATCTGGCGGCCTGATCCCTGACCCTGGGGTGAGGGGAGGAATGGTGACAAGTCCATTCCCGCCGCCCATATGCGCCTCCGCACAAGGGAGCACCACATGGCCGACTACGACTACGACCTTTTCGTCATCGGCGCCGGGTCCGGCGGCGTGCGCGCGAGCCGCGTCTCCGCCGCCTATGGCGCGCGGGTGGCCGTGGCGGAGGAGCATCGGGTCGGCGGGACCTGCGTGATCCGGGGCTGCGTGCCCAAGAAGCTGCTGGTCTACGGCTCGCACTTCGCCGAGGAATTGCAGGACGCCGCGCACTACGGCTGGACCGTCGATGGCATGACCTTCGACTGGGCGACCCTGCGCGATACGGTGCTGCGCGACGTCGACCGCCTCAATGGGCTCTACGAGCAGACGCTGGCGAACAACCAGGTCGAGCGCTTCCTGGAACGCGCCACGATCACCGGCCCGCATTCGGTCAGGCTGGCGAGCGGGCGGGAGATCACCGCCAAGGTCATCCTCGTTGCGGTCGGCGCCTGGCCGGTCCTGCCCGAGTTCCCCGGCGTCGAGCACTGCATCACCTCCAACGAGGTGTTCCACCTGCCGGAGCTGCCACGCCGGATCGTGATCCAGGGCGCGGGCTACATCGCGCTGGAGTTCGCGGGCATCTTCAACGCGCTGGGCAGCGAGGTCACGGTGGTCAACCGCAGCGACCAGATCCTGCGCGGTTATGACGAGGCCCTGCGCGACCGCCTGCTCCAGATCACCATGGCGCGGGGGATCACCTATCGCTTCAACTGCCCGCTTACCGAGGTGGAGAAGCTGGACGGCGGCGCGCTGCGCGTGACCGTGGGCGATCACGATCCGTTCGAGGCCGACGTCGTCCTGGTGGCGACGGGGCGCAAGCCCAAGACCGAGGGGCTGGGGCTGGAGACGGCGGGCGTCGCGCTTGGCCCGAAGGGCGAGATTTCGGTCGACGAATACAACCGCACGACCTGCGAGAGCATCTATGCGGTGGGCGACGTGACCGACCGCGTGCAGCTCACGCCGGTCGCGATCCGCGAGGGGCAGGCCTTTGCCGATACGGTGTTCGGCGGCAATCCGCGGACGATCTCATATGACTGCGTGCCCAGCGCGGTCTTTTCGCAGCCGCCGCTGGCCGGCGTCGGCCTGACCGAAAGCCAGGCGCGGCAGAAGCACGGCAACGTGCGGATCTTCACCTCGGACTTCCGGCCGATGAAGAACGTCTTTGCCGAACGGCACGAGCGCGGGCTCTATAAGCTGGTGGTCGATGCCGATACGGACAGGGTTCTGGGCGTCCACCTCATCGGGCCGGAAGCGCCGGAAATCCTCCAGGCGGCGGCGATCGCGGTGCGCGCCGGGCTGACCAAGGCGGACTTCGACGCGACGATCGCCCTCCACCCGAGCATGGCGGAAGAACTCGTGCTGATGCGCTAG
>CAZFPW010000126.1:0-7915 GCA_964520765.1 uncultured Novosphingobium sp.
CTCGGCCTGGCGGCGCTCCATGCCGAGCAGGTCGGCGGCGCGGGCCATGTCGATGTCGAGGAAGGTGCGGCCCATCAGGAAGTTGGAGGCTTCGGCCGCGACGTTCTTGGCCAGCTTGGCCAGGCGCTGGGTGGCGATGACGCCGGCGAGGCCGCGCTTGCGCCCGCGGCACATCAGGTTGGTCATGGCCGACAGCGAGAGGCGGCGGACCTCGTCGGTGACGTCGCCCGCCGCGGCGGGGGCGAACATCTGCGCTTCGTCGACGACGACGAGGGCGGGAAACCACTCTTCGCGCGGGGCGTCGAACAGGGCGTTGAGGAAGACCGCGGCGCAGCGCATCTGAGCCTCGATCTCCAGCCCGTCGAGGGCGAGGACGACCGAGGCGCGGTGCTTGCGGACGCGGGCGGCGAGGCGGGAGATTTCGGCGGCGGCATAGGCGGCGCCATCGACGACGATATGGCCGAACGGCTCGGCCAGGGTGACGAAATCGCCCTCCGGGTCGATCACCACCTGCTGGACGATGCCGGCGCTCTCCTCAAGCAAACGACGCAAAAGGTGGGATTTTCCGGAGCCGCTGTTGCCCTGGACGAGCAGGCGGGTGGCGAGCAGCTCCTCGATGTCGATCTCGACCGGGCGCGGCCCGGAATCACCAATGACGATGCTCGCGCCCATGAAGACCGCCCTACCGGCAGGTCACCCAGTGACCAACCACCGTGCCGCGTTTTTCCACGTCCGCGCGGCCAGCGGCAACGAAAAGGGCGGCAGGATCGCCCCTGCCGCCCTTCGCGTTCGGATATGGCCGCCGATCTCAGATCGGCAGGTTGTAGAACCGCACCGGGTTGTCCTGCAGGACCTTCTTGGCGATGTCGTAGCCGTGATCGGCGAAGACGTCCTTCAGGTGCTCCTGCACGCCCGGATAGAGCGAGGTCGGGTGCGGGAAGTCGGTTTCGAACATGACGTTGTCGACGCCGATCGTCTCCAGCAGCTGCTTCGGCCCGATCTTCTCGAACCAGAAGCTGCACATGAAGTGGTCGCGGAAGTATTCCCACGGGCGACGGGTCAGCGTCTTGGAGAAGCGCGGCAGCATCTCGTTGAACTGGTGCTCCAGCGCCTCGACGGCGAAGGGCACCCAGCCCATGCCGCTCTCGATCAGGCCGATCTTGAGCTTGGGGAACTGGTCCAGCCGGCCCGAGACCATCCAGTTGCCGAGCGTGGCGGCGTTGCCGATGGAGAACATCGTCGCGACCACCGACAGGGTCTGCTCGAACTGGAAGCCTTCCCAGGTCAGCGTGTTGGGATCGACCGCCGAGTTCAGGTGGAAGTTGATCGAGGTGCCGGTGGATTCGCACATCTCCAGCACGCCGTTCCAGTAGTCGTGCATGAAGCTGGGCACGCCGACGCGCTCGGGCGTGTCGGGCAGGACCAGGCCCTTCAGGCCCATGTCGATGCAGCGGCGCAGCTCGGTCTCCATCGCCTTCTGGTCCCAGAAGGGCAGGTGGATCATGTTGAAGACGCGCTGGCCGCTCTCTTCCTGGAAGTCGCGCGAGGCGTCGTTGTAGATCTGGACGATCGACAGGGCGAGGTCGGGATCGCCCAGGCTCATCAGCGAGCCGGCCTGGGTCACGCCCGAGTTCTGGAAGGCGATCTGGGCGTAGATGCCCATGTCGTCCATCGCCTGGAGGCGTTCCTTGACGAGGTGGCCGCCGGGATGGGCCTGCTCCAGCTTGGGGAAGGCCAGGCGGCCGAGCAGCTTGTTGTTGTCCTTGCGCAGGACGTTGCCGCCCATCGAGCCGAAGTTGCGGTCACCCACGTACCAGCGCTCCACGCCGTCGGCGTCGAGGCGGACGTAGGGCACCTTGTCCTTCAGCGCGGCCGGCGCGCGGCTGGTGAAGAGGTCGGGCGCCTCGGTGATGTGGGTGTCGCAATCGACGATCTTGATCCCGGCGAATTCCGGGAACAGCCCGCCCGATTGGGAGGCGTAGTCGACCTCACGGATCACGCCGCCTTCGGTGTAGCCTTCGGACGACCAGTACTTGCGGGCGGACTGGGCCAGTTCCTTGGCGTCAGCGTCTGCCATATTCATTCTCCCTATGCGGAAAGTCTATGAACGCCTTATCGCACCGTGGGGTCCGGAACTCAATCCGCGCCGCACCGTGGACGCGATGATATGGGGCGGAAACGCGAAATGCTCTGCGAAACGGAGGGCTGGTGCGGCGTCGGTCATGCGGCCTTGCAGGGGCGGGATGGCCGGGGCGTTCGAGCAGCCCCGTCTCCCTGCCGCCTGGATAGGGTGGCCTACCTTGCCGGAGGCCACTGGCGGCTGGTGTGGATGATGGTGAGTATCCAAACGGAGTTGCCGTAGATTTCATAGACCAGCCGGTAGCTGCCGTGCGGCGTCAGCTCGCGGGTTCCGGGGACTTCGCCTTCATGGCCCAGCATCGGGAAATCGATAAGCTGGGCCACGGCCGCGCCGATCAGGCCGTCGATCCGGGCGGCGGCATTTTCATCGCGTTCGAAAAGATAGTCCCATATGTTGGCGCGATCCCGGCGCGCCTCCGGCGTCCACCGAACCTTCACGCGCGATCGTCGATAGTCGCGCGGCGCTTGGCGAAATCTGCTTCGACCTCGTCGTTGTCATGGCCTTGGCCCGCTTGCATCGATGCGCGGGCAAGAGCCACCTTGCGTTCGACAAAGGCGCTGTGCTCGCGCTTGTGGCGCTGGCGCTCCACGAACTCGCGCATCAGTTCCCGCACGACCTGCGAGGCCGGTCGATGCAGGGCTTCCGTTTCGGCCATGAAATCCGCCCGCAGATCGGCTTCCAGCTTCATGGTGAAAACCGCTTCCTTGGCCATGGGCATAGCTCCATCGGGGTAATGACGACGTATATACGTCGTCATTACCCCGATGCGCAAGGCTGGCGATGCGTCGGCGTTGCGGCGAGGTTTCCCGTCAGGCGCCGATCTCGGCCATCAGCCGGGCGCTCTCGGTCCACAGCCGGCGTGCGGCTTCGTCGTCGAGGGCCTGCGGCGCGGCTTCGGCTTCGGCCTTGGCGTGGAAGTAGCGGCCGCCGTCGCGCCCGGCCTCGGGGGCGGTCGCCAGCCAGACCAGGGTCTCGGCCGGCTCGTCGGGCTGGGTGTCGGCGTTGGCGGCCATGTAGCTGCGCATCTGCTCGTCGCCGTGGTTGCCGAAGTTGCTGGCGACCCGGCCCGGATGCATCGACTGGGCGACGATCCCATCGGCCGCGACCTGGCGCTGCAGCTCGCGAGTGAACAGGATGTTGGCGAGCTTGGCCTGGCAATAGACCCCGCCGGTCGAGAAGTTCTCGAACATGTTGAGGTCGTCCCAGTTCATGCCGGGGCAGACCTGGTGGCCGGAGGAGGACACCGCGATCACCCGCACCGTGCCCGGCGCGCTCCTGGCGGCGGTTTGCCTGAGCAGCGGCAGCAGCTCGCGGGTGAGGATGAAGGGGGCGAAGTGGTTGGCGGCCATGGTCGCCTCCAGCCCCTCGCTCGTCCGGTAGAGCGCATCGCGCACCCCGCCGGCATTGTTGATGAGCACGTCGAGCCGGGGGGCGAGCGCCGCGATCTCGGCCGCGACGCGCTTCACGTCGGCCATCTCGGTGAAGTCGCCGCGCAGGAAGTCGACCCGCGCCTCGGGCGCGGCGGCGGCGCGGATCTCGGCCTCGGCCTCGGCGCTGCGGGCCGGGTCGCGGCCCGTGCCGATCACGTGCCAGCCTTGCGCCGCCAGCATCCGCGCGGTCGACTTGCCGATTCCCGCGCTCGCTCCGGTAACGACGGCGACGGGGCGTTCCTGCGTGTTGCTCAACTGATCTCTCCTGCAAGGGCTTGTTCGAGGACGGCCTCTTCGGCCTTGGGCTGCCCGCCGCCGACCCAGCGCATCCCGGTCATGCCGAAGGCGGCGGCGCCGATCAGGGTGCCGACGGCCGACAGCACCAGATAGGGCGTGTAGGTGTCGCTGTGGTGCAGGCTGAAGCTCAGCACCAGCGATCCGATCGCGGAGCCGAAGCCGATGCTCATCGTCACGAAGCTCAGCAGCAGGCTGAAGTTCTTGATGTCGAAATTGCGGGAGATCAGATAGGCGCCGACATCGCTTTCCGCGCCCTGGGCCAGGCCGATCAGCAGGACGCCGGCGGTCAAGATCAGCGGCGCGGTGACCGACGAGGCGAACAGGATATAGCCGATTGCCGGCAGGCCGAGCGCGACGATCGCGACCATGTGCGGCCGGACCTTCACGTCGAGCGCGATTCCCGTCAGGAACCGGCCGACCATCACCCCGGCGGCATAGAGCGAGACCATCCAGGTCGCATCGATGTCCGAGATGCCCTTGTCCAGCGCCACCAGCTTGAGCTGCGAGCTGGCGAAGGATTGCGGCAGGTTCACCAGCAGCATGCCGCCGACGATCAGCAGCAGCATCGGATTGCGGATCAGGCCGAAGAACTCCTTGCGGCTGAGCTTGATAGTGCCGGATTCGCGGGGGGCGGTGCGCTTGCGGTTGGCGCCCATCAGCAGGATTGCCACCACGCCGCCGCAGGCGGTGATCCCGGCCATCGCCAGGTAGCCGGCGCGCCAGCCGTCCTCGGCGATGATATCGCCCAGGATCGGCGCGGCGATGGCCCCGGCCAGCGGCGGCGCGCTCATGATTGCGGAGAGGGCGATGCCGCGGGCCGCGTCGAAGCGTTCCACCACCACGCGGCAGAACACCAGCGAGGTGGTCAGGATGCCGAAGACGTGCTGGGCCAGATAGATCGCGAAATATTCGATCAGGTTGCCGCTCATCATGCTCATCGCGACGAAGCCGAGCGGCACGCCGAAGAAGCCGGTGATCGCGGCGACTCGCGTGCCGAACCGATCAGTGTAGCGCCCGGCGACGGGAATCAGGAGCATCGTCGCCAGCGGCACCGAGCCTATCAGCGCGAACTCCGCCTTGGTCCAGCCGATATCCTTGATCATCGCCGGGCCGAACAGGCTAAGCGTATAGTGGCTCAGCGCCGAGCCCAGCGCCATGCCGAAGGCGCCGGAAAGCAGGGCGTGCCAGTTCAGGCGGATTTCCCGGAAATACATGCTTCTCTCCCATGCGGCCCTGTGCGGGCTCTTGGTCGGAACGTCGGCTCGAATAACGAAACGTGTATGTTATCATTACCCGGCGCCTATGCTCAGCGCAAGGGACAGCACGAACGATTGGCCTTGGCCAGTGCCCCTGGCGGCACGATCGGTCCGATCGGACGATGGGGTGACGATTGGCCCTTGTCTCGCAGGCCGGTTTGTGCATAATGATACGTCAGAGATGCCGTTAATTCCCAGGCATCCCGGCGAGTCCCCAAGATCAACGAGAATGGGAGAGAAGATAATGGCAACGGTAGTGGAAACCAGCGCGGTCGAGGAACTGACCGGCCGCGTGAACGCGGCGGACCCTTACGACTATTCGCACGAGGAGGTTCGTGACCTTCAGATCAAGGCGATCGACGAGCGCTTCCAGCAGCGCAAGGGCCAGATCAAGCTGCTCGGCCACCGCGCCGAGGAGGCCGGCCTGAGCGCGGTGACGAGCCTTGAGGACGCGGTGCAGCTGCTGTTCCCGCACACCGCCTACAAGTCCTATCCCGAGAGCTTCCTGATCGACCAGCGCTGGGATCGCATGTCGAAGTGGCTCGACACCGTTTCCACCTATCGCGTGCCGGTCGACAAGGTGAAGGACGCGCCCGACGTCGACGGCTGGCTCGCCAACCTGGAGCGTGAGGGCTTCTTCGTCGCCTGCTCCAGCGGCACGACCGGCAAGTCGGCCATGCTCGTCGCCTCGGCCAAGGACATGGAGTGGGTCAAGAAGGAGGCGCCGACCGCCTATGCCTGGGGCTCCAGGACCGAGCTTGGCCGCGACCGCCGCATGTTCGGCGCCGCCGCCGTGGCCTATACCCCGCGCAGCGCCGCGACGGGCGAGGCCTATACCGCCACCCTGCAGGACCCGAAGGCGGAGCGCTTCGCCTATCCGGTGCCGCCGATCACCGTCGGCGACCTCACCAAGATGGTCGTGATGCGCAAGAAGATCGCGGAAGGGACCGCGACGCCCTCCGAGATCGAGGAGATGGAGAAGACCTCGGCCGAGCGGCAGAAGCTGGTCGACGGCGCGGTGGGCTACACCGCCCAGGCGATCGTCGACGCGCGCGCCGACAAGCTGCACCTGACCGGGCTGTGGAAGGGGCTCTACGACGTGGCCGTGGCCGTGCGCGAGCTGGGCTTCAGCGGCGACGACTTCAATCCCGAGAACACGATCTACGTCGGCGGCGGGCTCAAGCGCGCCAAGCTGCCCGACAACTACCGCGAGTTCGTCTACGAGACCTTCAACATCAAGCCCGAGCGCAACTACCAGAACTACTCGATGCAGGAGCTGCATTCGGGCATGCCGCGCTGCCAGGGCGGCAACCGCTATCACCTGCCGCCGTGGGTCGTGCCGCTGGTCCTCAACAAGGAGGGCGATGCGCTGCTGCCCATCCAGGACGAGGAATACGAAGGCCGCGCCGCCTTCTTCGACCTGTCGATCGACGGGCGCTGGGGCGGGGTGATCTCGGGCGACCGGGTCAACATCCAGTTCAAGCCCTGCGCCTGCGGCCACCGGGGGCCGACGATCCGCGACGACATCGCGCGCTATGCCGATCTCGAAGGCGACGACAAGATCGGCTGCGCCGGCACCGTCGATGCTTACGTGCGGGGTGTGTCATGAACACGATCAGCGATCTCAAGACGCCCGAGGCTTCGGAAGAAATCGTCTCCGCGCCGTTCTTCTACCGCGGCAAGCTGGTGGAGGGCAGCGCTGCGACCCATCGCTCGCGCGACCTGGGGGTGACTTTCGCCACGCCCAAGCTGGACCTCGACGCCGCGGTCCAGCCGCGCACCGAGGTCCCGCCGCTGCTCAACGTGCCGCTGAGCGAGATCATCGACTTCCTGGTCGAGACGGGCGAGCGCATCCGCGACCCCAAGAACGAGATCTTCCAGGAATGCATCGACCGGATGTGCTCGACCCACATCCTCCCGCGTGAGGTGGTGGCCCACCAGGCGCACTATGCGACGATGACGCTCAACCGCGAGCGGCTGATGGCGGAGGTCGAGCAGAACTTCCCCGATCCGCGCGCGCTGGACGAATGGGTGCCCAAGCAGGACTATACCGGCCGCAAGAGCTTCGTGCGGGCCTTCGCGCCGCGGCTGATCCACGTCCTGCCGGGCAATTCGCCGGGGGTGGCGGTGAAGTCGATCGCCCACGGGGCGATGGTCAAGGCGGTCAACCTGTTCAAGATGAGTTCGTCCGATCCCTTCACCACGGTCGCGATCCTGCGGACGATGGCGGAAATCGACGCGACCCATCCGATCGTGACCTCGATGTCGGCGGTCTATTGGCGCGGCGGCGACGAGACGACCGAGGGCATCCTGATGCGCCCGCAGTACTTCGACAAGATCGTCGGCTGGGGCGGCGGGGACGCGATCAACAACCTGATCAAGTATGTCGGCCCCGGCCTCCAGCTCGTCTCGTTCGATCCCAAGACCTCGATCTCGATGGTCGGGCGCGAGGCCCATGCCTCGGAGGAGATCCAGGAGCGGGTGGCGGACCTGACCTCGTTCGACATCATGATGCTGAACCAGGAAGCCTGCGCCTCCAGCCGGTTCCAGTTCGTGGAAGGAACCGAGGAGGAGGTGGACCGCTTCTGCGCCAAGCTCCACCGCCGCATCGTCGAGCGGGCGGCGGCCTCGGGCGACGTGCGGCCCTATGACATGGAGCTGAAGGAGGCGATCGAGACGCTCTCGTTCCTCGACGACGAGTTCCGGGTCTGGGGCAAGCCGGACGGCAAGGGCGTGGTGATCCGCTCGGACGAGCCGGTCGACTTCCACCCGATCAACAAGACCGCCAACGT
>CAZFPW010000127.1:0-7884 GCA_964520765.1 uncultured Novosphingobium sp.
CGCCCCAGGGCCTGCACCAGCTCGATCATGTCGCGCCGCACCAGCGGCTCGCCGCCGGTCAGCCGCAGCTTGGTGATCCCCCGCTCGATGAAGCCCAGCGAAAGGCGGTGCAGTTCCTCCAGCGTCAGCACCTCCGCCTTGGGCAGGAAGGTCTGGCGCTCGGGCATGCAGTAGGCGCAGCGCAGGTCGCAGCGATCCGTCACCGACAGGCGCAGATAGCTGATCCGCCGGGCGAACTGATCGATGAGGGGCGTAGCGCTCGTCATGGAGATGAAGATAGTACCTCACCCGCGCCTTCGCCATCAAGCGCCAGCAGTTGGCCGGTCACGCCGGGCGCTCCGGCGAGATAGGCGGCCGCCGCCGCAACCGCCGCCTCGTCCCCTCCGGCCAGCCCGTTGACCCGAAGCGGCGCGGCATCGCGGGCCAACTGCTGGATGGCGGCGAGCCGCCAGCCCTTGTGGGTATGGTCGGCGGCGCGAAAGACCAGCACGAGATCGCGGCCCTCACCCAGCGCGGCCATGATCCCGGGCAAGGCTTCGACGTGGAACTGCGCGGCGGCCTCCAGCGTGCCGGCGGGCAGGCCCTCCACGCGCAGCAGCACCTCAGCGTCGCTCCCGCGTTAGGGTCATGCCGATCTCCTCGCCGTTCTCGCTGATCGCCAGCTTGACGATCTTGACCGTCACCGCCTCGACCCGCTCGTCCTGGAGGAACAGCGTGTCGCAGATGTGGTCGGCCACGGCCTCGATCAGCTTGAAGTGGACGCCCTGCGGCAGGGCTTCCGAAGCGGCGAACTTCAGGTCCATGTAGTTCTTGCTGGCCGAAAGCGGAGTCGCGGCTTCGAACTTCGGGACGGGCTTCAGCCTGGCGGCGATCGAGATGCGCAGCGGCTGCGGCCGCCCGGTCTCCTCCGAGTAAATCCCGGTGAGCACGTCGACTTCGAAATTGGCGACTTCGAGGATCAGGCTGTCGGCCACTGCATTTGCCCCTGCGAACCGGCCGGGCGGATCGCATTTCGGCGGGCGGGTGTCCACCCCCGCCGGACCAGAGCGGCACAATTCGATACAATTGGGCCGGTGGAGCGCCACCGCCGATTTGCTAGAGTGCACCGAACACAACAGAGGGAACGGCAGGATGAAGGCTTGGCATATCGGCATCGGCACGGCGGCCCTGGCGCTCGCCGCAGTCCCGACCATCGCGCAGCAGGCCCCGCGCACCTATGCGGCCGCCGTCGCCAGCGCGGACCGGCCCGAGGCCGACAAGGCCCGCGACGCGGACCGTAAGCCGGCAGAGATGCTCGCCTTCGCCGGCGTCCGCCCCGGCTGGAAGGTGGCGGAGCTTTCGCCCGGCGGCGGCTACTTCACCCGGCTGCTCAGCCTCACCGTGGGCGAGCGCGGCTATGTCTATACCAGCGGCATGCGCCCCGCCCCGGCCGTGAGCGCCTGGGCGCAGGCCCACGGCAACGTCAGCCTGGCCAAGGTGCCCCCCGGTGAGGCGCTGGCGCCCGAGCCGGTCGATCTCGTCTGGACGACGATGAACTACCACGACTTCAAGAACGCCAAGGTCGGCGATGGCGATGCCGCCACGGCCACCAACCGCGCCGCCTTCGCCGCGTTGAAGCCGGGCGGAATCTATCTCGTCAGCGATCACGAGGCGGCGGCCGGCTCCGGCTTCTCCGCGACCTCGACCCTGCACCGGATCGAATCGGCGGCGGTGATCCGCGAGGTGGAGGCGGCCGGCTTCAAGCTGGAGGGGCGCAGCGACGTGCTGAAGCACCCCGAAGACGATCACACCGGCAAGGTGTTCGACAGCGGAATGCGCGGCAAGACCGATCAGTTCGTCCTGAAGTTCCGCAAGCCGCGCAACGCGCGCTAGTCGTTCCGCCAGCGCGCGAAGATGGCGGTGGGCAGAAGGCGGCCGCCGTTATCCTCGCGCACGGCCAGGTCGCCGTGCTCGATCCGGCCCGGCAGGCCGGAAAAAGCCTCGTCGAGCAGGCCGGCGATCGCCAGCGAGGACATGCGCACGGCATAGACCGTCAGGAACAGGAAGCGGCTGTTCTCGTCCAGCAGCCGGCGGCAGTCCGCGATCAGGCCGGGCAGGTGATCCTCCAGCCGCCAGACCTCGCCCTCCGGCCCGCGTCCGAACTTCGGGGGGTCCAGGATGATGCCGTCATAGCGCCGGCCGCGCCGCACCTCGCGCGCCGCGAACTTGGCGGCGTCATCGACGATCCAGCGCACGGGGCGGCTCTCCATGCTGGACAGCGCGGCATTGGCGCGGGCCTGGGCGACCGACTTCTTCGAGGCGTCGACGTGCGTGACCGGGCCATGGGCCGACAGGGCCAGGGTGCCGACACCGGTATAGCCGAACAGGTTGAGGGTCGAGAATCCGCCGTCCCGGACTTGATCCGGGACCGCTGGAGCCTGGGTCGGAGGCCCCGACGATGAGGCCAGCGGTCCCGGATCAAGTCCGGGACGACGCAATTGCTCCCCCATCCAGTCCCACACCGGGGCCATGTCGGGAAAGAAGCCAAGGTGCCGGAACGGCGTGCACTGCGCGGTAAAGCGGACATCGTTCCAGGCGAGCGGCCATCCCTCCTTCGGCACCGGACGTGCGAACTGCCAGCGGCCGCCGCCGTCCTCGTCGGACGCCGGGACGAACTCGCCGTCCGAGGCCCAGCGCTCCAGCTTCGGCGCCCACAGCGCCTGCGGCTCGGGACGGATGAAGCGGTACGGGCCGTAACGCTCCAGCTTGCGGCCGTCGCCGCTGTCGATCAGGCCGTAGTCGTCCCAACCCTCGCCGGAGAGGATCAGCGGGCTCTGGGCAAGCTCCGCCATCAGCCCTTGGGAACGGCGTGGGTCGCGACGTAGTCCGCCACCGCCGCGTAATCGCCGGGAAGATCGGCGCACCGCTCGGCGCGCTCGAACAGGTCGCCGACGCGCGAAGGCAGCGTCGGACGCTGGCCGGTGGCGCGCTCGACCGCTTCGGGGAACTTGGCCGGGTGGGCGGTCGCCAGGGTGACGACCGGAATCTCGGCGCTGAGGCCTGCGGCGCGCGCGGCGTGGAGGCCGATCGCGGTATGCGGATCGAGCAGCTCGCCGCTCGCCTCCCAGGCCCAGCGAATCGCCCTGGCCATGTCGTCGGCGTCGGCGCGGGCGCTGGTGAAGAGGGCGGCCGCGCCCTCCCGCTGGACGTTGGTCAGGACCATCGACTTGCTCGCCTCGAAGCCGGCCATCTGCGCGGCCAGCGCGGGGCCGTCGCGCCCGTTGAGATCGAACAGGAGGCGCTCGAAGTTGGACGACACCTGGATGTCCATCGACGGCGCGGCGGTGGGGGTGACGGTCCCTTGCGAATAGTCGCCGCTCGACAGCGCGCGGTGGAGGATGTCGTTGACGTTGGTCGCGACGATGAGCTGCGCCACCGGCAGGCCCATCTTGGCCGCGACGTAGCCGGCGAAGACATCGCCGAAGTTGCCGGTCGGCACCGAGAAGGCCACCTGGCGATACGGCGCGCCGAGTTGCAGCCCGGCGGCGAAGTAATAGACGACCTGGGCCATCAGCCGCGCCCAGTTGATCGAATTGACCGCGCCGATGTTGAAACGGCCGGTCATCGCCGGATCGTTGAACATCCGCTTCACGGTCGCCTGGGCGTCGTCGAAGGTGCCCTCGATGGCGATGTTGTGGACGTTGGGGGCCAGCACCGTGGTCATCTGGCGGCGCTGCACGTCGCTCACCCGGCCCTTGGGATGGAGCATGAAGATGTCGACCTTGGCACGGCCCGCCACGGCGTCGATCGCCGCCGATCCGGTATCGCCGCTGGTCGCGCCGACGATGGTCAGGTTCCGGTCGCCGCCATTCTTGTCCGGGCGCGCCAGGAACTCCTCGAACAGCAGGCCGAGCAGTTGCAGCGCCACATCCTTGAACGCCAGGGTCGGGCCGTGGAACAGCTCCAGCAGCCATTGCTGCTCGTCGAGCTGCTTCAGCGGGGTGACCGCGGCGTGGGCGAAGCGGCCGTAGGCGGCCTGGCACAGCTCTAGCAGGCGCGCCTCGCTGAGGCTGCCGGCGACGAAGGGCGCCATGATCCTGGTGGCCAGCTCGGCATAGGGCAGCCCGGCCATGGCCGCGATCTCGTCCTGTGAGAACGAGGGCCACTCGCGCGGGACGTAGAGCCCGCCATCCGAAGCGAGGCCGGCAAGCGTGGCGCCGGCGAAATCGAGCGACGGCGCGGAGCCGCGAGTGCTGACGTATTCCATGGGGATCGGCGGTTAGCGGCGCGGCCCTCGCTCGGCAAGGCGCTTGCGCACCGCCAGCGCATAGATCACCAGCGCGACGGCGGCGAAAAGGAACCACTGGACCGCATAGGACAGGTGATTGTTGGGAAGATCCGACGGATCGGGCCGGGCATTGGCTTCCAGCCCGGCCAGCGGCGGATCGGCCACGAGACGCGGCCCCGGCGCGATGGTGCCGCGCGCTTCGCCGCCCTGCCATACCGGCGCTTGCGGGTCGCGCGACCAACCGAGCACGACCTGCACCTTGGCCCCGTCCGCCAAGGCGCAGGTAGCGTATTGCGCCTGGCCGTTCTCGCCCTGCCGGTTGTGCCCGGCCTTCGCGGTCACGCCCAGGACAGTGCGGCAATCGACGCGGCTATGGCGATAGAGCACCGGCTCCGCCGCCTTCTCGGACAATGGGAACGGCACCTCCGCCGAGAGCGACGGCGCCTGGGCATAGCGCGCCAGCAGCGCCTCCTTATCGTGCATGCGGCCGAGCTGCCACACGCCCAGCCCGATCATCACCGCCACCGCCGCCAGGACCAGCAGCGTCGCGAACACGGGCAGGCGCCGGATCATTCGTCCTTCAGCCGGCCCTCGCCGGCGCCCCGCTGGTATTCGGCGGCGAGCAGCGCGGCCTTGCCCGCGCGCAGGCCCCAGACCACCGCCGCGGCGGTCAGCGGCACCCACAGCACGATATGGACCCAGAAGGGCGGATGGAACGCGCTCTGCACCCACAGGGCCAGGCCGGTGATGAGCGCGCCGATGATCAGCGTCAGGAAGGCCGCCGGCCCGTCACCCACGTTGAACCCGCTGAACGCCAGGCCGCAGGTGCCGCAGCGCTCCGCGAACTGCACCACCGAACCGGCAAACAGGCTCCTCCGCGCGCCGCAGCGCGGGCACAAACCGAAGAGGGCAGCCGAAGCGATGCTCGGCTGCCCCCCGGTTTTCTCCTGGCTATCGCCCTCGATCATCAGTGGATCGGATAGCCCCAGCCGCCCCAGACGTAGATCGCCACGAACAGGAACAGCCAGACGACGTCGACGAAGTGCCAGTACCAGGCGGCCGCCTCGAAACCGAAGTGCTGCTTGGGGGTGAAGTCCCCGTTGTAGGTGCGCTTCAGGCAGACGATCAGCATGATCGTGCCGACGATCACGTGGAAGCCGTGGAAGCCGGTCGCCATGTAGAAGGCGGAGCCATAGGTGTTCTGGCCGAAGGGGAACGGCGCGTGAACATACTCATAGACCTGGATCGCGGTGAACAGCAGGCCGAGCAGGACCGTGATCCAGAGCCCCTTCTTCAGGCCGTCGCGATCGCCGTGGATCAGGCTGTGGTGCGCCCAGGTCAGCGTGGTGCCCGAGCACAGCAGGATCAGCGTGTTGAGCAGCGGCAGGTCGAACGGGTCCATGACCGCCTCGACCGCCTTGGGCGGGAACTGCCCGCCGACCGCTTCCGAAAGCTGCGAGGGGAACAGCGAGAAGTCGAAGAAGGCCCAGAACCAGCCGACGAAGAACATCACTTCCGAAGCGATGAACAGGATCATGCCGTAGCGCTGGTGAAGCTGCACCACCGGGGTGTGGTCCCCGGCATGCGCTTCGCGCACGATCTTGGCGAACCACTGCCACATCGAGGCGAGCAGGAGCGCCACGCCGATTGCCGGGACGATCTTGCCGCCCGCCATGTCGTGCATGAACAGCACCATGCCCGAAGTGGTGATGAACGCGCCGAGCGTGGTCAGCAGCGGCACCAGATCGGGCGGCAGGATGTGATAATCGTGGTTCTTGGTACCGGCCATGATCGCTTGGATCCCTGTTTGCGATTGTCCCGGCGGGCGCGCCGCCGGCTATGTTATGGATGGGCCCTTAACCGCCCGGCTTGGCTTGGTCCAGAGCCTTCGCGGCCTGATTTGCAAGGGGGTGGAAAGTATAGCTCAGCGTGATCTGCTCGATGTCCCGGGCGTCCGGGTCGTCCTTGATCTTGGGATCGACGTAGAAGATCACCGGCATGCGCACTTCCTGGCCGGGCTGGAGCGTCTGCTCGGTGAAGCAGAAGCACTGCACCTTGTTGAAGTACTTGCCCGCCTGCTCCGGCTCGACATTGAAGGTCGCCCGGCCGGTGATCGGCCGATCGCTGTCGTTCCGGGCAAGGTAGATCGCCATCCGGCGCCCGCCGACCGAGACCGACTGGGTGATCTGCTCGGGCTTGAAGGACCAGGGCATGCTGCGCACGACATTCGCGTCGAAGCGGATCGACAGCATGTCGGACGTCGCCCGGACTTCCGCCGCGCGCGCCTCGTCCACCCGCTGGGTGGTGCCGCCGAAGCCGGTCACCTGGCAGAACAGGCGGTAGAGCGGCACGGAGGCGAAGCCCAGGCCGAGCATGGCCAGGGCCATGCCGCCGGCCAGCAGGCCGACGCGGGCGTTGGATTTCACGGTTGTGGTCCCGGCGCTCATGTCAGGTCATCTTCGCAATCGAGATCGCATAGACCAGGACCACGAAGGCCGCGAGCAGCAGGCCCAGCACGAGGTTGCGCCCCTTCACGATGCGGCGGCGTTCGGTTTCGGGATCGCGCGGCGAGTCGGTCATGGATTAATCCCCTGCCCCAGTAGCCAGCGATCCGCAACCAGCGCGCCGAACAGGATGAAGAGATAGAGCACGGAATAACCGAAAAGCTGCTTTTCGGGCTTCATCGGATCGTCGGCCCCGGTCCGGCGACGCAGGCCGACGCGCGCGGAGAAGGCCAGGAAGATCAGCGACAGCACCAGCGCCGACCAGCCATACAGCGCCCCTGCTCCGCCGATCCACCAGGGAACCAGGGTCAGAGGCAGCAGCAGGGCGGCATAGATCAGGATCTGCCGCCGGGTCGATTCCTCGCCCGCGACGACGGGCATCATCGGGATGCCGACCTTGGCGTAGTCGGTCTGCACGAACAGGGCGAGCGCCCAGAAGTGCGGCGGGGTCCACATGAAGATGATCGCGAAGAGGACCACCGGCATCCAGGTGATCTCGCCGGTGACCGCGACCCAGCCGATCAGCGGCGGGAAGGCCCCCGCCCCGCCGCCGATCACGATGTTCTGCGGCGTGCGCGGCTTGAGCCAGATGGTATAGACCACGGCATAGTAGAAGATCGACAGCGCCAGGATCGCCGCGGGCAGCCAGCCCACCGCGAAGCCCATCACGAAGACCGACAGGACCGCCAGCACCCCACCGAAATCGCGGGCCGAGGTCCGGTCCATCTTGCCGGCGGGCAGCGGCCGCTGGGCGGTGCGCTTCATCCCCGCGTCGATGTCGGCTTCCCACCACTGGTTGAGCGCGGCCGCCCCGCCCGCCGCGACGGCGATGCACAGGATCGCCGTGAAGCCGAGCACGGGATTGATGTGTCCGGGCGCGGCGAGCAGCCCGCACAGGCCCGTGAACACGACCAGGCTCATCACCCTGGGCTTGGTCAGGGCGAAGAAGTCGCGCCATTCGGCGGGAAGCGGATGGGAAGTCGCGGCCGTCATCTTGGGGGGCCTATAGGTCCGCCTACACGGTAAGGAAAGCGGCTTGCGGCGGATACGAAAAACCCCGGGCTCTCGCCCGGGGTCTTCCTTGTGCGTTCACGCCTCAGGCGATCAGTGATG
>CAZFPW010000128.1:0-6139 GCA_964520765.1 uncultured Novosphingobium sp.
AGCGCTACGCGCTGCCACCTCCCCCGGTGGGGGAGGATTTTAGTAGCCCCGCTCACCGCTTCCCCCTGGGCTTGCGCGGCGGATCGCCCTTGCCGGCCTTGGCGCGGGAGAGCGCGGCGGCCAGCTCCTCGCGCAGCTTGGCGAAGTCGCGCTCGACCCCGCCTTCGCGGCCGATCAGCACATGGTCGTGGTCGGGCAGGCCCTGGTCGGGCAGCAGGTCGCGCACCAGGGCGCGGAAGCGGCGCTTCATCCGGTTGCGGACGACCGCGTTGCCGATCTTCTTGGTGACGGTGATGCCGAAGCGCAGGCCCTCGCCCTGATTCGGGCGCGCCAGAAGCACGAAACCGGGACGTGCGATCCGCAGGCCCCGGTTGGCGGCTAGGAAATCGGACCGTTTGGTGAGAACGGCCGGCTTCGTCTGACGGATCAGGCCGAAAGCTTCTTGCGGCCGCGAGCGCGACGGGCACGAATGACATTGCGGCCGCCGACGGTGGCCATCCGCGCGCGGAAGCCGTGGCGGCGGGCGCGGACAAGGTTGCTGGGCTGGAACGTGCGCTTCATCGGAAACCTCGGAACAATTCTGACGGGCCACCGCAAGGCGACCGGAAACTTGGAAAGCGCGCCGTTATGTCAGGCCCGCTCCCAAGTCAAGGATTCGCTTGGTACCTGATCCAGCGTGGCTGGGCCGGCACCGCTTCCACGACAGTGGAACAAATTCTAATGCAAGCTGACCCAGCGGCCCATCTCGGAGGCGGTCAGCCACCGGGCCTGCTCGAAGGGCACCGAATTGGTCATGGCGTAGAAGGCGCTCGCCTGAGCGGCGCTCATGCCCATCTCGCGATAATAGTCCAGGTAGGCGCGGTTCTCGGGCGCGTCGGGGGCGTAGTCCCGCGGCTGGCGCCCATCCTCGTCGGCCCAGGAATGGACTGCGAATTCCGCGCCCGGCGCGGCGGTGTGGCGCAGGCCGGCCAGGAACAGTTCGACCCCACCCGATCGGACGGAGCCGCCGTCGGGCACGTGGGTGGCGATGCCCTGGGCGCGGATCATCCGCCCCAGCCGAAGGTTGGCGCGGTCGTCCTCGGTGCCGGGGCAATCGACCATCTCCAGCGTCGCGATCCCCGGATAGGCGCGCAGCATCGCGGCGAAATGGGCGGGCGAAGACGAGGTGGTCTCCGCCACGATCGCCGCGCGATTGGCGTCCAGCACGCGGAACGGACCGAAGGCCGCCACGCCCTGCGGCACGGCGGCCGGCGGGGTGAGGACGAAGCGTTCGGCCACGACTTCCTCGACGATGACCTCTTCGGTCACCGTTTCGTAGACAAGCTCCTGCGCCGGCGCGGGCGTGGCCACGGCGGCGAGCAAGGGCAGGATCAGGGCGGCGATACGGCGCATTCGCTGAAAATGCGCGCCGCGCCCTTGCCCGATTCCTCACGCCAAAGGTTAACGCCGGACGAAGACGGGTTGCGTCCGGCGCGGTCCTATTCCCCTCGACACCCGCGCCGCGCTGGGTCATCACGCCCGCGAAAGGTTCGGGGGGACACGCTTGGTCGCGCTGGTATCGACGGTTGCCTATCTGGGGCTGGAGGCACGCGCCGTGGAGGTGCAGTGCCAGATCGCGTCGGGCCTGCCCGCCTTTGCCGTGGTCGGCCTGCCCGACAAGGCGGTGAACGAGAGCCGCCAGCGGGTCCAGGCCGCGCTGTCCTCGCTCGGGCTGTCGCTGCCGCCCAAGCGGATCACGATCAACCTCTCCCCCGCCGACCTGCCCAAGGAAGGCGCGCATTACGACCTGCCGATCGCCCTGGCCCTGCTCGCCGCGATGGGGGTGACCGATGCCGAGCAGCTGGCCGATCATGTCGCGGTGGGCGAACTGTCGCTCGACGGCCGGGTGGTTTCCTCGCCCGGCGTGCTGCTGGCCGCGATCCATGCCGCCAGCCTCGACAAGGGGCTGATCTGCCCGGCGAGCCAGGGGGCCGAGGCGCGCTGGGCCAGCGGCACCCCGATCATCGCCGCGCCCGATCTGATCGCCCTGCTCAACCACCTGAAGGGCACGCAGGTCCTGCCCGTGCCCCAACCGGGCGAGGCCGCACCGCCGGGGCGCGGCCCGGACCTGTCGCAGGTGAAGGGCCAGGAAACCGCCAAGCGCGCGCTGGAGATCACCGCGGCGGGCGGGCACAACCTGCTGATGATCGGGCCGCCGGGCGCCGGCAAGTCGCTGCTGGCCTCGTGCCTGCCCGGTATCCTGCCCGAGCTTACGCCCGCCGAAGCGCTCGAGGTCTCGATGGTCGCCTCGGTCGCCGGCACGCTGGAGGACGGGCGGATCAGCCGGGCGCGGCCCTATCGCGCGCCGCACCATTCGGCCTCGATGGCGGCGCTCACCGGCGGCGGGCTCAAGGTTCGGCCGGGGGAGGTCAGCCTGGCCCACCTCGGCGTGCTGTTCCTGGACGAGCTGCCCGAATTCCAGCGCAACGTGCTCGATTCGCTGCGCCAGCCGCTGGAGACCGGCGAGGTCACGGTGGCCAGGGCCAATGCCCACGTCACCTTTCCCGCGCGGGTTCAGCTGATCGCGGCGATGAACCCGTGCCGCTGCGGACACCTGGGCGATCCCGCGCTGGGTTGCAGCCGCGCACCGCGCTGCGCCGCCGACTACCAGAGCAAGGTTTCCGGCCCGCTGCTCGACCGGATCGACCTGCATGTCGAGGTCGATCCGGTCAGCGCGGCCGATCTGGCCCTGCCGCCGCCGAGCGAGGGCTCCGCGCAGGTCGCGGCGCGGGTTGCGGCGGCTCGCGCGATCCAGACCGGGCGGCTGGCGGAAACCGGGCTCAGGACCAATGCCCAGCTCGACGGCGACCTGCTCGATGCCCATGCCACCCCGGACGAGCCGGGGCGCAAGCTGCTCCTCCAGGCGGCGGAGGCGATGCGGCTGTCGGCGCGGGGCTATACGCGCATCCTTCGCGTCGCGCGGACCATCGCCGACCTGGGCGGAGCGGAGACCATCGGGCGCATCCACATCGCCGAGGCGCTCAGCTATCGCCGCCAGCCGCCCCGCGCCTGAGCCCCGCTTGCGGATGGGGGCACGGCGCGCCAGAAGGCGGGCATGAGCACTGATACCCCCGCCGCCGCCAAGGTCGCCCTCGTCACCGGCGCCAGCTCCGGGATCGGCAAGCAGGTCGCCAAGGCCCTCGCGGCGCAGGGCTGGCGGATCATCGGCACCGGTCGCGACGCTGCCCGCATGGCGGCGGCCGAGGCGGAGATTCGCGGCGCTTCCGCCACCGGAGAGGTGGAGCTGCTGCACGCCGACCTCTCGCTGATGGCCGGCGCCCGGCGTCTGGCGGAAGCGGTGGAGGCGCGGACCGACCGGCTCGACCTGCTGGTGAACAACGCCGGCTACATGCCGAGCGAGCGGGTGATGACGGCCGAAGGCCTGGAGGAGAACTTCGCCACGAACCACCTCGGCCCCTTTCTGCTGACCGACCTTCTCCTGCCGCTGCTGCGCCGCACGGCGGCAGGGCGGCCACGCGGCGCGGTTCGGGTGCTGATGACGGCTTCCGATGCCGGGGAGATGATCCCGGCGCTCAACCTCGACGACATGCAGAGCCTGGAGAACTTCAGTCCCGGCCTCGCCTATTGCAGCGGCAAGCGCGCCAATATCCTGTTCGCCGAAGCGCTCGGCCTGCGGCTCGATGCCGAGGGGATCACCGTCCATGCGGTCCATCCGGGGCCGGTCGATTCGAACTTCTTCAGCCGCGGCCCGGCCGACACGCGGGAGCGGGTGAAGAACCTCGAGAAGTTCACCGAGGAAGAAGGCGCCGACACCCTGATCTGGCTCGCCACCGATCCGGCCGGGGGCGAGACGACCGGCGGCTACTGGTTCCAGCGCCAGCCGCGGACACGCAAGGATGCGGAGGACGCCGCGACGCTCGACCGCTTCTGGCATGAAAGCGCCCGCCTGGTGGCGAGCGCCGGGGGCTGATTCAGGCGATCAGGCCGCGCTGGCGCAGATCGAGCGCCAGCGTCGCCGCATCGGCGAAATGGTGCGCTTCCCACCCGCAGGCGCGGGCGGCCTCCACGTTGTCGCGGTTGTCGTCGATGAACAGCATCTCATGCGGGGCATGGCCGAATCGGCGTTGCGCGATGGCGTAGATCGCGGGATCGGGCTTGGCGATCTTCTCCACCCCGGAGACCACGACATCGCGGAAACGGGTGAAGATCGGCTGGGTCGCGCTGAACGCGGGCCAGAACTCGGCCCCGAAATTGGTGATCGCATAGAGCGGAACGGCGCGGCGGTGCAGTTCCTCGACCAGTTCGAGGCTGCCGGGGATCGGGCCGGGAATCGTCTCGTTGAACCGCGTCGCATAGGCGCGGATCACGGCTTCGTACTGCGGGAATTCGGCCACGCGCTGCGGGACCATGTCGGCCAGCGGCTTGCCGGCGTCGTGCTGGAAGTGCCAGTCGACGGAAACGACCTTGGCGAAGACCTGCTCCACCTCGGCCTCGTCGGTCACGAACTGCCGGATCAGCAGCCGCATGTCCCAGTCGAACAGGACCTTGCCGACGTCGAAGACTACTGCTTGCACCATTGCGTCATCCCGGGCTCGACCCGGGATCGCTGGCCTCATCGGCGAGGCGCCCAGCCGACAGCGGTCCCGGATCGAGTCCGGGACGACGAATTATTTCAGCCCTGGCGCGCCTTGAAGCGGCGGTTGGTCTTGTTGATCACATAGGTCCGGCCACGGCGGCGGATCACGCGGTTGTCCCGGTGGCGGTCCTTCAGCGACTTCAGGCTGTTGCGAATCTTCATGTCAGTCTCTCTGCGGTCCGGGCCGCGCAAAATTTGAAGCCGGGCCGTTACGGGTGAAGGGGGGCGAAGTCAACCGTCCGCGCGGATTTCGCCAAGCCGCCGCTCCCAGGCCAGGGCGTGGCCGACGATCGTTTCGAGATCGGCGTACCGGGGCTCCCACGGCAGGGTGGCCTTGATCCGGGCATTGTCGGAGATCAGCGAATCGGGGTCGCCGGCCCGGCGCGGGCCCATCCGGCGGTCGATCGTGCGGTTGGTCACGCGGTCCACGGCGTCGAGCACCTCCAGCACCGAGAAGCCCCGGCCATAGCCGCAGTTCATGGTGAGCGAGGCGGCCGGAGCGGCGATCAGCGCCTCCAGCGCGAGGACGTGGGAGGCGGCGAGGTCGGAGACATGGATATAGTCGCGCACCCCGGTGCCGTCCGGCGTGGCGTAGTCGGTGCCGAACACGTCGACATGGCTCCGCTTGCCGAGCGCGGCCTCGACCGCGACCTTGATGAGGTGGGTGGCGCCCGCCGTCGACTGGCCGGTGCGGGCCTGCGGATCGGCCCCGGCGACGTTGAAATAGCGCAGGGCGCAAAAGTTGAGCGGATGCGCGCGGGCGACGTCGCCCAGCATGATCTCGGTCATCAGCTTCGACATGCCGTAGGGGTTGATCGGCACGGTGGGCGTGTCTTCGCAAACCGCCGAAACCTCGGGAACGCCATAGGTCGCGGCGGTCGAGCTGAAGATGAAATGGGGCACCCCCGCCGTCACCGCCGCCTCGATCAGGGTGCGCGAGTTGGCGGTGTTGTTGCGATAGTACTTGAGCGGGTCCGCGACCGATTCGGGCACGATGATCGAGCCGGCGAAATGCATGACCGCGCGAATCCCCTGCTCCGCGAAGATCCGGGCCAGCAGGGCGCCGTCGGCGATGTCGCCTTCGTAGAGCGGCACGCCTTCGGGAATCGCGAAGCGGAAGCCGGTCGAAAGGTTGTCGATCACCGCCACGGGCCAGCCGGCGTCTTTCAGGGCGAGGACGGCGTGACTGCCGATATAGCCGGCGCCGCCGGTCACGAGTACGGGAAGCTTGGTCATGGGCCGCGCGCTAGCACGCCTCTGCCTGCAAATGGTAAAGACAATTTCGGGACCGGCCATTCATCCGCGGTCAAGTCGCCCGAACCTAGCCCTCCGGTCCGAGGGTGTTGTTGCCGATCCCGGAGCCTTATCGATGTCCCAAGCCCGTCTTCCGATCGCCCTCCTGATCCTGACCGCCGTGGCGGGCGCCGATCCCGTGCTCGCCCAGCCGCCGGGCTGGGGCGCCGGGAGCTTTCGTGACCGGGGGCCTGGCCCCGCTCGCCGCAG
>CAZFPW010000128.1:6239-7878 GCA_964520765.1 uncultured Novosphingobium sp.
ACGATCGGCGTCGGCAATCGCGGCAGCTATATGGGCATGGCCCTGGCGGTCGACCTGACCAAGCCGGCCAAGGCGCTCGTCTCCACCCGGCTCATGGCCCGCATCCTCGACCGCGCGAGCGGCAAGGTGCTGTGGGAAGGCCGGGCCGACATCGTCACCCGCGACGGCGACAGCCGCTGGACCGAGCAGGCCATTGCCACCCGGCTGGCGGCGGCGCTGTTCGAGGACTTTCCATCGCGGAGCTGATCCGCCAGGCCGATTCGAAGTCCTTGCGGCGCGAGGGAAACTCCGGTCAGATAGGGGCGTTGCGGAAGGAGAATGAGAGGTCGTGTCATGAAAGCCCGGATTGCCCTTCCCATCCTGGCCCTGGCGGCCCTGGCCGGCTGCGTCGCGCCGGTCGGCCCGGTCGAGGTCACGCGGTTCCACGTCCCCGATGCGCAGCTCGGCCGTGGTCCCATCGCGGTCGTGCCCGCGCCGGGCATGCCGGACACCAGCCTTGAATTGCGCGCCTATCAGGCGGCGGTCTCGCGCGAGCTGGCGCGGATCGGCTATGCCCCGGCCGCGCCCGGCGGCGCGCAGGTGGCCGAGGTCCGGCTGATGCGCCGGACCTGGCAGCCCGAGCGGGAGCGCGGCCCGGTCAGCGTCGGCGTCGGCGCGGGCGGCGGCAGTTATGGTTCCGGCGCCGGCCTGGGGGTAGGCATCGACCTGTCGGGCCGCCCGGCGGCGCAGACCGAGACCGAGCTTGGGGTGATGATCAAGGATCGGCCGGGTGGCCGGACGATCTGGGAAGGCCGGGCGCTGTTCATGGTCCGCGCGGATTCGCCGCTGGCCCAGACCGACCTCGGCGCGGCCAAGCTGGCCGAGGCCCTGTTCCGCGGCTTCCCCGGCAACTCCGGAGAAACTATCCTCGTGAAATGAGCGACATCCAGATCACCGCCGCGTTCGATTCCGGGAACATCGAGGTCGAATCCGTCAGCGGCGCCGAAGCGGTCCTGACGATCCGCCGCGATCGCAATTCCGAGTTCTTCCAGTGGTTCCACTTCCGCGTCGCCGGCGCGGAAGGGCGGATGCTGGTGCTGCGCCTGACCGGGCTGGCGGCCTCGGCCTATCCCGGCGGCTGGCCGGGCTATCGCGCCGCCGTGTCCGAGGACCGGCAGTTCTGGAGCCGGGCCGACACCCAATGGGAGCCCGGCCGCGATGGCGGCACCCTGACGATCCGCTACCAGCCGCGCGGCGGCCTGGCCTGGTTCGCCTATTTCGCGCCCTATTCGCTGGAGCGTCACCACGATCTGGTTTCGCGGATCGCGCAGGCGCCGGGCGTATCGTACCGCTGCCTCGGCCACAGCCTCGACGGCCTGCCGATCGATTGCCTGGAGCTGGGCCGGGGCAAGACCCAGGTCTGGCTCTACGCCCGCCAGCATCCGGGCGAAGCGATGGCCGAATGGTGGATGGAAGGCGCGCTGGAGATGCTGACCGATCCGGCCGACCCCCATGCGCGCAAGCTGCGCGAGGCGTGCCGCCTGCATCTCGTGCCCAATGCCAATCCCGACGGTTCGGCCCGCGGGCACCTGCGCACCAATGCGATCGGGGTCAATCTCAACCGCGAATGGAACGAGCCGAGCATGGAGCGCTCGCCCGA
>CAZFPW010000129.1:0-7728 GCA_964520765.1 uncultured Novosphingobium sp.
TCCGGGCCGACCTGCACCCAGATGCTCGCCCAATTGGGGGCCGAGGTCATCAAGGTCGAGCCGCCGGAAAAGGGCGACGATTTCCGCCACTATACCGAACATGCCGGCCTGCCCGGAATGAGCGTGCCCTTCGCCGCGGTGAACGCGGGCAAGCGCTCGATCACGCTGAACCTCAAGTCCGCCGGAGGGATCGATGCTGCGCACAAATTGTGCAGCACGGCCGATTTCGTGGTGGAGAACTACCGCCCCGGCGTGATCGCCCGGCTGGGCCTGGGCTACGACGCGCTCAAGGCCGCCAATCCCCGGCTCATCATGCTTTCGCTCTCAGGCTTCGGCCAGTCCGGGCCGATGCGCGACTGGGGCGCCTACGATCACATCGCCCAGGCCGTCTCCGGCATGGCGATCATGAACGCGACCCGCGACGGGCCGCTCAAGATCGGCATTCCGGTGGTGGATTCCTTCTCCGGCTATCTCGGCGTGATCGGGGTGATGGCCGCTCTGCGCACCCGCGACGCGACCGGCCAGGGGCAGCTTATCGACGTCGCCATGCTCGACGCCGCGCTCAAGATCATGGGCACGGCGGCCAGCGTCTGGTCCTATACCGGGGAAAGCCCGCAAGGCACCGGCAACCGGGGCTTCCGCCTGGTCGCGACGGCGGAATACTATGCCACCGCCGAGGGCTGGATCGCGCTCGGCGCCAATCACCAGCACCAGATCGAGGCCCTGTTCCGCGCCATCGGCCATCCCGAGATGCTGCACGATCCGCGCTTCGCCGATCACCAGGCGCGGGTGGACAACTACGCGGCGCTGAAGGGCTGGCTCACCGAATACCTGCTGACCCGCGAGGCGGCGGAGCTGGAGGCACAGCTCACCGCCGCGAACGTCCCCGCCGCCATGCTGCGCGATGTCGGCCAGATCATGGCCCACCCCCACCTCGCCGCACGCGGCCTGGTGCAGGAGGCGCGCCTGCCCGGCCACGACGCGCCGCTGGCGACGCTCGGCCCCGGCTTCGCGGTGGAGGCGGGCGAGCCTCCGCTCGTCCCGACACTGGGCGCCGATACCGATGCGGTGCTGGGCGAATTGGGCTATACCGCCCCGGAGATCGCAAGGCTGCGCGCGGAAAGGGCGATCTGATGGCCGAGATCCTGCTGCTGGGCGACCTGATCCTCGACGTGCCGGAGCCCGACCACTGGCTCGCCGGCATCGCCCCCTGGACCCGCGCCGCCGATGTCGTGATCGGGCATATCGAGGTGCCCTACACCACCAGCACCGACGAGCTGCAAGGCGACGTGCCAGCGCCGGGCGCCGATCCCGCCCATATCGACGCGCTCGCCCGCGCCGGGTTCGACGCGGTCAGCCTGGCCGGGAACCACATGATGGACTGCGGCCCGGCGGGCCTCACCGAAACCATCTCGCGGCTGGAGCGCAACGGCATCGTCCATGCCGGCGCCGGCCCGAACCTCGCCGCCGCCCGCGCGCCGGCCCTGATCGGCACCGGCAGCCGGCGCATCGCCCTCCTCAGCTACAACTGCGTCGGCCCCGAGGCGAGCTGGGCGACCGAAAGCCGGGCGGGCTGCGCCTATGTCCGCATCCTCGCCACCGACGGCGGCCCGACCCGCCCCCAGGCCGACCTCGCCCAGATCGACCCGGCCTCGCTCGCCGCGATGCGCGCCGACATCGCCGCCGCCCGCGCGCGCGCCGACCTCGTCATCGTCGCCTTGCACAAGGGCATCACCCACCGCCCGGCCGAGCTTGCCCCCTACGAGCGCCCCCTGGCCCAGGCGGCGATCGAGGCCGGGGCCGACGCCGTCGCCTCGCACCACGCCCACATCGTCCGCGGCATCGAGTTCCATCAGGGCAAGCCCATCTTCCACGGCCTCGGCAACGGCGTTGTCGTGACCCATGCCCTCAGCCCTGCCCAGGACCATCCCGCCCGTGCCGAATGGGCGGAGCGGCGCAAGCGGATGTTCGGGTTCGAGCCCGATCCCGCCTACCCGCTCGCCCCGTTCCATCCCGAGGCCGTCATGGGCATGATCGGTCGCCTCTCCTGGCAGGAAGGTCGCCCACTGGCTGCCGGATTCCTCGCCACCTGGAGCGAGCCGCCCGGCCGCCCCGTCCCGGCGGGCGACAGGGCGGAGGCGGTCGCGGACTATATCGCCGCGATCACCACCCGCGCCGGGCTGCCACCGCTCAGGCTCGAAAACCGGGGCAAAGGGCACTTCGCGATCTCCTGACGCCGCGCTATTGGCGGGGTCATGGACTTCAACGACCAGCTTCGCCGCTACTTCGCCACCGACGATCTCGCCGCCATCACGCCCGCCGCCCTGGCCGGCGGGATCGAGCGGATGGAGGTCGACTTCGGCCTCGAAACCGACAGGAATCGGCGCTTTGCGCTATGGACCCTGATGCACATGCTGGGCGCCGCGCCCGACCTCGACCGCGCCTTCGCGGACCCGGCCGACCGCGATGCGGCCCGCGATTTCATGGACTTGATCGCGCGCGCCACCGACGGCTGAACGCTTGCCCGCCGCCCCGCTTTGCGCCACGGGACGGAGGATGGACGCAAAGGACGAAAGCGATGGCCTCCACGGCTCGCGCCGGTGGTGGGCGGTGCTTTCGATCACGCTCGGCACGATCCTGACTACGATCAGCGGCTCGATCGTCAACATCGCCTTGCCGACCATTTCCGTCGACCTGCAAGTCACTGATTCCGCAGCAGTTCTGATCGTCACGGTCTATCAGCTCATCCTGATGATGACCCTGCTGCCGTTCTCCGCCCTGGGCGATCGGCTCGGCCACCGGGCGGTCTATCAAACGGGCCAGGTGATCTTCGTCATCGCCACCCTGCTGAGCTTCTTCGCGGAGAGCCTGCCCTTCCTCCTCGTCGTCCGCGCCTTCCAGGCGATCGGCGCGGCCGGCGCGATGAGCATGAGCGCGGCCCTGATCCGCCAGGTCTATCCCGCCGCCAGGCTCGGCCGGGGCCTCAGCCTCAACACCGTGATGGCGGCGGGCTTCGCGACGCTGGCGCCCACCGTGGGCGGCATGATCCTCTCCGTCGCGCGCTGGCCCTGGCTGTTCGCCGCGCTGGTGCCCTTCGGCGTCCTGTCGGTGATCGCCGGGCGCAAGGCCCTGCCCGATCCGGTGATCCATGAAAGCCCCTTCGACGTTGCCGGGGCGGTCCTCTGCGCCGCGACCTTCGGCCTGGCCGTGATCGGCCTGGAAAGCGCGCTGCACGGCGATTCCCCGGTGATCTCCGGGGCGCTGGTCCTGCTCGGCCTGGGCATCGGGGTGATCTTCGTGCGCCGCGAGCTGGGCCAGGACCGGCCGATGCTGCCCGTCGACCTCCTCGAACAGCGCGACATCGCCCTGCCGACCGTGGCGCTCTTCGCCGGCTACCTCTCGTCGATGATCATCATGCTGGTCCTGCCCTTCACCCTCCAGCAAGGCTATGGCTTCAGCCCGGCGGAGGCCGGCGCGATGCTGGCGCCCTGGCCGCTCATCACCATCTTCGTCGCTCCCGTCGCCGGCACCCTGTCGGACCGCTATCCGGCGGGCCTGCTCGGCGGGATCGGCATGATCTTCGGCATCGCCGGGCTGCTGAGCCTGGCCTTCCTGCCCGCCGCGCCCAGCCATTTCGACCTCGTCTGGCGCATCCTGCTCTGCGGCTTCGGCTTCGGCATGTTCTATTCGCCCAACGCCCGGCAGATCGTCGCCGCCGCCCCGGTGACGCGCACCGCCGCCGCCGGCGCGCTGACCACCACCGTGCGCGGCGCGGCGCAGACGCTCGGCGCCACGGCGGTCGCCGCCATGCTCTCGCTGGGGTTCGGCACCGGGCCCGCCGCCGCCTATATCGCGGCGGGCCTGGCCGGGATCGCCGGGCTCTGCTGCTTCCTCGTCCTCCGCCCGCCCACCCGCCATGTCGCGGTAGAGGAATTGCCGGAACTTTGACGCCTTCGGGCGGTCTCGATAGTGTCATGCCACTGTAACATTCGGGCAGCATCCGGCGATGAGATCACGCGCTTTGGGCAGACTCATGGACTCGGACAGCAACGCGGCCGCTGACGCCCCGCCGGCGGAACAGCGCTTCTTCAACCGCGAACTGAGCTGGCTCGCCTTCAACCAGCGCGTTCTCGCAGAAGCCTGCAACACCGACTATCCGCTGCTCGAACGGCTCCGCTTCCTATCGATCTCGGGCAGCAACCTCGACGAATTCCTGATGGTCCGCGTCGCCGGTCTCGCCGGCCAGGTCCGCCGCCATATCGAGGAGACCTCGATCGACGGCCGCACGCCTTCCCAGCAGCTCGCCGCGATCCGCGAGGCCGTGGTGGAGTTGGAACGGTCCCAGCAGGACATCCGCCGCGAGCTGCAGGCCCTCCTGCTGGAACAGGGCGTCGCGATCGTCGGCAGCGAGCGGCTGAGCGCCGCCGGCGAACGATGGCTCAGCGACTATTTCCAGACCCACATCATGCCGGTGATCACCCCCCAGGCGATCGACCCGGCGCACCCCTTCCCCTTCGTCTCGAACCAGGGGATGGGCATCCTCCTGCCGCTCCAGCGCGTGGCCGACAATGCCCCGGTGATGGAGATGGTGCTGGTCCCCGCCGCCCTGCCCCGCTTCGTCCGCATCCCGGGCGACCGCGCGACCTACATCGCGATCGAGGATCTCATCTGCCGCAACGCCGCGCTGCTGTTCCCCGGCTTTCGCGTCGCGGGGCGCGGCGTGTTCCGGGTGCTGCGCGACAGCGACATCGAGCTGGAGGAGGACGCCGAGGACCTGGTCCGCTACTTCCGCTCCGCGATCCAGCGGCGGCGGCGCGGCAAGGTCATCATGCTCCAGCTCCAAGGCGAGTTCGATCCCGGCGCGGAAAAGCTGCTGCGCGATCACCTCGGCCTCGATCACGCGATCGTCATCAAGACGGCCGGCCTCATCGGCATCAGCGGCCTTGCCGCCATCGTCGAGGAAGACCGCCCGGACCTGAAGTTCGAGCCGTTCTCCTCACGCTATCCCGAGCGCATCCTGGAGCACGACGGGGATTGCTTCGCCGCGATCCGCGAGAAGGACATCATCATCCACCACCCCTACGAAAGCTTCGAGGTGGTGGTCGATTTCCTGCGCCAGGCCGCGCAGGACCCGGACGTGGTCGCGATCAAGCAGACGCTCTATCGCGCCGGCAAGCAGTCCGCGGTGATCGCCGCCCTGATCGCCGCGGCCGAGGCCGGCAAGTCGGTCACCGCCGTGGTCGAGTTGAAGGCCCGCTTCGACGAGGAGCAGAACCTCCTCTGGGCCTCGCAGCTCGAACGCGCCGGGGTCCAGGTGATCTACGGCTTCGTCGACTGGAAGACCCACGCCAAGGTCTCGATGGTCGTGCGGCGCGAGGGCGATTCCTACCGCACCTACTGCCACTTCGGCACGGGCAACTATCACCCGGTGACGGCGCGGATCTATACCGACCTGTCGTACTTCACCACCGATCCCCGGATCGGCCGCGACGCCGGGGCGCTGTTCAACTTCATCACCGGCTATGTCGAGCCCAAGCAGACCAAGCTGCTCTCGATCGCGCCCCACGGGCTGCGGCGGAAGCTCTACGCCATGATCGACCAGGAGATCGCCAACGCCACCGCCGGCAAGCCCGCGGCGATCTGGGCCAAGCTCAATTCGCTGACCGATTCCCGGCTTATCGAGCGCCTCTATGCCGCCAGCAGCGCGGGCGTCGAGATCAGCCTGGTCATTCGCGGCATCTGCTGCCTGCGCCCCGGCGTGCCCGGCATGTCCGAGAACATCATGGTCAAGTCGATCATCGGGCGCTTCCTGGAACACAGCCGGATCTGGGCCTTCGCGGATGGCGCCCGCCTGCCGAGCCGGCGGACCAAGGTGTTCATCTCCTCGGCCGACGGGATGAGCCGGAACCTCGACCGCCGCGTCGAGTTGCTGGTGCAGATCGTCAATCCCACCGTCCACGATCAGGTGCTGGATCAGGTCATGCTCGCCAACCTCCTCGATACCGAACAAAGCTGGCTGCTGAGCGCCGACGGCACCTATGCGCGCGCCGAGAAGGGCGAGAACCCGTTCAACCTGCATCGCTATTTCATGACCAACCCGTCGCTTTCGGGTCGCGGCGCGGCGCTTTCCAGCGGGCGCAAAGTTCCCAAGCTCACCCTGCGCCGCGGCGGGGCATGACTTGCCGATGAGGCTGCGCGACCGCATAGGCGGAACAGCAATGGGTCAGCGGCGCGCCATCATCGACATCGGCTCCAACACGGTGCGCCTGGTCGTCTATGCCGGCCCGCCCCGCGCGCCGCTCGTGGTGTTCAACGAGAAGGTCTCCGCCCGCCTGGGCAAGGGCGTGGCCGACACCGGGCTGCTCAACGAAAAGGGCATGGCAGCGGCCCTCGCCGCCCTTGCCCGCTATGCGATCCTGCTCGACGTCCAGGGCATCTCCGCGGTCGAGACCGTCGCCACCGCCGCCGCCCGCGATGCCGCCAACGGCCCGGAGTTCCTCGCCAAGGTCGCCGCGCTGGGCCTTGCCCCCCGCCTGTTGTCCGGCCAGGAAGAAGCGGAGACCAGCGCCTGGGGCGTCCTCGCGGCCTTTCCCGGTGCGCACGGCGTCGTCGCCGATCTCGGCGGCGGCAGCCTGGAACTGACCGACATCGCCAGCGGCCATTGCGAACACGGCGTCAGCCTGCCCTGGGGCTCGCTGCGCCTGCGCGCCCTGCGCGCCGCCGGCCCCGCCAAGTTCTCTCGCCACATCCGCCAGCAGTTGAAGGCGGTCGGCTGGACCACGCGCAAGGGCGAGCCGCTGTTCCTGGTGGGCGGATCGTGCCGCGCGCTCGCGCAATATGCCAAGCACGTGCTCGACTGGCCGATCGAGGACCCCCACGGCTTCGAGCTGACCGCCGCACGCGCCATCGACCTGTTCCGTCCGCTCGAGCAGGGCCAGCCCGACAGCCCGATCCCCGGCGTCTCCTCCTCACGGCTCGCCGCCCTCCCCGATGGGGCCGCGCTGATCGTCAACCTCGTCCGCGCGCTGAAGCCTTCGAAGCTGGTCTTCTCGTCCTGGGGCCTGCGCGAGGGTCTGCTTTATCGCCGCCTCGGCGCAAAGGAGCGGCGCCAGGACGTGATGCTGGCAAGCGTCGGGACCTTTGCCGAGGAACTGGGCATTCCGGCCGCCCAGGCCGCGACGATCGCGGACTGGACCCGCGCCGTGGCCGGCGACGAGCGCCCTTCCCTCCGGCTCGCGGCCTGCCACCTGGCGCTTGCCTCGCTGCGGCTCGAACCCAACCTGCGGGCCGAGCATGCCGTCGACTGGGCCTTGCGCAAGCGCTGGATCGGGCTCGACGCCCAGGGCCGCGCCATGCTGGCCGCGGCCCTGCTCGCCAACGCCGGCCGCCTGCCGCCGCCGAACAGCCTCGCCCGGATCGCCCCGCCCGGGGCCTTGCACCAGGCGGCGGCCTGGGGCCTCGCGGCAAGATTGGCCCGCAGGTTCAGCGGCGGCGCGGTGCAGCCGCTGGCGAAAAGCAGCCTTGCGTCGGCGAGCGGCAGGCTGATCCTGGCCGTGCGGTCGCCGTTCCGCGCGCTCATCACCGAAACCGTGGAGAAGGACCTGCGCCAGCTCGCCGCCTGGCTCAAGCTGGAGCCTGCGGTCGAAGCGCTGGCCTGAACGTCTGGACAGCTCCATACGAAAAAGCCGTTCCCTGCGCCTGGCAGGGAACGGCTGAATTTCGTGGCGC
>CAZFPW010000130.1:0-1688 GCA_964520765.1 uncultured Novosphingobium sp.
CCTGCAACACGGTCAAGGGCGCGGGCCAGGACCTTCAGTCGGCCAGCCAGTCCACAGAAGATGCGATCAACGGGCGCTAGAGTTCGTCCGATCTGGATTGAACCATCCGTTTCATAATCGTCACCCTGAACTCGTTTCAGGGTCCATGGCGCAACGTCTATCGTTTTCCGCGACCGTCGCGCTGTCGGCACGGAAGCACCATGGATGCTGAAACAAGTTCAGCATGACGGGCAACAATTCGATCAAGGTCGGACAGGTTCTAAGGCCGATCGCCCCGCCAGGTGAGCACCGGCTTGCGCGCCGCCAGGGTCTCATCGAGGCGGCGGCGCGGGGCCAGTTGCGGCGCCGCCTTGAGCGCCGCATCGCCGGCCTTGGCGCGCTCGGCCAGGCTGCGGAGCGAGGCGATCAGGCGATCCAGCCCGGCCTTGCTCTCCGTCTCGGTCGGCTCGACCAGCATCGCGCCGTGGACCACCAGCGGGAAATAGACCGTCATCGGGTGAAAGCCCTCGTCGATCAGCCCCTTGGCGATGTCGAGGGTGGAGAACCCTTCGGGCAGGCCATCGTCGCTGAACAGGGCCTCGTGCATGCACGGTCCGCTGGCGCCGAATGGCGCATCCAGCACGTCGTCGAGGCTGCGCAGCATGTAATTGGCGTTCAGCACCGCGTCCTCGGCAACCTGACGCAGGCCGTCCGCGCCATGGCTAAGGATATAGGTCAGGGCGCGGGTGAACATGCCCATCTGGCCATGGAAAGCGGTCATCCGGCCGAAGCCTTGGGGATGCTCGGCGGGCGCGTCCTCCTCCTCGATCAGGCGGATCGTGCCGTCGGCCTGGCGCGCGGTGAAGGGCAGCGGGCCGAAGGGGGACAACGCTTCGGACAGCACCACCGGGCCGGAGCCCGGCCCGCCGCCGCCGTGGGGGGTGGAGAAGGTCTTGTGCAGGTTGATGTGCATGGCATCGACGCCAAGGTCGCCGGGGCGGACCTTGCCGACGATCGCGTTGAAGTTCGCGCCGTCGCAATAGACATAGCCGCCGGCGGCGTGGACCGCGTCGGAGATCGCCTTCATCTCGGGCTCGAACAGACCGCAGGTGTTGGGATTGGTGATCATCACCCCCGCGACATCGGGGCCGAGGCGGGAGCGCAGCGCGTCCAGGTCCACCCGGCCGGCCGGCGTGGCCGGGATGTTCTCCACCCGGAAACCGGCGAAGGCGGCCGTCGCGGGATTGGTGCCGTGAGCGCTTTCGGGCACCAGGATCACCGGGCGATCCTCCCCCCGCGCCAGGATCGCCGACTTGATGCAGAGCAGGCCGCAAAGCTCGCCATGGGCGCCGGCCTTGGGCGTCATCGCGACGCCGTGCATTCCGGTCAGCTCGATCAGCCACCAGGCCAGCTCGTTGATCGCGCCGAGCGCGCCCTGCACGGTCTGGACCGGCTGGAGCGGATGGACGTCCGCGAAGCCCGGCAGGCGCGCCATCTTCTCGTTGAGGCGAGGATTGTGCTTCATCGTGCAGGAGCCGAGTGGGAACGGCCCCAGGTCGATCGCGTAGTTCTGCCGGCTGAGCCGGGTGTAATGGCGCACGGTCTCCGGCTCGGTCAGGCCGGGCAGATCGACCGGCGCGGCGCGCAGGTGCCGGCCGAGCGACGGCATGACGTCACCTTCCAGCTCCTCGAAATCGACGCCGCACTTG
>CAZFPW010000130.1:1788-4511 GCA_964520765.1 uncultured Novosphingobium sp.
GCCGAGCGACGGCATGACGTCACCTTCCAGCTCCTCGAAATCGACGCCGCACTTGGTGCCCTGGCCAAGCTCGAAGATCAGCGGCTCTTCCAGCATCAGGCCCCGGTCGCCGCTGGCGGTCTGGATCGCGGCGATGCCCGGCGCGCCAAGCTCGGGCCGCCAGCCGGAAGCATTGGGCGCGTTCATGCGAGCACCTCCGTCAGGGCCTGGGCCAGGGCGGCGATGTCCTCGCCGGTCGTGCATTCGGTCGCGGTGACGACCAGGCCGCGATGGAGGCCGTCGGCGGCGGGATAGAGCCGGCCGAGCGAAACCCCACCCAGTACGCGGCGGTCCGCCAGCTCGCGCACGACCTCGCGGGCGTCGCGGGGGAGGATCAGCGTCACCTCGTTGAAGAAGGCGTCGTTGAGGCAGGTCACGCCGGGCACCTTGCTCAGGGCGTCGACCAGGGCGCGGGCGCGCAGGTGGTTGAGCCTGGCCAGCCGGGCCAGCCCTTCCCCGCCCAGCAAGGTCATGTGGATGGAAAAGGCCAGCGCGCACAGCCCGGAGTTGGTGCAGATATTGCTCGTCGCCTTCTCGCGCCGGATATGCTGTTCCCGCGTGGACAGGGTCAGGACGAAGCCGCGCTTGCCGTCGGCATCCACCGTCTGGCCGCAGAGCCTTCCGGGCATCTGCCGCACGAACTTCTCGCGGCACCCGAACAGGCCGAGATAGGGCCCGCCGAACTGCAGGCCCACGCCGAGCGACTGCCCCTCGCCCACCACCACGTCCGCGCCGAGATCGCCCGGAGAGGCGATCAGGCCCAAGGCCACCGGCTCCGTCACCACGGCGATCAGCAGCGCGCCCTTGGCCTGGGCGGCCTGGGCGATGGCGGCAAGGTCGGGAATGCGGCCGAGCACGTCGGGATACTGGACCACGACGCAAGCGGTCGCCTCGTCAATCGCAGCGATCACCGCCGCATCGTCGGCCTCCCGCTCCAGCACCGGCAGGCGCGCATCTATGGCGTCGCCGGTGAACTTGGCCATGGTCTGGACTGTCGAAACGTAGTGCGGATGCAGCCCGCCCGAGAGCACCGCCCGCTTTCGCCGGGTGATCCGCCCGGCCATGGCGATCGCCTCCCAGCAGGCGGTCGAGCCGTCGTACATCGAGGCATTGGCCACCTCGGTCCCGAACAGCCGCGCCACCTGGGTCTGGAACTCGAACAGGACCTGCAAGGTGCCCTGCGCGATCTCCGGCTGGTAGGGCGTATAGGCGGTCAGGAACTCGCCGCGCTGGATCAGGTGGTCGACCGAGGCCGGGATATGATGGCGATAGGCCCCCGCCCCCAGGAAGAACGGCACGGAGCCCGCGCTCATGCTCTTGCCGGCGAGCGCGGTCATGTGCCGCTCCACCGCCATCTCGCTGGCATGATTGGGCAGGCCCGGCACCGGGCCGGGCAACCGCGCGAAGGCGGGCACGTCCGCGAACAGGTCTTCGACCGAGGCGGCGCCGATGATGGCGAGCATGTCCGCCCGGTCCGCCGCGGTCAGGGGCAGGTGGCGCATGGTCTCAGAGCCCGGCGACGTATGCGTCGTAGGCCGCCTTGTCCATCAGCTCGCCAAGCTCGTCGGGGTTCGCCAGGGTCAGGCGGAACAGCCAGCCGCCGGTTTCGGCGTCGTTGTTGACCAGCTCCGGCTCCCCCTCAAGCGCGCCGTTGGCGTCGCTGATCGTGCCGGTGACGGGCGAATAGACGTCCGACGCGGCCTTGACCGAATCGACCACGGCCACGCTCTCCGCCTTCTCGACCAGGCGGCCCACCTCGGGCAGCTCGACGAAGGTGATGTCGCCAAGCTGGCCCTGGGCATAGTCGGTGATGCCGACCGTGCCGGTGCCGCCCTCGACATCGAGCCATTCGTGATCCTTGGTGAAAAAGCGGGGCATGACGGTTCCTCAGCGGTGATAGCGGTGGGGGACGAAGGGCATGGGGACGACCCGCGCGGCAAGGCGCCGGCCGCGATTGTCCAGTTCCAGCGCGGTGCCGGGCACGGCCAGCGCGGCATCGACATAGGCCATGGCGATCGGCTGTTGCAGGCTGGGGGAGAAGCCGCCCGAAGTGACCTGACCGACCTGCTCACCGCCCAAGAACACCGCCGCGCCCTCGCGCGCGGCCATGCGGCCTTCGAGCGCGAGGCCGACGCGCGCCGCGGGCGCGCCCTTGGCCAGCAGCTTCAGGATGCGTTCCGCGCCGGGAAAGCCGCCCTCTACCCGACGACGCTTCGATATCGCGAAAGCAAGGCCCGCGCTCACCGGATCGATCCGCTCCGTCAGGTCGTGCCCATATAGCGGCAGTCCCGCCTCCAGCCGCAGCGAATCGCGCGCGCCGAGGCCGACCGGCTTGACCGCCTCCAATGCGCACAGCGCATCCGCCAGCGCGACGGCACTGCCCGCCGGAAGCGAAATCTCGAAGCCGTCTTCGCCGGTATAGCCCGAGCGGCTGATGCCCAGGCGAATGCCATTCCAGCCGTAGATATCGCCCCGCATGAACCTGAGGTCGGCCAGCGCCGTGCCGCCCTCCTCCAGCGGCTGGACCCCGATCCGGCCCAACGCCTCGGCCGCCCTGGGGCCTTGCAGGGCCAGCAGCGCCTGCTCGTCGAAATGGGTCAGGGTGATCGCGTCGGGCAAACCTTCGCGGAGGTGGCCGATGTCGTCCCACTTGGTCGCGCCGTTGACCACCACGGAATAGTCAC
>CAZFPW010000130.1:4611-7560 GCA_964520765.1 uncultured Novosphingobium sp.
AGGTGGCCGATGTCGTCCCACTTGGTCGCGCCGTTGACCACCACGGAATAGTCACGGCCGGTGTAGAGCACCATCAGGTCGTCGAGGATGCCGCCATCCTCGTTCAGCAGCAGCGAATAGCGCATGTGGCCGGGCTTGAGCGCGGAGATATCGCCCGGCAGCAGAGCCTCCAGCGCTTCCGCCGCCCCTTCCCCCGCCACGCCGAGCTGCCCCATGTGGCTGACGTCGAACAGCCCGGCATTCTCCCGCGTCCAGAGATGCTCGGCAATGATCCCCTCGTACTGGACGGGCATCTGATAGCCGGCGAACTCGACCATCCGCGCGCCTTTCGCCCGGTGCCAGGCGTCGAGCGGCAGGACCAGCGGCTCGGCCGGTTCGAGATCGTCGTCGGGTTCGGGATCGAGGGTCTGGCTCACACCGCAGGGCTCCGCTTGGGTGCGTTTCACAGGTGGCGTTCCCGCCGCCAGAGTCAACCGGGCAGCGGGAGTAATCCACGCCGGGCCGCGCGGTGCAGCATCTCGCCCTCATGGACGAAGCGCCCGCCGGCCTTTTCGCGGGCGAGGCTGAAGATCGCCTGGACCAGCATGTCCGCCTTGATCGAGCGGAACCGGGCCGCGCCGCCCAGCATCACCATGTCGGCAAGCGGGCTGGCCAGCATGGCCAGGCGCTCAAGCGGGCGCGCCTCGGCCCGGCGGCCGACCAGCAGGCCGGGGCGCAGGATGTCCAGCCGCTTGATATGCAGCTTCACCACGGCGTCCTCGGTCTCGGCCTTAACCCTGAGATAGCGGCTGCGCGAATGGCGGTCGGCCCCGGCGGAGGATACCAGGATCAGATGCGGGATGCCCGCCGCCTTGGTCGCGCGGGCGCAGTCGAGCACCAGGTCGTGATCCACCGCCCGGAACGCCGCCTCGTCCTTGCCCGCCTTCTGCCACGTCGTGCCGAGCGCGCAGACCATCACCTTGGCATTGGTCGCCGCGATCGCGTCGGCCCAGCCCGAAGTGTCGGCGACGAGCACCTCCATCCGCGCGCCCTTGGGCAGGGGCACCTCACGCCGCGCCACCGCGACCAGGCGGACATCGGAACGCCCGACCGAAGCGGCGATCAGCCGCGAACCGACCAGGCCGGTCGCGCCGACGAGACAGATGCGGGTTGGCGTCAAGGTGTCTCCTCTCCCCTCGCGGGAGCCTCTAGCGGGCGGTTCGCCCGCTGTCGAACCCCTTGCGCCGGCTAGACATTCTGCAGCCCCTCGGGCGTCCGGCCATAGATCCGAGCGTGGGCGGCAATGGCGTAGCGGTCGGTCATGCCCGCGATGAAATCCGCGATATGGCGGCTGCGCTGCGGCTCCTCCGGCGGCAGGGCCTGCGCCCAGCCGTCGTTCATCAGCGCGGGTTCCTGGGCATAGGCGGCGTAGAGCTTGGCCGTGACCTCCCGCGCGCGCTCCGCCGTCGCGATCTGCTCCGGGTGGTAATAGAGCTTGTCGTACATGAAGCGCTTGAGCTTGCGCTCGGCCTCGGCCAGCTCGGCGGAGAAGGCGGCGGAACGGCCGGGCGCGGCGCGGACATCGTCGACGCTGGCGAACCCGGCGGTGCGGGCGCGGGTCTCCGCGATCAGGTCGTTGACCATCAGGCCGATCTGGCTGCGGACCAGCTCGCGAAGCTGCCGGTCGCGCGGGGCGCCGGGAAAGCGCCGCTCCACCGCACGCCACTGCTCGGCCACGAAATCCAGCTCCAGCAGCTCGTCGAGCCCGAGGAACCCGGCACGCAGGCCATCGTCGATGTCGTGGTTGTCATAGGCGATGTCGTCGGCCAGCGCGGCGACCTGGGCCTCGAGCGAAGGCCATTGGGCGAGGTCGAGCGACCAGGCGGCGTCAAGCTCCGCCAGCGCCCAGTTCGGGCTGAGGACGGGGCCGTTGTGCTTGGCCAGGCCTTCGACCAGTTCCCAGGTCAGGTTCAGCCCGTCATGCTCGCAATAGGGCGATTCCAGTCGCATCAGCGTGCGCAGGCAATGGGCGTTGTGATCGAAGCCGCCTAACGCCTGCAAGGCCGCGTTCAGGGCATCCTCTCCGGCATGGCCGAACGGCGGGTGGCCGATGTCGTGGGCCAGGCACAGGGCCTCGGTCAGATCCTCGTCCAGGCCGAGCGCGCGGGCGATGACGCGGCCGATCTGCGCGACTTCCAGGCTGTGGGTCAGGCGCACGCGATAGTGATCGCCATCGGGCGCGACGAACACCTGGGTCTTGTGCCGCAACCGGCGGAAGGAGATCGAATGGATGATCCGGTCGCGGTCGCGCTGATAGTCGGACCGCGGCCCCCGCGCGAGCGCGCCCTCGATGGGAAACTCCCGCCCCCGGCTGCGCGCGGGATCGCAGGCGAAGGGGGCGCGAATCATGAACGATCCTCCCCTTCCGGGGGAGGTGGCAGGCGCGAAGCGCCTGACGGAGGGGGCGCGGCACGGCATGCCCGAACGATTGCGTCCGCCGCGGCGGATACGTCCTTCAACACCTCCGAAGCCGGCAACCGCAAAACCTCAAACCCCGCTTCACGCAACCTTTCATCCCTTCGCCGATCCCGCTGGGGCCGATCGCCCATATCGTGCGCAATACCGTCGATCTCAATGATCAACCGCCGTTCGGCGCAAAAGAAATCAGCGACATAGGCCCCTATCGGATGCTGCTTGCGAAACTTCACGCCGTTGGGCCGCTCCTTCAGGATACGCCAGAGCAACACCTCGGGCAGCGTCATCTGCTTCCGGAGCTTTCGAGCCGACTGCAATGCCTTCCCCGTATGGTCCCGCATCGCCCAGCCGCGCCCCCTCCGTCAGCCCTGCGGGCTGCCACCTCCCCCGAAAGGAGAGGATTTGCTCAATCGCCCCCCATGATCCAGTCCGCCGCCGCTTCGGCATGGATGCGGGTGCAGTCGTAGATCGGCAGGACGTTGGCGTCGACGTCCA
>CAZFPW010000131.1:0-246 GCA_964520765.1 uncultured Novosphingobium sp.
CGAGCGCGAATGCTCGATCCAGCGCCGCCACCAGAAGGTGGTGGAGGAAGCGCCTTCGCCCTTCGTCACGCCGAAGATGCGGAAAGCCATGGGCGAGCAGTGCGTCGCCCTGTCCAAGGCGGTGGGCTACTACAGCGCCGGCACGGTCGAGCTGATCGTCTCGGGCGCGGACCCGAGCGGCGAGTCCTTCTACTTCCTGGAGATGAACACCCGCCTCGGTCACGGGATGCTCGACCTGGAGGCGGG
>CAZFPW010000131.1:256-2454 GCA_964520765.1 uncultured Novosphingobium sp.
CAGGTCGAGCATCCCGTGACCGAGGCGATCACCGGCGTCGACTTGGTCGAGCAGATGATCCGCGTCGCGGCGGGCGAGAAGCTGGCGTTCGGCCAGGATGACGTGAAGATCGACGGCTGGTCGATCGAGAACCGCGTCTATGCCGAAGATCCCTATCGCGGCTTCCTGCCCTCGACGGGCCGGCTCTCGCGCTATCGTCCGCCGGTCGATGGCTGGACCGATGACGGCGCGGCGAATGGCCGGCGTGGCGTGGACGGCGTGCGCGTGGATGACGGCGTCTATGAAGGCGGCGAGGTCTCGATGTTCTACGATCCGATGATCGCCAAGCTGATCACCTGGGGCAAGACCCGCGACGAGGCGGCGGACCTCCAGATCGCCGCGCTTGACGCCTTCGAGATCGAGGGGCTGGGCCACAACATCGACTTCGTCTCCGCGATCATGCAGCACCCGCGCTTCCGCTCGGGCGAGCTGACCACCGGGTTCATCGCCGAGGAATACCCGGAAGGCTTCTCCGGCGCGGCGACCTCCGACGAACTCAAGGGCAAGCTGGCGGCGGTGGCCGGCTTCGTCGCCACGGCGCGGGCCGACCGGGCGCGGCAGGTCGACGGGCAGCTTGCCCACCACCTGCCGCCGCCGTCCGAATGGCAGGTCAAGATCGCCGGGCAGACCTTCGCGGTCGAGCTTGGGGACGAGGAGATCACGGTCGACGGCAAGGCCGTGGACCTGGCGATGGAATATGCGCCGGGCGACAGGCTGGTCGAAGCCGAGGTGGATGGCGAGGACATCGCCGTGAAGATCGAGCCGACCCGCACCGGCCTGAAGATGACCACCCGCGGCGCGATCCATAGGGTCGAGATCCTGCCGGCGCGCTTCGCCCATCTGGCCGATCACATGATCGAGAAGATTCCGCCGGACCTCTCCAAGTACCTGATCTGTCCGATGCCGGGCCTGCTGGTCTCGCTCAACGTCGGAGAAGGGGACAAGGTCGAGGCCGGCCAACCGCTCGCCGTGGTCGAGGCGATGAAGATGGAGAACATCCTGCGCGCCGAGAAGGCCGGCACGGTCAAGGCGGTCAACGCCAAGGCCGGCGAAAGCCTGGCGGTCGACGCGATCATCCTCGAAATGGAATGAGCCTGGGCGCTCTATTGCAGGAGGCCGAGCCGCGCGACGACGGGTTCGCCTTGGCCGTGCCGGAAACCTGGCACCAGGGGCGCACCGGCTATGGCGGGTTCTCGGCCGCGCTGGCCCTGGCCGCCGCGCAGCGGGTGGGCGGGGAACTGCCGCCGCTGCGCTCGGCCCAGATCGCCTTCGTCGGGCCGCTCTACGGCAGGATCGAGGCGCGGGCGCGGGTGCTGCGCCGGGGCAAGAACGCGACCTGGGCCTCCGCCGAGCTGCTCCGCGCCGATGGCGCTGGGGGCGAGGTCGGGCTTGCCGCGACCTTCGTCTTCATGGGGCCGGTGGAAAGCGGCCTGCACCTCAACGACTGCGGCCCTCCGGCCGCGCTGGTGCCGGTGGACGAAGCCCGGCCGCTGGTGCCCAATCCCCATTCGCCCGCCTTCATCCGCCACCATTTCGAGGCCCGCTTCGCCCTGCCGAAGGGCGAGCGGCCGGAGCCCGAAATCTGCTGGTGGGTGCGGCCCAGGGACCATGCGGCCCTTGATCCGGCCATCGCCCCACTGCTCAGCGCGGATGCGGTGCCGCCGGGCGTCCTGCCCCTGATGCAGCCCGGCGTGGCGGTCAGCTCGATGACCTGGCAGGTCAACATGCTGACGCCCCGGCCCGCGACGCGGGACGGCTGGTGGCTGCTCCGCTCGGTCGGCACCTATGCGGAGGCCGGGTGCTCCAGCCAGCAGATGCAGCTCTGGAACTCGGCTGGCGAGCCGGTGCTGTCCGCGATCCAGTCCGTGGCATTGTTCGGATAGGCCGGGTTCCCTAACTACGGTCCATGCCCACGATCTGGACCATCGGTTACGAGCAAGCCACGCAAGCCGGCGTGATCGACGCGCTGAAGGGGGCGGGCGTGGAGGTCCTGGCCGACATCCGCTACCTCCCGCTCTCGCGCCGCCCCGGCTTTTCCAAGTCCTCCCTGCGGAGCGCGGCGGAAGAGGCGGGGATCGCCTATCGCCACATGAAGCCGCTCGGCACCCCGGCCGATGGCCGCGCGGCGGCGCGGCGCGGGGACCATGCCGCATTGTCGC
>CAZFPW010000131.1:2554-4784 GCA_964520765.1 uncultured Novosphingobium sp.
AGGGACCGTCGAGGAAGGCGAAGCGCGGCATCCGTCAGGTTGAACCACAGGCGCCCTGTTGTAGGAAAATGGAATCCGCGACCCGCTCTCTGCGATAGTGCGGGAAGCGCGGTATTTTACCCACCCCCGCTCAGCCTGAGCTTGTCGAAGGCCACGCATTACCCGCACCCTTAGGTTCAGGGAGCTTGGGGCAAAGGTTCGCGCGTAGCCTTCGACAAGCTCAGGCTGAGCGGAGTTTGTTGTACGGAGGTGCGCTGGTCGGTGACCCTACCGCGCCAGCTCCTCGTCGAGGAACGCCGCCACGTCGGCCAGGTCCACGTCCTTCGCCAGGAAGGTCTCCCCGATGCCCTTCATCAGCAGGAAGGGCAGGGTGCCCGCGTCCATCTTCTTGTCGTGGAGCATGTGGTCGGTCAGGGCCCTGCCGTCGCAATTGAGGCCCAGTTCGGTGATTTCGCCGATCATGTCCATCCGCGCGAAGTGGTCGGCCACGTGGTCCGCGCTGGCCCGGGGCATCAGGCCCCGGCGCGCCGAATAGCGCGCGGCGAGGACCATGCCGAGGGCTACGGCCTCGCCATGGAGCAGGCGTCCGGAAAAGCCGGTCTGGGCCTCCAGCGCGTGGCCGAAGGTGTGGCCGAGGTTGAGCAAGGCGCGGGTGCCGGTCTTCTCGAACTCGTCCTCGGCAACGATCCGCGCCTTGTGGGCGACGCTGTGGGCGACCGCATATTCGCGCAGGGTGCCGTCGCCGGCCAGCAAGGCCGCGCCGTGCTCGTCGCACCAGGCGAAGAAGCCGGGATCGCCGACCAGGCCGTATTTCACGACCTCGGCATAGCCGGCGCGCAGCTCGCGCGGGGGCAGGGTGTCGAGCGCGGCCAGGTCGGCCAGGACCAGGGCGGGCTGGTGGAACGCCCCGACCAGGTTCTTGCCCGCCGGGGTGTTGATCGCGGTCTTGCCGCCCACGGAGCTGTCGACCTGGGCGAGCAGGGTCGTGGGCAGCTGGATGAAGTTGCAGCCGCGCTTGAGGATGGCGGCGGCGAAGCCGGTGAGATCGCCGATCACCCCGCCGCCCAGCGCCAGGATGTGATCGCCCCGCTCGATCCCCAGGTCGAGCAGCCAGTCGACCAGGCGCGACAGTTCGTCCCAGCTCTTGGTCGCCTCGCCCGCGGGCAGGACGCGCCAGTGCGGCGCGTGGCCGGCGTCGTGGAGCGCGGCCTGCACGACCGGGCCCCAGAGGCGATAGACGGTCTCGTCGGTGACCACCGCCACATCGGGCTTGCGCAGCTTGCCGCGGCAGTTCTCGACCAGTTCGGCCAGCAGGCCGGCGCCGACGCGCACCTCGTAGGGGCGGCCCGCGATGTCGACGGGGATCACAGCCATTCGTCTATTCCCCTCAATACCTTGGCAACGGTGCGGGAGTGGGTGCCCGGCCCGCTGGTGATGTGGATCGGCGCCTCGGCATAGGCCGCCTCGCGCTCCGCCTTGAGCCGGGTCAGCGTCTCGCGCGGGTCGCCCTGTTGCAGCAGCGGGCGGTTGCTGCGCCGGCCGGTCCGTTCGAGCAGCGTCTCGACATCGCTGTCGAGCCAGATGGTGATGGCCTTGGCCAGGATCAACGCCCGCGTCTCCGGGTTGACGAATGCTCCGCCGCCGGTCGCGACGACCTTGGGCTCCTGGTCGATCAGCCGGGCGATCACCCGCCGCTCGCCGTCGCGGAAGCCGGTTTCGCCGAATGCCTCGAAGATTTCGGGGATGGTCAGCTTGGCGGCCTTCTCGATCTCGTCGTCGGCGTCGACGAAGGGCATGTCCAGGGCGGCGGCGAGGCGCTTGCCGACGCTCGACTTGCCGACGCCCATCATGCCGACGAGCACGATCGGCCGGTCGATCCGCCGGGTAAGCGCGATGAGCGCCGCGGCATCGGGCATGGTCTCGTCGACTTCCATTGCAGCGCTGCCTATAGATGGGCTAGTCCGCCGTGCAAGTTGAGCGGGCGAGTTTTCAGGAAGGTTGAGCGTGGCGGCGGGAATGCGCGGGAAAGGGATCGTGGCGATAGTGGTGGCGCTGGTCCTGGGCCTGCTGGCCTATGCCTGGATCGACGGCGGGCGTGAGCCCCTGCGGGAAATCGCCGTCCCCGTGACCGTGCCGGAGGCCGCGAAGTGAAGCGCGCCGTCCAACGCGCGGGCCTGCTGATCGGCGGCGCCCTGGCCCTGACCTCGGCCTGGGCGATCGCCCAGGATGC
>CAZFPW010000131.1:4884-6251 GCA_964520765.1 uncultured Novosphingobium sp.
CAGCTCGTCTCGCGCTGGGGCCATATCCTGCTGCGCCGGGCCCTGGCCTCGCGCCTCGATGCGCCGGCGGGGATGAACCCGGCCGATTTCGTCGCGATGCGCGCCGCGCTGCTGGTGCGGATGGGTGAGGGCGAGGCGGCGCGGGCGCTGGTCCAGGACGTCGACGTCGCCAACTACACGCCGGGGCTGACCCAGGCGGCGCTGGAAAGCTACCTCGCCACGGCCGACCTGACCGGGCTCTGTCCGCTGATGTCGGTCCAGGGCGGGACGCGCAAGGATGCCCAGTGGCAGGTGCTGAAATCGCTCTGCATGGCCTTCTCGGGCGATGAGAGCGCCGCCCTGGCGCAGCTCGACCGCCAGACCCGGGCCGGCGCCCTGCCCAAAATCGACATGCTGCTCGCGCAGAAATACGCGGGCGCGGCGGGCAAGGCCAAGCGCGCGGTGACGATCGACTGGGCCGAGGTGAAGGACCTCACGCCGTTCCGCTATGCCATGGCGCTGGGGACGGGCGCGATGCCGCCCGAGGCCCTGATGAAGGAAGCCGGGACGAAGTATGCGGCGATCACCGCGACCGCGCCGATGGCCGGGCTCAAGGACCGGGCCGTCGCCGCCGACCGGGCCGGTTCCGCCGGCGTGCTCTCCAGCGCGGCGATGGTCGACCTCTATAGCCAGATCTTCGATACCGACGATGTGACGGGCGAATGGGCCGATCGCGCCGCGAAGCTGCGCGATTCCTACGTGGCCGAGACGCCGGAGGCGCGCCTGGCGGCGATTCGCACGATCTGGGACGGCGCGGGCGATCCCCGGCAGCGCTATTCGCGCCAGGTGCTCACCGCCTATGCGGCGGCGCGGTTGCCGGCGTCGAACGGCCTTTCCGCCGATGCCGCGCCGCTGATCGCGGCGATGCTGTCCGCCGGGCTGGACGCCAATGCCCTGCGCTGGGCCGGCGTGGTCGACGAAGGGAGCGAGGGCTGGGCCTTGCTCGCGCTGGCCGATCCGCGCGGGCAGGTGCCGGTAAGCGGTTCCGCGATCGACACCTTCCTGGGCGACGACGAGAGCGAGGGCAGCCGCAAGTCCGCCTTCCTGGTCGCCGGGCTGGCGGGCCTGGGGCGTATCCAGGACAACGAGCGGGCTTCCCTGGCCGGCAAGCTCCAGATCGACCTTGCGGGTCAATCGCGCTGGACGCGGCTGATCGACCGCGCCGCCGAGGTCGACAACCAGGCACTGGTCTGCCTGCTCGCCGCGCTGGGCATGCAGGGCGAGGGGTGGGACAAGATGACCCCGCGCTACCTGTTCCACATCGTTTCCGCGCTCAACCGCGTGGGCCTGACCGCCGAGGCGCGGATGATCGCCGCCGAGGCCGTGGC
>CAZFPW010000131.1:6351-7554 GCA_964520765.1 uncultured Novosphingobium sp.
GGCCGGGGCGTGAGCGCGCCCGGCGCGATTCCTTCCTTCCTTGCGATGCTGGCCGCCGAACGCGGCGCTTCGCCCAATACCATCGCCGCCTATCGCCGCGACCTGGAGGGCGCCGAGGAGCTGATCGGCGACCTCGTCCTGACCGACGCCGAGGGGCTGGCGAAGCTCGGCGGCTATTGGGCCGATCTCGCGCCGGCCAGCCTGGCGCGCAAGTGCTCCGCCCTGCGGCAGTTCTTCGGCTTCCTGGTCGACGAGGGGTGGCGCGGGGACGATCCCTCTCCCGCCTTGCCCCGGCCGCGCAGCCGGCGGCCGCTGCCGCGCGTGCTCAGCCATGCCGAGGTCGACAGCCTGTTCGCCCGCGCCGAGGAGGAGGCCGCCGGCGACCTGCCCGAAGCCGTGCGGCTGCTGGCCCTGCTGGAGCTGCTCTATGGCTCGGGCCTGCGGGCCAGCGAGCTGGTCGCCCTGCCGCTTGCCGCCGTGCCGCGCGACGCGCCGTTCCTGACGGTGACCGGCAAGGGCGGGCAGCAGCGGATGGTCCCCGTCGGCAACCGCGCCCGCCAGGCGCTGTCGCGGTGGGTGGCGGTGCGGCCCGCGGGTTCGCGCCTGCTGTTCCCTTCGCGCGGCATGGCGGGCCATCTTACCCGGGTGCGCCTGTTCCAGCTCCTGCGGGAGCTGGCGGGGCGCGCCGGGATCGATCCGGCCCGGGTCTCGCCCCACGTCCTGCGCCACGCCTTCGCGACCCACCTGCTGGAGGGCGGGGCGGATCTGCGCGTGCTGCAAACCCTGCTCGGCCACGCGGACATCGCGACGACCCAGATTTACACCCACGTCGACAGCGCGCGCCTGGTGGCCCTGGTCAATGCGCGCCATCCCCTGGCGCGCCGCGCCGGCTGACGCGCACGAAAAAGGGCGGCAGGTTTCCCTGCCGCCCCCATTCGTTCGACTTCTCGTCGGCTTACGCCGCCGGCGCGCCGGACATCGACGACGAAGACTTTTCGAAGGTGCTCTTCAGCTGGTTGCCGAGGCCCTGCATCGCGGCGATCGCGGCAACCGCGATCAGGGCGGCGATCAGGCCGTATTCGATGGCGGTCGCGCCAGCTTCGTCACGGATAAGCTTGTTGATGAAGGTCATGGTCAGTCTCCAATTGCAGTCTTCAGTACCCGGCTCTATTCCAAATTCCGGATCGAGCCCCTCCGGAATTA
>CAZFPW010000132.1:0-1238 GCA_964520765.1 uncultured Novosphingobium sp.
TGCGCTTCGTCCTGCCCCATGCCAAGGGCCTGCGCCCGGCCTGGCTGCTGCGCCTGGGCCTGTTCCTCTACGATCATATCGGCGGCCGGAAGCGCCTGCCCGCGACCGATACCGTGCGGCTGGCGAACCATCCGGCCGGCGCGCCGCTCAGGCCCGGCTATCGCATCGGCTTCGAATATTCGGACGGCTGGGTCGACGACGCGCGCCTGGTGGTGCTCAACGCGCTGGACGCGAAGGAGCACGGCGCCGAGGTCCGCACCCGGACTCCGTTGACGGCGGCACGGCGCGAGGGCGGCCACTGGCTGATCGAGACCCCGGCGGGCGAGTTCCGCGCCCATGCATTGGTCAACGCCGCCGGACCGGCGGTGATCGAGGTCGAGCGGCTCGTGGGTGATGCGCCCGATTACCGGATGCGGCTGGTGCGGGGCTCGCACATCGTCGTGCCGAAGCTGTTCGATCACGCCTACGCCTATTTCTTCCAGCTGCCCGACGGCCGCATCTTCTTCGCGATCCCCTATGAGCGCGACTTCACCCTGATCGGCACGACCGACGCCGATCACCACGGCCCGCTGTCCGAAGTCCATGCCAGCGCCGAGGAGATCACCTATCTCTGCGAAGGAGCAAGCCGCTACTTCGCGCAGGCCATCACGCCCGCCGACGTGGTGTGGAGCTATGCCGGCGTGCGGCCGCTGATCGACGATGGCTCCGGCCGGCCGGAAGCGGCGACGCGCGGCTATCGGCTCGACCTGTCGGAGCCGGGGGAGGGCGCGCCGCTGCTCAGCGTCTATGGCGGCAAGATCACGACCTATCGGCATCTGGGCGAGGAGGCGGTCGATCTGCTCGCCGCGCGCGTTCCGGCCCTCACCGGGCCTGCCTGGACGAAGACCAGGCCGCTGCCCGGCGGGGACTTCCCCATGGACGGCGCGGCGGCGCTCGCGGACGAGTTGCGCGCGCGCTATCCCTTCCTGTCCGCGCTCGATACCGGCCGGCTCGCCCGATCCTATGGCACCCGCGCGTTCGACTGGCTGGGCGCGGCGCGGCAATGGAGCGACCTCGGCCGCGATTTCGGGGCCGGGCTCAGCGCTGCGGAAGTGGACTATCTCCGCCGCGAGGAATGGGCGCGGACCGCTGACGACGTGCTGTGGCGGCGGACCAAGCTGGGCCTGCGCCTCTCCGCGGCGCAGCAGGCGGAACTGGCTGAATTTCTTGGCTAGGGAATGATTTGCTGCGCAGCATGG
>CAZFPW010000132.1:1338-7539 GCA_964520765.1 uncultured Novosphingobium sp.
GTGCCGACGCCGCCGGGCAGGGTGAGGAAGCCGTCCGAAAGCTCGGTGAAGGCCAGCTTGCGCGCATGCATGCCGTCGACGACGCGCAGCTCGGTGCAGGCCGGATTGGCCAGCTCGCGATCGACCAGCGCGGCAGGAATCACCCCGATCACCTCGCCGCCCTCGGCCAGCGCGCCTTCCGCGAGGGCGCCCATCAGGCCAAGCTTGCCCCCGCCATAGACCACGCCAACCCCGCGCCGGGCGAGGGCGCGGCCGACCTCGCCGGCCAGGGCGACCCAGCGCGGGTCCGCCGGCGCGGCCGAGCCGCAATAGACGGCGAGACGCCTCACCCCAGGTCTTCGAGCATCAGCCGGGCGGTCGCCTTGGCGCCGGCCACGACGCCGGGAATGCCTGCCCCCGGATGGGTGGCGGCGCCGACGAGGTAGAAATTCTTGATCCGGTCGTCCCGGTGATGCGCGCGGAACCAGGCGCTCTGGCTCAGGATCGGCTCCAGGCTGAAGGCGCTGCCGTGGTAGGTGTTGAGGTCGAGCGCGAAGTCGCGCGGGGTGTAGTGGAACCTGGTGACGATGCGGTCGTGGATGTCGGGGATGAAGCGCCGCCCGACCTCGTCGATGATGCGCCGTTCCAGCAGCGGGCCGACCTGGGCCCAGTCGATCGGCAGCTTGCCCAGGTGGGCGACCGGGACCAGCGCATGGAAGGTGCTCTTGCCCGGCGGGGCGACGCTGGGATCGGTCACGGTCGGGTGGTGGAGATAGATCGCGAAGTCCTGCGGCAGGACGCCGTGGTCGTAGATGTCCTCCAGCAAGCCCTTGAAGCGCGGGCCGAACAGGATCGTGTGATGCGGGATGCCGGGCCAGGTGCCCTCGACCCCGAAATGCACCACGAACAGGCTGGGGGAGAAGCGCTTCTTCGCCAGCTTCCGGGCCATGCGCGGGCCTTGGGGGCTGCTTGCCAGCAGCTCGCGGTAGGTGTGCATCACATCGGCGTTGCTGGCCACGGCGTCGAACCGTTCGGTCCGGCCGCTGCGGGTCTCGACCTCGGTCGCGCGGTTGCCCAGGGTGTGGACCTGCACCACCGGATCGCCGAGCCGGAGCGTGCCGCCGAGCCGCTCGAAATGGCGGACCATGCCCGCAACCAGGCGGTTGGTGCCGCCCTTGGCCCACCACACTCCACCGTCCTTTTCCAGCTTGTGGACCAGGGCGTGGATCGCGCTGGTGGTCAGCGGATTGCCGCCGACGAGCAGGGTGTGGAAGCTCAGCGCCTCGCGCAGGTGCTTGTCCTTCACGAAGCTCCCGGCCATCGCATGGATCGAGCGCCAGGCCTGGTGCCGGGCCAGGGCCGGGGCGGCCTTGAGCATCGTGGAGAAGCTCAGGAACGGCATGGCGCCGAGGCGGACGTAGCCCTGGTGATAGACCTGTGCCGCATAGGCGGCGAAGGCCTCGTAACCGGGCAGGTCGCCCGGCGCGATCCTGCCGATCTGGCGGCGGACTTCCGTCTCGTCGCTGGAAAAATCGAAGGTCGTGCCGTCGGGCCAGGTGAGGCGGTAGAAGGGGGAGACCGGCAGCAGCTCGACGTCTTCGGCAAGGTCGTGGCCGGTCAGCGCCCAGAGGTCGTGGAGGCTGGCCGGATCGGTGATCGCGGTTGGCCCGGCGTCGAAGGTGAAGCCGTCTTTTTCCCAGAAATAGGCGTGTCCGCCGGGCTTGTCGCGGGCTTCGATCACGGTCGTGTCGATGCCCGCGCTCTGGAGGCGGATGGCGAGGGCCAGCCCGCCGAGCCCCGCGCCGATGACGCAGGCGCGGCTCATCCCGCCTGCCCTCGGGGCCGATTTCGGGCAGCCAGCAGGCGACCGGATGGCACAGGAAGGCGACCCGACGGCGCGCCGCGGCGCGCGCGCGGCGACCAGCGCGGGGCGAGCGCGATCAGGCCCCCTTCAACGAACGCGAAATCGATTTGCCGCCCGGTCATGTCGAGGGGGTGTAGCGCCTTGCGGCCATTGCGCAATGCGGTTGGCGGCGCCATCACGCGGGGCCATGACGGACGGGATCACCATTGTCGCCGCGACGCCCGCCGACGCGGCCGGGATCGCCGCGATCTATGCGCATCACGTGCGCCACGGCGTCGCGACGTTCGAGATCGCGCCGCCCGCGCCCGAGGAGATCGCCCGCCGCCTGGCCAAGGTGCAGGGCGCCGGCCATCCCTGGCTGGTCGCCCGCGAAGCCGGCGGCGCCTTGGCGGGCTATGCCTATGCCGGGGCGTTCCATCCGCGCGAGGCCTATCGCTTCACCTGCGAGGATTCGATCTACCTGCGCCACGACCGGCTGGGGCAGGGCATCGGCGCCCGCCTGCTCGCCGCCCTGGTCGCGGCGGCCGAGCGCGCCGGCTTCCGGCAGATGATCGCGCAGATCGTGGCGCCGACCGGGGACGGCGAGGGCGGCTCGATCCCGCTCCACCGCCGGTTCGGCTTCGTCGAGGTGGGGCGCACCCGTTCGGTTGGGCGCAAGCACGGGCGCTGGCTTGACGTCGTCGTCATGCAGCGCGCCCTGGGCGCGGGCGACGGCGCGCCGCCGGCCGAGGAAGCGCCCTAGGGAACGAGCGGCGGGCCGCGGCGATGGCGCGTCAGGCGGTGCGTCACCGCGACCAGCGCCAGGGAGGCGGCGGTTATCGTCCAGAGGGTGAGCTGCGCCGACCAGAGGAAGCCCAGCGCGCCGATCACCCCGCCCAGCACCAGCGAGAGCCAGAGCAGCAGGTAGGGCGCCCAGGCCGCGTCCCGCGCGCCGCGCAGCCGGTCCGCCAGCCGATGCCCGAGCCTGACCAGCGTTCCCGTCATGTAGGTCACGCCGATGCCGACATCGCCGTCGCGCCGGAATATCGCGTTGGCGGCCCCCATCGCCAGGCACAGGCAGGCGATGGCGCCGCGGTGCAGCCCGCAGGCGTCGGCGATGGCGGCGGCGATCAGCAGGGCCGAGACGCCGAGCGTCGCGGCGACCTTCCGGTGCAGCGCCGGAACGCTTTCGCTGACGATCACGTTCAGGACCACGCCGATCACGAACAGCGCGATGAGCGCCGCCGCGGCCGCCGCCACCGAGGTTCCCTGGGCCAGGCCGGTCGCCAGCCGGGTGGAATTGCCGGTCATGAACGAAACGAACAAGCCGCCCGATTTCAGGAACCCGACCGCATCGACCGAGCCCGCCAGGGCGGCGTAGCCCAGGGCCAGCGCGCGCATGTCTCGGTCGTAGCGATGCATGGCCCCCTCAGCGCACCCGCTTCACGTACATTCCGCCTTCGCGCTTCTGCACCTCGAAGTTGGGCAGCGAGGCGAGCAGGTCCGACAGCCGCGAGAAGCCGTAGCTGCGCGCGTCGAAGGAGGAGCGGTTGGCCGCGCGCTGGCCCATTTCCGAGATCGTGGTGAAGCCGTTCTCGTCGCGCTTGGACGCCTTCCAGGCATCGCCCAGCAGCTTGATCAGGTCGGCGTCGACCTCGGGCTTGGTCCGCGCCGGGGCGTCCTTCGCCACCTCGGCCTCGGCCGCGGCGACGGCGCTGACGTCGATGAAGCGGGTGCAGGCCTGGCGAAAGCCCTCGGGCGTCTTGCTGGAGCCGAAGCCGTAGACCGGCAGGCCGTTCTGGCGGATGCGCATGGCGATCGGCATGAAGTCGCTGTCGCTCGACATGATCCCGAAGCCGTCGACATGGCCGGCATAGAGCAGGTCCATCGCGTCGATGGTCATCCGCATGTCGGTGGCGTTCTTGCCCTTGGTGATGTCGAACTGCTGCTGCGGCTCGATCGCGTGGCGATGGATGATCGCCGACCAGCCCTTGAGCCCCGGCTTGCTCCAGTTGCCGTAGGCGCGGCGGATGTTCACCGTGCCGAGATCGCCCAGGATCGTCAGCACGTCGTCCAGGCTGTCGGCGCGCGAATTGTCGGCGTCGATCAGCAGGGCGATGTTGCGGGAGAGGATCGAGTCGGTCTTGGGCATGGGTAAGGCTGTCCTCGGCGGAGCGGATCGCCGTGCTGTTCCATACCCGTGGCCGTCCCGCAAGGCGGGTCGCGGTTCCGGCGGGGCGAGCCGGAAGTCTGACACAATATGCCAGGTGACAGGGGTCAGGGGTTGTGAAATAGTCGCTCGCGAAGCTGGCAAAGATGCGGTGCCGCACACCACCGGCAAGTACCGGGCCGGCAAATGCTGGGAGAGAACGGCCATGGCCGAACAGGCAGTCCTGGAGCGACCGGGCGAGGCGGAGCCGTCCGAAAGCCCCGTCGAGACCAAGAAGACCTTTTGCCGGATCTGCATGGTCCAGTGCGGGGTCGCGGTCGACGTGCAGGACAACCAGGTCCTGCGGATCAAGGGCGATTTCGAGCATCCCCTGACCAAGGGCTATACCTGCCCCAAGGGGCGCTCGATGGGCCAGGTCCTGCACCATCCCGACGCCATCGACCGCCCGCTGATGCGCAAGAACGGCAAGCTCGTGCCCGTATCCTGGGACGAGGCGCTGGACGACATCGCGGGCAAGCTGCGCAAGACGATCGACGCCCACGGTCCGCGCGCGGTCGGCATGTATTTCGGTTCCGGGCTTGGCGTCGACAGCTCCGGCTATGCGATGGAGGAGGCGTTCCACGCCGCGCTCGACGGGCCGCCCAAGTTCAGCCCGCTGACCAACGACGGCACCTGCAAGTCGATGCTGGCGGGCGCGATGACCGGCTCCTTCGCGCTCGGCCCCAGGACCGACTACGCCAATGTCGAGCTGCTGATCTACATCGGGACCAACCCGATGGTCAGCCATGCCCACAACACCGGCATGTTCCAGCCCGGCATCAAGATCAAGGAAGTCGCCAAGCGGGGCGAGGTCTGGACGCTCGACCCGGTCCAGACCGAGAGCGCCCGGATGTCGACCCGGCACGTCGCGCCCTATCCGGGCAAGGACTATGCGATCCTCGCCTGGATCGTGAAGGAGCTGATCGACCACGGCCCGCTGACGCCCAAGCAGCCGGTCCAGGGGCTGGAGCGTTTGCGTGAGAGCCTGGAGGGCTGGGACCGCGCCAGGGCCGCCGGGGTCGCCGGGGTGAGCGAGGAGGACTGCCAGGACCTGCTCGACGCGATCCGCCGCCACGGGCGCTGCGCGATCGAGACCGGCACCGGCATCACCATGTCGGCCGGGGCCAACCTGACCCAGTTCTTCGCCTGGACGATCATGGTCCTGACCGGCTCGATGAACGAGACGGGCGGGGCCTGGTTCCATCCCGGCTCGATCTACCAGTTCGAGCATATCGAGCTGCCGATCATGGAAAGCCCGTTCACCCCCGGCCCGCCGACGCGGCCCGACGCCAAGGGGATCATGGGCGAATGGCCCTGCGCCGTCCTGCCGAACGAGATCGAGGCGGGGAACATCCGCGCCTTCTTCAACTTCGGCGGCCATATCGTCCGCTCGTTCCCGGACACCAACGCGCTGATCGCGGCCTCGGCCAAGCTCGACCTCCACGTCAACTTCGACATCGTCCACAACGAATCGGTCGATCTCGCGACCCACGTGCTGCCGCCCAAGTACGGGCTGGAGCGGGCCGAGTTCACCCGCTGGGACACGCTGCACTGGAACGCCAACCTGCAATATACCCCGGCCCTGGTCGCGCCGATGGGGGAGCGGCGCTCCGCCTGGTGGATCATCGCGGAGGTCATGCGCCGGGCCGACCTGCCCGTGCCCAACCACGTGCCGCGCGACGATCGCGAGCCCGGCGCGGACGAGTTCATGCTCTCCAAGCTCATGGAATACGGCCGCTGCTCCTTCGCCGAGGTGCAGGAGAAGCGCTATGTCGAGTTTCCGATCGAGTTCCCCGCCCCCTGGGTGGAAAAGCATTTCGAGCGGCTGGGCGGCTGGCGCCTGGCCGTGCCGGAGATCGTCGGCCAGTGGGAACGGATGCGCCGCCTCGACGAGGCGGGCCTCGGCCAGCCCCGGCAGCTGGTCTACACGCCCCGGCGCCAGCGCCGGAAGCTCAACGGCGCGCTCGATTTCCTGGGGGAGGCGGCCGAGGCGATGATGCATCCCGATACCGCCGCCGAGCGCGGGATCGCGGACGGCATGCCGGTGCGGGTGTTCAACAAGTCGGGCGAGATCGTCCTGCCGGCCCGGCTGGACCCGACCATGGTGCGCGGGATCGTCTCGATCCCCCACGGGCACGGCCACGCCAACGTCAACTTCCTGACCAGCACG
>CAZFPW010000133.1:0-7483 GCA_964520765.1 uncultured Novosphingobium sp.
CCCTCGACGAGGCGATCGCCCTGCTGAAGGCCGAGGCGACTCCGCCGGACCTGCGGTGAATTGTTGCATCTTTGCGAATTTTTTACCTCTTGCTAGAAGAGTCGAATGGACACTGAGGCACCGGGGGCGGTTGACGATAAGCGAAGCAAGTTTATCGTCTACGTTGATGAAAGTGGGGACCACTCACTACAGAAAATTGACCCGGAATATCCAGTTTTTGTCCTGTCTTTCTGCATCTTTAATCAAAGATACTATGCGGATACGGTTGTCCCAGCCATTGAGAAATTCAAGTTCGACAAATTTGGCCATGATATAGTTATATTGCACGAGCGTGAAATACGTAAGGAATTGGGAGTATTTCGTTTTCCTGATCGCGCATATCGTGAAAAATTCATCGATGACCTGACTACTATTATTGATGATAGTAATTTCATTTTGGTATCGTGCGTCATAGATAAAAATAAGCTGGGAATATCAGGCGATATTCCAGAAAATCCTTATCATATTGCGTTGGGATTCTGCGTCGAAACGCTATTGGAGTTTTTGACCGAGAAGGGGCAGGAGGACGCCCTTACGCACATCGTTTTTGAGAAGCGTGGCGATAAGGAAGACAAAGAGCTTGAATTGGAATTCCGGCGCCTTTGCGCGGGTGCAAACCGGCTAGGGACAAAGTTTCCATTCGAAATTATTTTTGCCGCCAAGGGGGTTAACTCGGCCGGCCTACAGCTTGCCGATCTCGTAGCAAGACCGATTGGTGTGAGTTATTTGCGCCCCGATCAAAACAACCGAGCATTCGATGTTTTGAAGCGCAAATTCTTTTGCAGCGGCGGTCGTCAGGCACTTGGCGTAGGATACGAGAATTGGGGCCTAAAAATTTACCCCCAAGAAAGCGAAAAGCCCCGGTGAAGCTCACCGAGGCTATAACGCCGACCGGGCTCTCCCAATCCACTTGGCAATTTCAGTATCATGCGAATCGGCTAGATGCAAGCCTAGGAATCATATATCACTTGGAGTCAAGTGAAGTTTATCCACAGCCTGTGTATGACTGCTGATCGATTTAAGGGATCGGATTAGCTTCGATTATCCGGCAGCAATTAGGGCCAGGGCACAGCCGCAGACTACCAGCATGCGCAGCGCTTCGATTAACGCGGGGCGGTAGGTCGGAGCCCAATACCGGGCAATGGGGTCGATAGCGCGAGCCATGACACGATGATGCATCCGACCGGTTAGCGAAGGGTTAAAACCCGGATCGCAACTTGGGCATCTGCTGGCTGGCGCAGTGGAAGCTGCCGCCGCCCGCCAGGACCGCGTCGGCAGGCAAGCCGATGACCTCGCGGTCCGGGAACAGCTCGGCGATGGCGGCCACGCCGTCCGCGTCGTGCCTGGTGCCATAGGTCGGCACCACGACCAGCTTCGTCGTCACCGCGAAGTTCATGTAGCTTGCCGGCTCGACCTGGCCATCCGTCTCGACCCGGCCGGGCGAGGGGACTTCGCGCACGGTCACGCCGAAATCCTCGGCGCGGGCCCTGGCGTCGGCGTAGATTTCGGCGTTGGGATCGTCCGCGCCGGTCGCGCGGGGCAGGGCCAGGACGTTGGGCGCGACGAAGCGGGCCAGGTTGTCGACATGGCCGTCGGTGTGGTCGTGGAGCAGCCCGTCGCCCAGCCACAGCACGCGGTCGAAGCCGAGGTCGCGCTTCAGCCGCCAGGCGATGTCCTCGCGGCCCAGCTCGGGGTTGCGGTTGGGGTTGAGCAGGCATTGCTCGGTGGTGACGACCAGCCCGGTCCCGTCGGTGTCGAGCGCGCCGCCTTCCAGGATCCAGTCGCAATTGGTGACGTGGAGCGCGGCGTCGTGGGCCAGCTCGGCGCCGATGGTCTGGTCCCCGGCCATGACGTATTTCCCGCCCCAGCCGTTGAAGCCGAAGCGGCGGGCGATGCGGTGCGCGCCGTCGGTCATCACCAGCGGCCCGGTGTCGCGCAGCCAGACGTCGCCGTAGACGCGGCGTTCCAGCCTGACCTTGGCGGAGCATAGCGCCCGCGCCCGCGCCTCGTTGGCTTCGTCGCGGACGATCAGGCGCGCTTCCTGGCCGCTTTCGGCCACGGCGCTGGCGAAGGCGGCGATCTGCTCCTGCGCCTGGGGCAGGAAGCCGGGCCACTCCTTCGCGTCGTGGGGGAAGCCGATCCACAGCCAGTCCTGGGGATGCCATTCGGGGGGGAAATGCAGGCTCATGCCCCGGCTCTAGCCGAGGCTCGCGCTTGCGGGAAGCGGCGTGAGGGGGCATGGCGGGGGGATGACTGCTCCCGACTGGAATGGCGCCATCGCGCGGGCCCATGCCCATGCCCCCTTCCTGTCGCGGGCCCTGGAAAAGCTGCCGGAACTGACCGAATTGCTCGCCGCCGGGCAGGGCGAGGAAGCGCTGGCCTGGGCGCGGGCGGCCGGAAACGGGGCAGCCAGCGTGCAACATGCGCTCCGCCGGGAGCGTCATGCCTTCGCCCTGGCGCTCGCCATCGGCGACCTTGCGGGCGCGTTCCCGCTGGGCCGGGTGACGGGCGAGCTGACCGCCCTGGCCGACCGCGCGCTCGACGCCGCGATCGCCGATGCGATCCGCGCGCGGGTGCCCGATGCGGAGCCGGCCGGGTTCATTGCCCTGGCGCTCGGCAAGCATGGCGCGGGCGAATTGAACTACAGCTCCGACATCGATCCGATCCTGCTCTACGATCCGGCCACCCTGCCCCGGCGCGAGCGGGACGAGCCGGGCGAGGCGGCGGACCGGATCGCGCGGAAGATCATCGAGACGCTTTCCCACCAGACCGACGAGGGCTACGTCTTCCGGGTCGACCTGCGGCTGCGCCCGGCCTCGGAGGTCAGCCCGCTGGCGATCTCGTTCGACGCGGCGCTGACCCATTACGAATCGAGCGCGCTCGCCTGGGAGCGGGCCGCCTTCATCCGCGCCCGCGCCTGCGCCGGGGAGATCGCGCGGGGCGAGGCCTTCCTCACCGCGATCCGCCCCTTCGTCTGGCGCAAGAGCCTGGACTTCGGCGCGATCGCGGAGATCGGCCGGCTGACCGCGCAGATCCGCTCCACCACCAAGCACGCCATGCTGGTCGGCCCCGGCTTCGACCTCAAGAAGGGGCGCGGCGGCATCCGCGAGATCGAGTTCTACGCCCAGACCCACCAGCTTATCCACGGCGGGCGCAACCCGGCGCTGCGGCTGCGCGGCACGCGGGCCAGCCTGGACGCCCTGGCCGAGGCCGGGATCATCCCCGCCGCCGACGCGAAGCTGCTGGGCGAAAGCTATGATCGCCTGCGCACCCTGGAGCACCGGCTGCAGATGGTCTCCGACCAGCAGACCCACAAGCTGCCGGCCGACTGGGCGGCGATCGACGGGGTCGCGCAGCTCGACGGCCTGCCGGGCCACGAGGCGCTGCTGGCCGAGATCACCGGGATCACCGAGGCGGTGGGGGAGCGCTACGACGCCCTGATCGCGGCGAGCGGCGGCAATGGGTCCGGCTCGACCCCGGCCCTGCCGGTCTCCAGCGAAAGCCTGGTCGAGGAGCTGGGCCGCCTCGGCTTCGCGCATCCGGCGGACCTGGCCGAGCGGATCGACGGCTGGCGCTCGGGCAAGCTGCGCGCCCTGCGCAGCGATACGGCCCGCGCCGCCTTCGACACGATCCAGCCCGCCCTGCTCGCCGCGCTCGCCGCCGCGCCGGAGCCGGAGCGCGCCTTCGTGCGCTGGGAGCAACTGCTCGGCAACCTGCCGAGCGCGGTCAACCTGTTCCGCCTGCTGGAGGCGCGGCCGGCCCTGCTGGAGCTGCTCGCCCGCATCCTCAGCCTGGCCCCGCCGCTGGCCGACGCCCTGGCCCGCCGCGCCGACCTGCTCGACCCGCTGATCGACAGCTCGGCCTTCGACCTGCCCGGCCCGGTCGCGGAGCTGGCCGCGCTGATGGCCGCCGGCGAGGGCGGGGAGGATTACCAGCAATTGCTCGACCGGGTGCGGCGGGTGATCGGGGAATTGCGCTTCATCCTGGGCGTCCAGCTCATCGAGGCGGCGACCGATCCGCTCGACGTGTCCGAAGCGCTCAGCCGCACCGCCGAGGCCGCGATCCTGGTCCTGGCCCGCGCCACCGTGGCTGAGTTCGAGCGTGCCCACGGCCGCATTCCGGGCAGCGAGCTGGTCGTCCTCGGCCTCGGCCGGCTCGGCGGCGGGGCCCTGACCCACGCCTCAGACCTCGACCTCATCTACCTGTTCAGCGGAGAAGGCAGCGGCGAATCCGACGGCCCGCGCCCCTTGAGCGCCGCGCTCTACTTCAACCGCCTGGCCCAACGGGTCAGCGGCTCGCTTTCCGTGCCAACCGCCGAGGGCGCGCTCTACGAGGTCGATACCCGGCTGCGCCCCTCGGGCAACCAGGGGCCGCTCGCGGTCAGCTTCTCGGCCTTCCGGCGCTACCAGCTCGAGCAGGCCTGGACCTGGGAGCACATGGCCCTCACCCGCGCCCGCCCGCTGTTCGGCTCCGACGCGGCGCGCGGGGAACTGCACGGCGTGATCCACGAGGCGCTGCTGAAGCCGCGCGATCCGGCCAAATTGCGCGCCGACGTGCTGGAGATGCGGGCCGAGATGGCCCGGCACAAGCCGCGCCGCGGCCCGCTCGACGCCAAGCTTTCGCGCGGCGGGCTGGTCGATCTCGAATTCCTCACCCACTATCAGCAGCTTCGCCACGGCACGGCCCTGCATCCGGGGCTGGAGGTGGCCATCGCCGCCCTGGTCGAGGCCGGGCTGCTGCCGCCCGCCCTGATCGCCGCGCGCGAGACCCTGGCGCGCCTGCTCGTCGCCGGGCGGCTGCTCGCCCCCGATTGCGAGCCGCCGTTCGACGGGGCGCAGGGCGTGCTTGCCAAGGCCTGCCTGTTTGACGATTGGGCGGGCCTGATCGACGGCTTCGCCCGCGCCCGGCGCGAGGTCGCGGCGGCTTGGGCCGAGGTCTTCGGCGAACAACTGGAGCTGGAAGCATGAGCGAGAAAGCCGGCGTCGGCGACGCCATCCCCGACATCGCCCTGGAAGGAACGGACGGCGCGCCGGTCCGCGTCGCGGACTTCAAGGGGCGCAAGCTGGTGCTGTTCTTCTATCCCAAGGACGACACGCCGGGCTGCACCACCGAGGCCAAGGACTTCTCCGCCCTCGCGCCGGAGTTCGCCAAGGCCGGCGTCGCCCTGCTCGGGGTCAGCAAGGACCCGCCGAAGAAGCACCTGCGCTTCATCGAGAAGCACCAGCTCGCCGTGCCGCTGGCCAGCGACGCCGAGGCCGATGGCCTGTCCGACGCGCTGGGCGTCTGGACCGAGAAGCAGAACTACGGCCGCACCTACATGGGCATGGTCCGCACCACCTACCTGATCGACCCGGCGGGCCGGATCGCCCGCGTCTGGGACAAGGTGAAGGTCAAGGGCCACGCCGAAGCGGTCCTGGCCGCCGCGAAGGAATTGTGACGGCCGAAAGATCCTCCCCGTTTCGCGAAGCGGAATGGGGAGGGGGACTGCCGCCGCAGGCGGTGGTGGAGGGGGCAGGGCGCGAAACCCCCTCCACCCCGCCGGCTGCGCCGTCGCGGTCCCCCTCCCCATCCTTTCAGGACGGGGAGGACCTGGTGCCTGTCGCCTCCGCCATCCGCGCCGCCCTGCTCACGGCCGAGCCGCGCGCCAAGGCGATGGCGGCGCGGCGCGTGGCGCGGGACTGGCGGCTGGGGCGGCTGGGCTTCGCCTTCGACGCGGCCATGCCGGACCGTCCGGCGCGCCCCGCGCGGCCGGAGCTGCTGCCGCCCGGCCGGATGCCCAAGCGCGGGCGCGGGCAGACCGAGCGCGGGCGGATCGCCCTGTGGCACTCGCTCGCCCACATCGAATTCGTCGCGATCGACCTCGCGCTCGACATGGCCGGGCGCTTCGGCGCGGCCATGGGGCGGGGCTTCGTGGACGATTTCCTTGTCGTCGCGGCGGACGAGGCGATGCATTTCGCCCTGATCGACCGCAAGCTGCGCGCCCTCGGCTCGTGGTACGGGGACCTGCCCGCCCACGACGGGCTGTGGCAGGCGGCCGAATCGACCGCGCACGATGTCGCCGCGCGAATCGCCGTGGTGCCGATGGTGCTGGAGGCGCGCGGGCTGGACGTGACCCCGGCCACGCTGGAACGGATCCGGGCCGGCGGGGACGAGCGCGGCGCGCGGTTGCTCGAACGAATCCTTGACGACGAAATCCGGCATGTCCGGTTCGGCGCAAATCATTTCACCGCACTCTGCGAACGACGAAACGAGGACCCGGCGGAGCGCTGGAAAACCTTGGTAAAGCGTTACTTTCGAGGCGGTGTTAAGCCGCCGTTCAACGACTCAGCGCGGCTCACAGCCGGTTTATCGCGGTATCCGTACCACGGTCTTGCCTCGTAAACTTTTGCCCTGAATAAGCCCAACTCACGAGACGGCGGGGGGTTCCGACCATCTCAGAACCGAAGCACAGGCGCTTTGCGCTTGCGCAAAAACAGGGTCGCAAGGCCAGTCCGATTGTCGGGTTGGCCCCATAGATTAAGGTGTTTTTGAGTGGTCGCTTTCACGGTTTTCACCAAGGTTCGTAAGGCCGCCGGCGCTCTCGCCGCGGCTGTCGCGCTCCTCGGTTCAGCCCCCGCCTTCGCCAACAGCAGCGCCAATGCCGACATCGCCGCCCCGCTGCGCGCCGCCCAGGCCGCCAAGACCGGCGCCGCGGCGCAGGGCGCGCTCGGCACCGGCGATGAGCAGTTCCGCAAGCTGTTCTCCTCCTGGCAGTCGCTCGACAAGGCGCCGGCCTTCGCCGCCAGCGTCGCGCCGGTCACCGCCACCAAGGTTTCGGTCCCCTCGCGCATGCCGCTGATGAACGCCCGCCTGAGCAGCGAATTCGGCATGCGGACCCATCCGGTCCTCGGCGGCCGCCGCGGCCACAAGGGCATCGACCTCGCCGCGCCGACCGGCACCCCGATCCACGCCACGGCCGACGGCGTCGTCGGCAAGGCCGAATGGTTCAGCAGCTACGGCCTCTACATCCAGATCGAGCATGGCGGCGATTTCCAGACCCGCTACGGCCACCTGAGCCGCCTCAACGTCGCGGCCGGCCAGCTCGTCAAGAAGGGCGACCTGATCGGCTTCGTCGGCTCGACCGGCCGCTCGACCGGCCCGCACCTGCACTACGAAGTCCGCGTCGCGGGCGAGGCCGTGAACCCGATCCCCTATATGCAGGAAGCCATTCCTGCCGCCACGACCACCCAGCTGGCGATGGCCACCGACGCTCAGCGCTGAGCGTGCCCCGAGTTTGAGAGGAAGCTGAAACAGCAGCCCACAGGGCGGTGGAGGCGGCGGGGCAACCCGCCGCCTTCGACTTTTCCGGGGTGCATAAAATCCTCCCCCACCGGGGGAGGGGGACCGCGCCGCGCAGCGGCGTGGTGGTGGGGGCGCCCCACGCGAGGGCCTGTCCTGTAGCCGC
>CAZFPW010000134.1:0-7456 GCA_964520765.1 uncultured Novosphingobium sp.
AAGATCGTGCTGAAGGACTACGTCCGCTTCCAGCTCGGCGAAGGCATCGAGAAGGCCGAGACCGACTTCGCGGCCGAGGTCGCCGCGGCCGCCGGGATCGCCTGATCCAGGTCCATCCGTTGCAGGCGGGGTCCGGGCTTCGGTCCGGGCCCCGTTTTGCGTAAGGGGCGGGCGCCTCGGGCTATGCCCAATTTCCCCCAACGCTCCCTTTACGCAGCGGGCCTAGCACGGCTAAGGACCACGGCCACGTCACCAGCATTTTGGACCGTCAGCCCGTTATGAGTTCGCCCCGCTACAAGCGCATCATGCTCAAGCTGTCCGGCGAGGTGCTGATGGGCAACCAGCAGTTCGGGATCGATCCCGAATTCGTGGCCGAGCTGGCGCGCGAGGTGAAGGCGGCCAAGGAGACGGGCCTGGAAATCTGCCTGGTCATCGGCGGCGGCAACATCTTTCGCGGCATGGCCGGCGCGGCCAAGGGCATGGACCGCGCCCAGGCCGATTACATGGGTATGCTGGCGACGGTGATGAACGCGCTCGCCATGCAGAACGCGCTGGAGCAGCTGGACGTCCACACCCGCGTCCAGTCGGCGGTGCAGATGGACACGGTGTGCGAGCCGGTGATCCGCCGCCGGGCCGAGCGGCACCTGGAGAAGGGCCGCGTGGTGATCTTCGCCGCGGGCGTCGGCAGCCCCTATTTCACCACCGACAGCGGCGCTGCGCTGCGCGCGGCGGAAATGAAGTGCGACGCCCTGCTGAAGGGCACCAGCGTCGATGGCGTTTACAACGCGGACCCCAAGCAGGACCCGAGCGCCAAGCGTTATGAAACAGTCGATTACGACACGGTCCTGGCCGACAACCTGAAAGTCATGGACGCGTCGGCCGTGGCGCTGTGTCGCGACAACAACATTCCGATCGTCGTCTTCTCGATCCGCGAGCAGGGCAACCTTGCCCGCGTCCTGGCGGGGCAGGGGACGCAGACGATCGTGCAGAAGGAGGCCTGACATGGCGAAGTACGACAAGGCCGATCTCGAACGGCGGATGAAGGGCGCGGTGGAATCGCTGCGCCATGATCTTGGCGGGCTGCGCACCGGCCGCGCCAACACCACGCTGCTCGATCCCGTGACGGTCGAGGTCTATGGCGCGCACATGCCGCTGAACCAGGTCGCGACCGTCTCGGCGCCCGAGCCGCGGCTGCTGTCGGTGCAGGTCTGGGACAAGTCGAACATCGGCCCCGTCGAGAAGGCGATCCGTTCGGCCGGCCTCGGGCTCAACCCGATCAACGACGGCAACACCCTGCGCCTGCCGATCCCCGACCTGACCGAGGAGCGCCGTAAGGAACTGGCCAAGCTCGCGCATCAATATGCGGAGAAGGCCCGCGTCGCGATCCGCAACGTCCGCCGCGACGGGATGGACGCGCTCAAGACCGACGAGAACAAGAAGGAAATCTCGGAGGACGAGCGCAAGCGCAGCGAGGCCGAGGTCCAGAAGCTGACCGACGACATGATCAAGCAGGCCGACGACGTTGCGGCCCAGAAGGAACAGGAAATCCTCGGCAAGTGAGCGCTTGTGGCGCCTTGTCCCCCTCCTCTTCAGAGGAGGGGCCAGGGGTGGTGGCGAGGCGAAGCCTCGCTCGCGAAGCGACAATTGCGCTTGGGGCGCACCACCCCCAACCCCCTCCTCTGAAGAGGAGGGGGCTTTGACGGCGGTAGCTTCGCGAACCGGGGGTGCGGATCATGGCGCGCGTCACGTCGCGATCATCATGGACGGCAACGGGCGCTGGGCCAAGGCCCGGCACCTGCCGCGCGCCGTGGGCCACCAGCGCGGGGTCGAGGCGGTGCGAGTGCTGGCCCGCGCGGCGCGCGGCATGGGGCTGGAGGCGCTGACGCTCTACGCCTTCTCGTCCGAGAACTGGCGGCGCCCGGCGGACGAGGTCTCCGACCTGATGGGCCTGCTCAAGCGCTTCATCAAGAGCGACATCGAGGAGTTCGTCGCCAACGGCGTTCGGCTCAAGATCATCGGCGATTACAAGGCTTTGTCTTCGGATATTGTCGATCTGCTGGAAGATGCCCTGGCGCGGACGGCGGACAATCGCGGCGTCACCCTGGTCATCGCGCTCAACTATGGCTCGCAGGCGGAGATCGCCCGCGCCGCCGCCGCTGCCGCGCTGAAGGGCCCGATCACGCCCGAGACGATCGAGGCCGAGCTGGACACCGCCGACCTGCCGCCGCTCGACTTGCTGATCCGCACCTCGGGCGAGGTCCGCCTGTCGAACTTCCTGCTGTGGCAGGCGGCCTATGCCGAGATGTGGTTCACCGACGTGCTCTGGCCGGATTTCACGCCCGAGCACCTCGAGGAGGCGCTCACCGCCTTCGCCCGGCGCGAGAGGCGCTATGGCGGCCGCTGAGGCCCCCGCGAAGACGTCCGACCTCGGGGTGAGGACCGCGTCCGCGCTGGTGATGGTCGCCATCGCGGGCGCGGCGCTGTGGCTGGGCGGCCTCGTCTGGTCGCTGTTCGGCGTCGCCATCATGCTGGGCGTGCTGTGGGAATGGCGCTGCCTGGCCGCCGGGATCACGGCGAACCCGCCGGCGCGCGGGCTGTGGAACGCGGCGGGCATCGTCTATGTCGGCTTCGCGGCCTGGATGCTGATCGCCCTGCGCATGCGTCCGGACGGTGCGCTCAACGTGCTGCAGGTGGTCAGCGCGGTGATCGCGACCGACGTCGGCGCCTATTTCGCCGGGCGCACCTTCGGCGGGCCGAAGATCGCGCCCAGGATCAGCCCGTCCAAGACCTGGGCCGGGCTGATCGGCGGAATGATCGCATCCGGCCTCATTTTCGCCTGCTGGGCGCTTTATTTCCGCTCGGTGATGGAGACCCGCCTGGAAGAGTTCGGCGCCGGCCCGGTCGCGGGCCACAATCCCTGGGCCTATGCGCTCGGCGGGGCGCTGGTGGCGGTGATCGCCCAGGCCGGCGACTTCTTCGAAAGCTGGATGAAGCGCCGCGCCGGCGTGAAGGATTCCAGCCATCTGATTCCCGGCCACGGCGGGCTGTTCGACCGGCTCGATGGCCTGCTCGCCGTCAGTTTCGTCCTTGGCATTCTTATGCTGCTATCCGGCGGCCTTGAGGCTATTTCGTAACCCCATGCGTTCCATCTCCATCCTCGGAGCCACCGGCTCGATCGGCGCTTCCACCCTCGACCTGATCCGGCGGGAGCCCGGCAACTGGCGCGTCCTGGCGCTGACCGCGCACAGCAACGCGCTCGAATTGGCGAAGCTCGCCCGCGAATTCTCGGCCGAGATCGCGGTGATCGCGGACGAGCGCCGCCTGCCCGAGCTGCGCGAGGCGCTGGCCGGCACGAACATCCAGGCGCTCGGCGGCGAATCCGGCCTGGTCGAGGCGGCCTCGGCCGGCGCGGACATGACGATCGCGGCGATCGTCGGCTGCGCGGGCCTGGCGCCCACCATGGCGGCGATCGAGCAGGGCAAGGTCATCGGCCTCGCCAATAAGGAGGCGCTGGTCTCCGCCGGAGAAGTGATGACCGCCGCCGTCGAGAAGTATGGCGCGACCCTGCTGCCGGTCGATTCCGAGCACAACGCGATCTTCCAATGCCTGGCCGGCAACGATCCGGCCCATGTCCGCGCGATCACGCTGACGGCCAGCGGCGGGCCGTTCCGCGACTGGCCGCTCGAACGGCTCGTCACCGCGACCCCGGCCCAGGCGGTCAAGCATCCCAACTGGGACATGGGCGCCAAGATCAGCGTCGATTCCGCCACGATGTTCAACAAGGGCCTGGAGCTGATCGAGGCCTTTCACCTGTTCCCGGTCGGCCTGGACCGCCTGCGGATCATCGTCCACCCGCAATCGGTGGTGCATTCGATGGTCGAGTACCGCGACGGCTCGACGCTGGCCCAGCTCGGGCCTTCGGACATGCGCGTGCCGATCGCCTCGGTCCTGGCCTGGCCGCAGCGGATGGACACCCCGCTGCCGCCGCTGGACCTTGCCGCGATCGGCGAGCTGACCTTCCGCGCTCCCGACGAGGAGCGCTTTCCCGCGACCCGGCTCGCCCGCCAGGCGGCCGAGGCGGGCGGGGCGGTCCCCGCCGTGCTCAACGCGGCGAACGAGGTGGCGGTGGCGGGCTTCCTCGCCGGTCAGATCGGGTTCACCCGGATCGCGGCAATGGTGGAGGATGTCCTCTCGCGCTATTCGCCGTCGGCGCCCGGCTGCCTGCCGGACGTCCATGCCGTCGACGCCGAGGCGCGGGTCCACGCGAATGCCCTGATGGAGCTTGCCTGAGTGCTTCAGTCCCCGTCGATCTTCGTGATGATCTTCGCGTTCCTGCTCGTCCTCGGCCCGCTGGTCCTGGTGCACGAGCTGGGCCACTACCTCGTCGGCCGCTGGTGCGGGATCAAGGCGGAAGCCTTCTCGATCGGCTTCGGTAAGGAACTGGCCGGCTGGACCGATCGGCGCGGCACCCGCTGGAAGCTCTCGGCCCTGCCGTTGGGCGGCTATGTCCAGTTCGCGGGCGACATGAACGCGGCGAGCCAGCCCGACGGCAAGGGCCTCGAAGGCCTGAGCGCGGAGGAGCGGAGCCACGTCTTCCACGCCAAGCCGCTGTGGCAGCGCGCCCTGGTGGTGCTGGCCGGGCCGCTGACCAACCTGATCGTCGCGATCCTGATCTTCGCCTCGTTCAACTATCTCTACGGCAAGGTCGTGGCCTCTCCGGTCATCGCCGGCTTCACCGAAACCTCGCCGGCGCGCGACGCGGGCCTGCGCATCGGTGATCGGATCATCGCCATCGACGGCCAGGCGATCACCCGCTTCGACGAGGTGCGCGAGAAGGTCGTGCCCTATCCCGGTCATACCATCGCGGTCCAGGCCGAGCGGGATGGCCGCCGGATCGCGGTGGCGGTGCCGATCGCCTCGCGGATCGAGCGTGACCAGTTCGGCAACGAAAGCCGCATCGGGGCGATCGGGATCGGCTCGGGCAAGTACCAGATCGTGCCGGTCGGCCCGGTCGAGGCGGTGACCCTGGCGGCCGATCAGAGCGTCAGCGTGGTCAAGATGATGATCACCGGGATCAAGCAGATCGTGGTGGGCGAACGCTCGGTCAAGGAACTGGGCGGGCCGATCAAGATCGCCAAGTTCTCGGGCGAGAAGCTGACCCTGGGATGGCCGGAATTCGTGTATTTCGCGGCGCTCATCTCAATTAATTTGGCATTCATCAACCTCCTGCCAATCCCCGCCCTCGACGGGGGGCACCTGGCGTTTTACGCGGCCGAGGCCGTCCGTCGTAAGCCGCTGGGCGCCCGCAGTCAGGAATGGGCTTTTCGCACCGGCTTCGCCCTGGTGTTGGCCCTCATGCTGTTCGTCACGATCAACGATCTCGCCTCGCTGTTCAGGATCGGCGGCTAGACGGATGGAGCGATCGTGGCTGTCGATAGGCTTCTCGCCCCGCCGACAGGCGCTTGATCGCCGGAGCGGCATGGGGCAAGGGCTGCCTTTGCTATCGGGACCGGGGTCCCGCTTCATTTACGGGGGTGGTCCGGGCGACGTGTCCGCGGCTGCCGAATACGGGAACTGCCGTGTCGAGGATTGGACGGAACATGGTTCGCAGCGATAAGCCCTACCACTCGGCCCGTCTGATCTCAGGCCGCTTCACCGCCGTCTTGCTGGGAACCTCCGTCCTGGCGGGCTTCCCGGCCCTGGCCAGCGCGCAGGAAGCCGCCCCGGCTCCTGCCGCGGAGGCCGCCCTGGCGCCTGCGCCGGTGCCCGTGCAGACGATCCAGACGATCGCGGTCGAAGGCTCGCAGCGGCTCGAGCCCGATACGATCATGTCCTACATCAAGCTGCGCGTCGGCCAGCCCTATACCGATGCCGCGGCCGACGAGGCGCTGAAGGACATCTACGCGACCGAGCTGTTCGCCGAGGCTCAGATCCGCAACAACAACGGCAACGTGGTGATCACGGTCAAGGAAAACCCGGTCATCAACCGCATCGTGTTGGAGGGCAACAAGCGGATCAAGGAAGACAAGATCACGCCCGAGATCAAGCTCGCGCCGCGTCAGATCTTCACCCGTTCCAAGGTTCGCGCCGACGTCGCCCGCATCATCGAGCTGTACAAGCGCCAGGGCCGCTTCGCCGCCACGGTCGAGCCGAAGATGGTGATGCTGGAGCAGAACCGCGTCGACATCGTCTTCGAGATTTCCGAAGGCCCCAAGTCCAAGGTCCGCCAGATCAACATCATCGGCAACGAGGTGTTCTCCGACGGCGACCTGCGGTCCGAAATGGTCACGAAGCAGGCGCGGACCTTCCGCTTCATGAGTTCGAAGACCAGCTACGACCCCGATCGCATGGCCTTCGACCAGCAGAAGCTGCGCCAGTTCTACCTGACCGAGGGCTATGCCGACTTCCGCGTGGTCTCCGCCGTGGCGGAGCTGACGCCGGACAAGAAGGACTTCATCATCACCTACGTGGTGGAGGAAGGCCAGCGCTACAAGTTCGGTGACGTGAAGGTCGACAGCCAGCTCCGCGACTTCGACGGCGACACCCTGGCCAAGGCCCTGCCGATGAAGCAGGGCGACTGGTATAACGCCAAGCTGGTCGAGGACACGATCGAGCGCCTGAACGAGACGGCCGGCGCCTTCGGCTATGCCTTTGCCGACGTCCGCCCGGACTATGTCCGCGACAAGGACAACCTGACCATGTCGCTGACCTTCCGCATCGCGGAGGCGCCGCGCGTCTATGTCGAGCGGATCGACGTCAACGGCAACACGCTGACCCAGGACAAGGTGGTGCGCCGCGAGTTCCGCCTGGCGGAAGGCGACGCGTTCAACTCGCTCCAGGTCAAGCGCTCGTCCAACCGCGTGAAGTCGCTGGGCTACTTCCAGGAGAAGTTCGAGGTCGAGCAGAAGCCCGGCTCCGCGCCCGACCGCATCGTGCTCGAAGCCAACGTCGAGGAAAAGCCGACCGGCGAGCTTCAGCTTTCGGCCGGCTTCTCCAGCCTGGAAAGCTTCATCCTGTCCGGCTCGGTCCAGCAGCGCAACTTCCGCGGTCGCGGGCAGACCGTGGGCCTCAGCCTCAGCTATTCGCGCTATTCGAAGAGCGCGCAGGTCAGCTTCACCGAGCCCTATCTGTTCGACAAGAACATCTCGGCCGGCGTCGACCTCTATCGCCGCGACTACAACAGCTTCAACTACGTCAACGACGATCGCAACACGCTGTATAAGCAGGCGACCACCGGCTTCCAGCTCCGTGCCGGCGTGCCGCTGACCGAATATCTTTCGGCCGTCGCGCGCTACACGTTCAACTACGATCAGGTAACGCTCGATCCGACGCAGTATTTCTCGAACCGGCTCAATCCGAACCTGGCGGAGTGCGATCCGCTGCTGGCCGGTCCCTATCTCTGCGACGCGATCGGCAACCGCACCAGCTCGATCCTCGGCCTGTCGCTGATCTACGA
>CAZFPW010000135.1:0-7448 GCA_964520765.1 uncultured Novosphingobium sp.
CCGAGCCGCGACTTGCCGTCCGGCCGCGCGCATGTCATGCCGCCGCCCGCAAAGGGGAGAGCGGACGTGCCGGATCTGATCGTCGACACCACCACAGGCCAAGTCGAAGGCGCGGCCTTGCCCGGCCTGCAGCGCTGGCTCGGCATCCCCTATGCCCGCGCACCGCGCTTCGCCGCGCCCCTGCCCGTGGAGCCCTGGCCGGGCATTCGGCCGGCAACGAAATTCGGCAAGCAGTGCTCACAGCAGATGGGCGGCAAGGTCCGAGCCGAACAGCTCGAGAATGACGATTATGGTGAGGACTGCCTGCACCTCAACATCTGGGCCCCGACCGGCGGCGCGCCCGGCCCCAAGCCGGTCATGGTCTGGATCCACGGCGGCGCCTTCATGGCGGGCAGCGCCAACCCCTACGACGCCGCCGCCCTCGCCCGCGAAGGCGATATCGTCGTGGTCTCGATCAACTACCGGGTCGGCGTGCTCGGCTTCGTCAATTTCGGCGAGGCGCTGGGCCTGCCGGACATTCCTTCCAACCTCGGCTTGCGCGACCAGATCGCCGCGCTCGAATGGGTGCGCGACAATATCGCGGCCTTCGGCGGCGATCCGACGCGGGTGACGATCTGCGGCCAGTCCGCCGGCTCGATGTCCGTTTCCCTGCTGATGCTCGCTCCCAGCGCGCGAGGCCTGTTCCACGGCGCGATCATGCAGAGCGGCGCGGTCAGCCTGATCCACGACCGCGAGCGCTCGATCCAGGACGCGCGGCGGTTCGCCGAATTGCTCGACCTCAACCAGGGCGATCTCGAACGGTTGCGAACGATGGACCTCGTTCGCCTGTTCGAGGCTCAGACCCAGGTCGGCAAGGAGCTGAAGAACGGCATCCCCGCGGCGCCCTGGTACGACGGCGACCTGCTGCCGCCCTCGCTGGAAGCCGCCCACGCCCACGATGCCGCGCCGGTGCCGCTGCTGGCCGGGGCGACGCGCGACGAGATCGTCCTGTTCGACCTCATGCCCGGCGACATCCTGCCGAGCAAATGGCCCGATCTCGAAGCCCTGCTCCATGCCCAGTTGCCCCAAGGCCAGGCTGAGCGCGTGCTCGCCGCCTATCCTCGCAGCCGCAAGGGGCGGATCGCGCTCGCCAGCGACCTGACCTTCGTGGTCCCCACCCGCAATTTCGCCGAGCGCCATTCCGCCCGCCAGCCGACCTGGTTCTACCGCTTCGACTACGCCCACCCCATAGCCGGGGCGACCCATGGGCTCGACCTGACGGTTTCGTGGCCGTTCTCCGGCTTCAAGATGGCCCTGGTCAGGGGCGGTCCGAACAGCGGCCGCCGCAAGGCGCTGGGCACGCGGATGCGCGCCGATGTCGCGCATTTCGTCCGCCACGGCACGCCAGCCGCGGACTGGGAAGCCTATGCCACGCCATCCCGCAAGGTGCGGATCTATAACCTGGCGGACAGCTTCGCCGACAATCCCGATGCGGAGCGCTTCGCCGCCTGGGAAGGCCGCGACGTATCCCCGGGAGTGGCGCGGAAAGCCTAGGGACCAGGCGGCGGCGCGAACCGCATCGGCCATTGCTAAATCTTTTCGATATTGCCACGGCGGTGCGAAGGGACCGCGCGAACGGCCCCGCGCAACGGCAACAGGACAGGATTTCCCGATGAGCGACGTTTCTCCCGCCCACCCCGACGCCGCCGATCTGGGTACGATCGTGATCACCGGCGCGGCCGGCGGGATGGGACGCCCCTCGGCCGTCCGCTTCGCCGGACCGGGCCGCCGCCTGCTGCTCTGCGACCTGAACGAGGCGCCGCTGGCCGAACTCGCCGCGGAACTGCGCAAGACGGGCGCGGAGGTGGACGTGCTGGCCGGCGACATCGCGTCGGCGGACTATCCCGCGCAGCTCCTCGCCAAGCTGGGCGATGCCCCGCTCGGCGTGCTGGTCCACACCGCCGGCCTGTCCCCGACCATGGCGGACGGCGCGCGCATCCTGGAGGTCAACCTGTTCGCCGCCCGCCGCCTGGTCGACGCGCTCCGCCCGCGCTTCGCCAAGGGCGGCAGCGCGGTGCTGATCTCGTCCAGCTCGGCCTACATGATCCCGCACGGGGCCTTTTCCGCCCAGTTCAAGGAGTGGCTCACCTCGGGCGACGCCCAGCCGCTGATCGCCGCCTGCGCCTCTCCCCAGGCCGCCTATCCCGCTTCGAAGGCCGGGATCATCGCCCTGGTTGGCCATGAATCCACGGCTTTCGGCGCGCTCGGCGCGCGGATCAACTCGATCGCGCCGGGCTTCATCGACACGGCGATGAGCCGCGCCGAAATGGTCGCCAGCGAGAAGATGCGCGAGATGATCGGCATGACCCCGCTCGGCCGCCTGGGCAGCGGCGACGAGATCGCCTCGGTCGTCCAGTTCCTCTGCTCGCCCGCCGCGTCCTACGTCTCGGGCTGCGACATCAAGGTCGATGGCGGCATCCTCGGCCGGCTCGGCCTCTAGAGAGCCCGCATGAGGCCCGGCACGTGGGCGAGCAGCTCGCGCGCCAGGAAGCCGATCGGGCCGATCTGCTCGGCGCAGCGGCGGCCGGCCTCACCGTGCAGCCAGACCGCCCATAGCGCGGCTTCGAGCGGCGTCGCGCCCCGCGCGGAGAGGCCCGCGGCGATGCCGGCAAGGACATCGCCCGAACCTCCCGTCGCCAGGCCCACGCCGCCGCCGGCATAAGCGAACAGGGGGCTGTCCGGCGCGGCGATCAGGCTGGTCGAGCCCTTGAGGACGACGACCGCGCCGAAAGCCTCGGCCGCGCGGCGCACCGCGGATGGGCGGTCGCGCTCGATCTCGTCCGCGTCGCAGCCGAGCATCGCCGCCATTTCGCCAATATGCGGGGTCAAGAGCGCCGGTTTTCCGCGGGCGGCGAGGCCGCGCGCGCGGGAAGGCAGGAGCATCAGGGCGGCGGCGTCGAGGATCAGCTCGACCGCGTCGCAGGGGCCGTCGAGGACCTGGTCGACGATGCGCCCGGCCGTCTCGTCTCCGCCCATCGCGGGGCCGACGATCAGCGCGTCGCAGCGGGCGATCCCGGCGAGGATATCCGCGTCGAGGCAGCGGATTTCGCCGGCTTCGTCCTCGTCCACCGGGAAGACCGCGATCTCGGGCATGGCGATGCCGACCGCGAGGGCGGAACCGCGCCCCATCGCGGCCTGGACCTTGCCCGCGCCGGCCCGCAGCGCGGCCTCGGCGGTGAGGATCAGGCCGCCCGGAACCCGCGCGCAACCGCCGATCGCGAAGACCCGGCCACGGGCGTTCTTGTCGGCGTGGGGGTCGGGCGGAGGCAGCGGATTGGCGCGCAGCCAGTCGGAATCGAGTGGCAGCCAGTCAGCCACGTGCCGCGACCATTCTGTCCGGTGCGGCGGTTACCTGCGTACCTTCATGCTCCATCGGCGCCGTGACGTTATAGCGGACCAGCGAGAGCTTGCCGTCGCCACTGGCGGCGGGCTCGAAGCAATATTCGGTGATCGCGCAATTGGCGACATCGCCCCGCTTGTCGATCGCCAGGACCTCCGCCTCGGTGAGGTTCTCGATGATGTAGCGCAGGCACAGCACGACGACCTGGTGCGCGACGATCATCACGCGCTGGCCGCCGTAGTGGAGCGAGACCGTGTCGAGCAGCGCGCGCAGGCGGAAGATCACGTCGACCCAGGATTCGCCGCCGGGCGGGCGGTGGTAGAACTTGCCGAGCGTGGCGCGGAAGTCGGCCTGGTCGGGATGGAATTCGCGGATGCCCACGGCGGTCAGCCCGTCGAGCACGCCGAACTCCTTCTCGCGCAGGCGCTCGTCGCTGCAGACGCGGATGTCGGGCGCCGCGCCGCCGTGGTCGCGGAAGATCTCGGCGGTCTGGATCGCGCGGACATAGGGGCTGGCGAGGATCACCTCGGGCCGCCCGTCTTCATGGGCCTCGGCGAACCAGCGCCCCAGCGCCTGGGCCTGCTCCCGCCCAAGCGCGGAGAGCGGCACGTCGACGTCGCGGCCCTGGAGGGCGATCCGGGCAAGGCCGGCGGCGGTCGCCTCGTCCCGGGCGACGTTGCCCGAGCTTTGGCCATGGCGGACGACCCACAGCCTGGCCGGCCAGCGCGGGGTCATGCGGGATTTCCATCGGCGAGCATGCCGAAGCAACGGCAAAGGGTCAGGTCGGGTTCCGGGCCGCCCCGCTCCTGGCCCGCCGCCGGGGCTTGTCGGCCAGCTCGATCCAGACCGGGGCGTGGTCGCTGGTCTTCTCCCAGCCGCGCACGTGGCTGTCGACCTCGGCCGCGACCAGCCGCTCCGCCAGCGCCGGGCTGAGCAGCAGGTGGTCGATCCTGAGGCCGGCGTCGCGGGCGAAGGCGTTTCGGAAATAGTCCCAGAAGGTGTAGATCGTCTCGCCCGGATGGAGCGCGCGCAAGGCATCGGTCCAGCCCTGGTCGAGCAGGCGGAAATAGGCGGCCTTCACCTCCGGTGCGAAGAGCGCGTCGTCGCGCCAGCGCTCCGGCTTGTAGACGTCGAGATCGGTCGGCATCACGTGGAAGTCGCCCGCGATCACCACCGGCAGGCCGCTTCCCAGCAGTTCGGCCGCATGGGCGATCAGCCGCTCGAACCACGCGAGCTTGTAGTCGAACTTCGGTCCCGGCCGCGGGTTGCCGTTGGGCAGGTAGAGCCCGGCGACGATCACCCCGTTGATCGCCGCCTCGATATAGCGGCTCTGGGCATCGTCGGGATCGCCGGGCAGGCCGCGCCGGGTCTCGTGGATGGCGCCGCAGCGGCTCAGCAGGGCGACGCCGTTCCAGCTCTTCTGCCCGTGCCACGCCGCCTCGTAGCCGAGGTCGCGGAGCGGGCCGAGCGGGAACCTCTCCTGCGGGGCCTTCAGTTCCTGAAGGCAGACGATGTCCGGCCGCCTCTCCTCCAGCCAGCGCAGCAAGACCGGGAGGCGGCCGTTCACCCCGTTGACGTTGTAGGTGGCGATCCTCACGCGACCACCGGGGCCAGCACGCGGATCGAGCCGGCCGTGGCGTCGATCTCCACCGGGACGCCCACCGGCACGCTGATGTTCGCGGCGATATGCCCGATCCGGGCGCCCTGAAAGGCCGGGACGCCCAGGGGGACGAGGTGCTGGTCGATCACCTGGTCGATCGTGTAGCCGGTATAGGTCGGCACCGGGTTGCGGCAATTGGTGCATTGCCCGAAGACGACGCCGGCCAGGCGCTTCAGAATGCCGGCCTGGGCGAGCTGGGTCAGCATCCGGTCGATCCGGTATTCCGCCTCGTTGGTGTCCTCCAGGAACAGGATCGCGCCCACGAAGCTCGGCAGCCAGGGCGTGCCGACCAGCGCGGCCAGGACCGAGAGGTTGCCGCCGAGCAGCCGCCCGCGCGCCTTGCCAGGGCGCAGGGTGCGGATCGGCCAGGGATCGGGCAGGAACGGATCGGGATTGGGTGGGTTGGCGATGGTCGGCGCGGACCCGTCGAAGGCCAGGGCGCGGAACGCGGCGCGCGGGTCCTCGCCCCAGGAATGGGCCGCGTTGGGGCCGTGGATCGTCAGGCACCGCGTCCGCGCCGCCAGGGCGAGGTGGAGCGCGGTGATGTCGCTCGATCCGATCAGCAGCTTGGGCTGGGCCGCGATCCGCCGGAAATCGAGATGGGGCAGCACCCGCTGGCTTCCCCAGCCGCCATGCACCGCCCAGAGCGCGCGGACCTCGGGATCGGCGAACATCGCCTGGATCGAGGCGGCCCGCTCCTGGTCGGAACCGGCGAGATAGCCCGCGCGGTGCAGCAGGTTGGGTGCGAGCCGGGGCTCCAGCCCCATCGAACGGACCGTGGCGACGATCCGCGCCAGGCGTTCCTCATCCGCGACATAGCCGGCCGGGGCGATCAGGCCGATCACGTCGCCTTCGCGCAGGCGGCGGGGCCGGACCACGCTGCGGGAAGCGCGAGCCCGGCGCGGCGCGGCCTGGACCGCCAGGGGCAGGGCCGCGCCCGCGGCCAGCCCCAGGATCATGGTGCGGCGATCGATCATCGGGCGAGATTGGCGGTCGGGCCGGCCCAAGGTCAAGCCGCGCGCCCTCCACCCTTCCCCGGATCAGCCAAGGTCGGTGGTCCAGGAACCCAGCCCGCGGGCGTCGGCGGCATGGCGCGGCGGCGCGTCCGAGCCGGGCAGGCATTCCAGCCGCCGGCGATACTGGCTGGCCCAGCTATAGTGGAGATGGCGCAGGCCGTCCTCCTCGGCGGCTTCGGCGCGTTCCAGCTCCTCGGCCATGCGGCGGCGGTAGTATTCGCGCTGCTCTTGCGGATCGCGACCGGGCATCGCTCGTCTCCTTCGCCCCAGCCCGATCATGCAACGCGCGGCCAGGGATTATTTATCCGCCCCTCCGGCAATAAAATCTCGCAAGAGGCTCGTCGGGGGCGGCGTGGGGCCCGTCCCTTGCCGCTCGCCTGCGACAATTCGCGACAGACGGTCAGCGACTATTCAGCGATACTTGACGAAACCCGCCGCGGGAATGGAAAGCGCGGCGGGTGTTCGTGCATCTAGAGAAGGATCGAATTGAATGGCGCATGAGGGTCTTGGCCAGAACGAAACCACCGCTCCGGCCGCACGGCCGCGGCGCAGCCGGCTGTTGATGGTGGCACTGGCGGCAACCCTGCCGCTCGTCCCGCTCTCCGCGGTTCACGGCCAGGACGACGATCCGGTCCTGGCGCGCCAGCTCATCATGCAGCAGTTGGAGGAAGAGGCCGAGGCGCTCGGCTCCATCGCCGCCCGCATCACCCCGCCGACCAAGATGGCGGAGCACGCGCGCAACGTCGCCAAGCTCGCCCGCGAGTCCCACGAATCGTTCAAGGCGAACGCCCCCGGCGGACGCTCCAAGCCCGAGGTCTGGAGCAACTGGGACGATTACAACGCCAAGATGGAAGCCTTCATCGCCAATGCCGACAAGATGGTCCCGGTCGCGGAAGCCGGGGACATCAACGGCGTGACCGAGATGCTGGTCGACGCCCTGCCCTGCAAGGGCTGCCACGACGTCTACCGCACCCGCAAGACTTCCTGATCGCCGTGCCCGCTCCTCTTCAGAGGAGCGTTGCCAGGTTGCTTCCTTGCCCCAAAAACTCGTCATTCCCGCGAAAGCGGGAATGACGGAGAGGGACTACGCAATATCCTCTTCAGCGGAGGGGAAGCCCATAATCCGGGTCACAGGCCCTCGGGAATCCAGTTGGGCTGGCGCTTTTCCATGAAGGCGCGCATCCCCTCGCGCGGCTCGCCGGAATATTGCAGCGACCAGAACATCGTCTGGTAATCGACCGCGCGGTAGTTCTCGTTGAGCATCCGCTTCACATGAGCGCGGGCCTCGGGCGCGGTCTGGAGCACTTCCCTGGCCGCCTCCAACGCGGCGGCACGCAGCTCGTCATGCGGCACCATGCGCGAGACGAGGCCGATCCGCAGCGCCTCGGCCGCG
>CAZFPW010000136.1:0-7421 GCA_964520765.1 uncultured Novosphingobium sp.
GTTTCCGGCCCGTGCAGCGGCCAGCGGGCGGTCTCGCGCATCATCTCGCGCATCAGGGGCGTGACGATCAGGCTGCGGATGCGCTCGCCCGGCGCGGCGAACATGGCGCGGGTGAAGAAGATCGACACGGACGGCGTGCGGTGCAGGTGCGCGAGATGGGCGACCTCGGCGGGAATCCACGCGGCGAGCTGCTGCGAGATGAGGTGCCGGCCGCCGGCCGCCTCCAGCTCGATCGCGCCTTCGAAAGTGAAGAACAGCTGGTGCATGTCGTGGAAGTGCCAGTGCGAATCCAGCTCGAGATGGTCGCTGCGCAGCGAACCGGGACGCGGCTCCCGGCCCGGCGGGTACATGCGCAGGAAGGTGGCGTCGGCGGCGCGCGGCGTGACCGGAGTGCTGTCGGACTCGGGCCAGAGCACGCGCGCCATCTCGCCATGCTGATCCGAGCTTCTGTCCCACCGCTGCGTCATGTCCCGAGCCTGCGCCGATCCGGCCGGATTGCAAGCCCCCGCCATATTGGCCGGTAAAGACGCGCGGTTGGCCGATGCGGACGCGCGCCGCGCGGGCGCCGCGCATAGGCTGGCCGCAAGGAAATGGGAGAGATGCCGTGAGCGAAGCGCGGGACTATCGCACGCCCGGCGGCCTGGACGTCCACCGGCTGCAACCGGCGATCGGCGCGGTGGTGACCGGGATCGACCTGGCCCGGCCGATCGCGGACGAAATCGCCGGGGACGTCCGCGATGCGCTTCATGCCCACGGCGTGATCTTCCTGCGCGGGCAGGAGCATATCGGCTTTGCCGAGCACCTCGCCTTCGCCCGCCTGTTCGGCGAACCGATCGAGGACGGCCCCGATCCGGCGCGGCCGATGATCACCCCGGTGCGCTCCCAGGCCAACCGCCGCGAGGGAACGGCCTCCACCTGGCACACGGACGGCTGCTACCTGCCGGTCCCGCCCGCCGCCTCGATCCTGCGCGCGATAGAGCCCTGCCCGTTCGGCGGCGACACCCTCTGGGCCAGCGGCACGGCCGCCTACGCGGGGCTGCCCGAAGACCTCAGGCAGCGGATCGACGGGCTGACCTTCCGCTCGTGCCTGGCCGAACGGATGCCCAGGAACCACGCCACCTTCGGCTCGGCCGAGAAGTGGGAGGAGCTGCGCGCCAAGTATCCGCCGGTCCACCAGCCGGTGGTCAACGTCCATCCCGTCACCGGCGCCCGCGCGCTCTATGCCAACCAGACGTGGTCGCTGGGCATCGACGGCATGGAGGAAGCAGAGGGCCAGGCCCTGATCGAGCGCCTCTCCCGTGAATATGCCCGCCCCGAATACCAGGTGCGCTGGCAGTGGCGGCCGGGCGACCTCGCGATCTGGGATAACCGCCTGGTCATGCACTACGGCGTGCCCGACCAGACCACCGACCGCTATCTGGAGCGCATCTCGGTCAGGTCCGGCCCCATCCTCGGCATCGACGACTTCACCGCGCGGTCCGCCGCGCTCCGACCCGCATAAGACACCCGGAGAGACCGCATGAAAATCTATCCCTTCAACGGCAAGACCCCCAGGATCGGCCGCAACAACATGATCGCGGATACGGTCGTGCTGATCGGCGACGTGACCATCGGCGACAATTGCTCGATCTGGCCCGGCGTCGTCATCCGCAGCGACACCACCCCGATCGTCATCGGCAACAACGTCCATATCGAGGAGAACTCGATCCTCCACACCGCGACCCACATCGAGGACAACGTGATGATCGGGCACGGCTGCTGCATCGAGGCCTTCGTCGGGCACGACTGCATGATCGGCAACACCGCCTCGCTGATGCCGATGTCGAGGATCGGCGCGGGCAGCGCGGTGGCGGCGGGATCGACCGTCACCGACTTCACCGAAATCCCGGAGAACTCCTTCGTCACCGGCAGCCCGGGCAAGGTTCATTCGACCATCGACCCCGCCAACCCCAAGCACGCCATGCGGCTGGCCAAGACCTATCTCGACGGCGAGCGCGGCATGGCGGCCTTGGCCAGGAAATATATCGCCCAAGGCCTCTGGGCGGTGAACTGCAACGAGGAGCTGCCGGCGTGAGCGAGGCGGCCGCGCTCGACCGGCCGGAGGCCGAGGCCACGCTGCCGGGGCCGCTCGACGGCATCCGCGTGGTCGACTGGACGATCTGGCAGCAAGGCCCGGTCGCCGGCGCGATGCTGGGCGATCTCGGCGCCGAGGTCATCAAGATCGAGGAACGCGAGCGCGGCGACGGCGGCCGCGCGATGCTGAGCTTCGCGGACGGCAAGTCGCCCTATTGGGAGATGAACAACCGCAACAAGAAGAGCCTGGCGGTCGACCTCAAGAACCCCGAAGGGGTCGAGCTGGTCCGCAAGCTGATCGACAGGTCGGACGTGTTCATCCAGAACTTCCGCCCCTCGATCGCGGAGAAGGTCGGGCTCGACTACGAGACGCTGAAGGCGCGCAATCCCCGGCTGATCTATTGTTCGGCCAGCGCCTTCGGGCCGGAAGGGCCGGAGCGCCGCTCCCGCGCCTACGACCTGCTCGGCCAGGCCCGCTCGGGCTTCCTGCTGCGCGACGGCCACGATGAAGAACCCGATACGCCCGACGGCGGCATGGCCGACCAGATGGGCGCGATCATGCTGGCCTACGGCGTGCTGGTCGGCCTGATGGCGCGGGAGAAGCACGGGATCGGGCAGAAGGTGGACACCTCGCTGCTCGGCTCGATGATGTGGCTGCGCGGCCTGCCGATCGTGCGGGCGCTCATCAAGCAGGACGGCGTCGAGGCGAAGTCGGAGATGGGCAAGCACATGAAATCCGGCAAGCCGACGCGCAAGGACCCCGGCAATCCGCTGTGGAACACCTTCAAGTGCGGCGACGGCAAGTGGCTGGCGCTGGCCTGCGTCACCACCGATCCGCACTGGTCCGTGGTGATGGAGGCGCTCGGCAACCCGGCCGAGCTGGCGGACGAGCGCTGGGCCGACCACTGGGGTCGCTGCGCCCATGCCCGCGAGGCGACCGAGGTGCTCGACCGCATCTTCGCCACGCAATCGCGCGGCTTCTGGCTGGAGCGGCTGGTGGGACGCAACGACCTGCCCGTCAGCGCGATCAACACCACGGAGGAAGCGGCCAACGATCCGCAGGCGATCGCCAACGGCTACGTCACCGAGCTGGATCATCCGTCCTACGGCCCGATCAGGCTGCCGGGCTTCCCCGTGACCCTGTCGGCAACCCCGGCGCGCATCCGCCGCCAGGCCCCGCAGTTCGGCGAGCATACCGAGGAAGTGCTGATCGACCTGCTCGGGCTCGACTGGGACGAGGTGACGCGGCTCAGGGAGGCCAAGGTGATCTGAGCGCGCCGGCTATCTCATGCCGCCCGGTCAACCGCCCTCGCTCTTCAACTGCCGCGTATAGAGCCAGCCGATCCCGATCAGGCTGAAGCCCAGCGCCACGAAGCTGGCGATCCGCAGCAGCCCTTCGAGGCCCGAGGCGTCGAACAGGAAGACCTTGGCCACCGCCGCGAGCATCAGCACGAGCGAGGCGATCCGCCAGCTCCGCCGCCTCGTGCGGATGCCCCAGAGCAGGTAGCCGACCGCCAGGGCGATCCCCAGCAGGGAGCGCAGGATGTCCTCGGCTGCGGGCAGGCCCGGCGCGGTCAGCAGGGTGCCGTGGAAGCCGTGGCGCAGCGTGGCCCAGCCGAACAGCGCGATCATCGCCATCAGCACCGGCTGGAGTGCGCGGTCGAGCCAGCCGCTCCAGTCCGGGCGCATCTGCGCGACGAGCGCTAGGCAGGCCGGCAGGAGGGTGAACAGCGGCAGGATCAGGTTGGCGACGGGCCAGCCGCCGACGGCCTGATCGCTCCAGAGCGGGTTGTGCAGGACCAGGCCGTACCAGCCGAGATGCACGGCGGCGACGCCGACGACGGCGGGCGCGGCGCGGCTGGCCAGCAGCCCTCCCCGCCGCCACAGCGCCAGGGCCGCGCCGAGCAGCGCGATATCCCACAAGAGCCGCTGGGCGATGCCCCAGGTCGTGAAATCGGCCCCGAAGATCGCCGCGAAGCCCACCCGGTACAGGCTGTGGAGCGCGATGAGCACGACCGCGCCCAGGGCTCCGGCGCCCAGCAGCAGGGTCGGCCGGACCAGCCGCTCGCGCAGCAGCCAGAGCGCTCCGCCCAGCAGCAGCGCGGGCGCCAGCAGGCGGCGCAGGACCGCTAGGGGGGCAAGGTCCGGCACGTCGACCCGCATCGGTATTCCACTGAGCGAATGGAGCGCGGCGGCCAGCCATTCGGCCAGCGGGGCCAGCGCCCACAGGGCGCTCACCGCCGCAAGGGCGGCGCTGCCCACCAGCAGGCGCGGCCAGGCCAGTCGCCGGCTCCAGAAGGCCAGGCCGAGCACGGCCGCCGCCGGAACGAGCGGCAGGAGCAGCGGCGGGACGACCTGCGCCGCCGCGCCATAGGCCAGCAGCGCGGCCAGGCCCTGGCCGGTCGCGCGCAAGGCGGCCGGGCGCGCCCGCGTCGCCAGCAGGGCGGCGAGCCCGGCGACCCCGCCCCAGCGAAGCAGGGCCAGACCGTCCGGCACGCGCTCGCCCAGCCCGGACAGGCGCTGCCATTGAGCGAAGGGGTTGTCGCCCGTTATCGCCAGCAGGACGATGGCGATGACGGCCCAGGCCAGCACCTGGGCCTCGGCCCGCGAAGCCTCCCACCGCTGCAAGGCGAACAGCGCCGCGCCGCCGACCGCGGCCATGGCCAGCGGCAGGCTCCACGCCGGGACGATCTGCGCGGCGAAGCCATAGGCCAGCAGCGCGCTCCAGAACCAGGCCGCTTGCCGCGCCAGGGGCCGCTCTCCCCGCCAGCCGAACAGGGCGAAGACCAGCGAGAGGCCGCCCCACCGCAGCAGCGAGGCGCTGTCGGTCGCGGCGCCGGGCCAGCCGATCATGACCAGCAGCTCGCCCGAGCGTCCATCCCCGATCGTGCCCAGCAGGGCGATGAGCGCGAGGCCGGCGAAGGCCGCAGCGACCCCTTCGATCCGGGGATCGCGGGAGGGACGCAGGAGCGCCAGCAGGACCGCGACGATCGCGCCGATCCACAGCGGGGCCTGCCAGTGCGGCAAGCCCAGCCAGGCGGCGAGCGCCAGCAGGCCGGCGCCGGTCGCCACGAGCAGCGCGAAGCGGCCGTCATCGGCGCGGTCCGCGTTCCTCCAGCCCAGGCCCGCTCCGGCCAGGGCCAGCAGCGCCCCGCCCAGGGCCGTCCCCGCGCCGAGCGGATCGACGAGGCCCCAGGGCGCGTGGAAGTGGCGAAGCGTCACCAGCGGGATCGCCACGGCGATTCCCGCCAGCTCAGCCGCGGATTGCAGGCGGGCTGGCTCGCGCCACAGCCGGGCGAGCAGCGGCAGCGCGTGGATCGCGGCGAGCGCCAGACCGATCGGCGCGAACCAGCCCGGCGCGGGATCGGGCCAGATCAGCAGCAGCAGGACCGACAGGGCCGCGCCCAGCGTCGGCACCAGGGCGAAATCGCGATTGCGCCAGGCGAGCCACTGGCCCGCCGCCGCGATCAGCGCGAAGAGACCCCAGTGCAGCGGTTGAAAGCCGCCGATCGCCACCAGCAGGGCCAGCTGCGCCGCGCCGATCACCGCCGAGACCGTGCGCAGCAGGACCGCCCCGGCGTCCTTGAAGGCGAACAGCGGCAGGGCGACGGCCAGCAGGATCACGAAAGTGCCGACCGACAGCGCGCCGAGCATCGTCAGGGCCTGCCCGGCCAGGATCAGCCACAGGCTCCACCCCGCGCCGCCCGCCAGGGCCATGAGCGCGAGCCACGGCCAGCGCTGCATGCGGCTGACCCCGACCAGGCCGGCGATGGTAAAGGCGAGATAGACCGCGAGCATGGCGACGTTGGCGTCCAGCCCCACCGTCAGGGCCGGGGCGGCAAGGCCGCCGGCCAGGCCCAGCAGGGCCGAAGGCATGCCGTGGCGCAGCGACAGCCACAGCGCCCCGGCCGTCACCGCGGCAAGGCCGAGGAACGCCGCCAGCGGCGAGATGAGGTCATAGACGTTCCCCGCCACCAGCAAGGCCGCGTAGAGCGTGGAGATGCCGGCCCCCGACAGCGCCTGGCTGACGCGGGGATCGTCGATCCGGGCACGCTGGCGATGGGCCCATTCGGCCCCGCCGATCAGGCCGAAGCCGAACAGCATGCCGCAGATCGCCTGCACGCCGGGCGTGAAGATGCGCCCGAAGAAACCGGCATCGATCGCATACTTGACGATCAGCACCCCGGCAATGGCCAGGGTGATGCCGCCGGCCCAGATCGGCAGGCGGCGGCCGAACAGCTCCTCGAAGTTGATCGCAGGCCGCCGCGCCGCCGGTTGCGGGGCAACGGGCGCGGCTTCCGGTTCGGGCGCAGGCTCCGGTTCGGGAGCCGGAGCAGCTTCGGGCACCTCCTCCCGCACCACGGGGGCGGGCGCGGCAAAGGCCTGGTCCGGGACGACGATTGGGGGCGGCGCCTCCTCCGCGACGAACTCCGGTTCGGGCGGGAGGTCGGCGGCCTCCGGTTCCGCCGCGATCGGCGCCGCGACCGGCCCGGCTTCCTGCCGCAATTCCTCCTGCCCGGCCGCGATCCGCCGCCGCAGTTCGTCCTCGACCAGGCCCAGGCGATGCTCGAGCCGGGAGATCCGCGACCGGGCGCCGAGCACCAGCGGCACTCCGACGAACAGCAAGAACGTAACGGCCAGACCGATCATTCGCGGGTCTCCTTCGCTGCCTGTGATGCCCTACAAATGATCGATGTTCAATTAAAAATACACGGTGTTCAATTACGGGCTAGGCCAGCGCATCCTTGACCCGATCCAGGGCGGCCGCCAGCGGATTCGTTTCCCCGAGCAGGCGGAAGGTGCCGTTGAGCGTGAAGAAGCAGTGGCCGTGGACCGTCGCGAGCAGGGACCGGGCGAGCGGCTCGGCCTCCTCCGCCCGCTCGGCCGGCAATGCCGCCGCGACCTCGCGGACGACGATGTCGACGATTGCCGTCAGCTTGCGCTGATAGTCCTCCGGCGGCTCGACATCGTCCGGCAGGCGGAAGTCGTAGAGCGCCGTCCAGGCATGGCGATTGACGATGGCGAATTCGAAATAGGCGTCGATCGCGGCCTTGAGCCGTTCGTCGACCGCGCCGTCAAGCCGGGCTTCCAGGTAGTCGCGCCAGAGATCCAGCGTCCGCCCGTTGATCGCCAGGATCAGCCCGTCATAGCTGCCGAAGACGTTGTAGAGCGTGCCGATCGAATAGCCGACGCGCTTGGCCACCTCGCGCGCCGAGAAACGGGCGAACCCCGCCTCCAGCATCTGGCGATGCCCTTCGGAGATGATGATCTCCCGCAGCTCGGCCCGGCTGTGATCGGATCTGCGCCCCATTGCGATCAAGCCTTGCCGACGAACCAGTGCATCGGCA
>CAZFPW010000137.1:0-1222 GCA_964520765.1 uncultured Novosphingobium sp.
GAGGACCGGGTCGACCATCCGCTCTCGCTCTATGCCGCGACCAAGAAGGCCGACGAGCTGATGAGCGAGACCTACGCCCATCTGTTCCGCCTGCCGCTGACCGGCCTGCGCTTCTTCACCGTCTATGGCCCCTGGGGGCGCCCGGACATGATGCTGTGGAACTTCACGAAGCGGATCCTCGCGGGGGATTCGATCCCGGTGTTCAACCACGGCGAGATGTGGCGCGACTTCACCTATATCGACGACATCATTGCCGGCGTGGTCGCCGCGCTGGACAATCCGCCGCCGGACGACGGCGCGGTGAAGGCGGGCGGCAGCGTGAAGCCGCACCGGCTCTACAACATCGGCAACAGCCGGTCGGAGCACCTGATGAAGGTGGTCGGCATCCTGGAGGAGGCCATCGGGCGCAAGGCCGAACTGGAGCTGCTGCCGATGCAGGCCGGCGACGTGGAGCGGACCTATGCGGATGTCTCGGCCATCGCGGCGGACCTCGGCTATGCGCCGACCACCAGCATCGAGGTGGGCGTGCCGCGGTTCGTGGAATGGTATCGCGGGTATCACGGGGCGTAGCGGCCAAACTCGATCAGGGCGTCATCCACAACCCGCGCTCCGGCCGAGCTTGTCGAAGCCCGCGCGCGAGGCCATCACCCCGCCATGGCAATTCTCAGCGACAAATGGATTCGGCAGCAGGCCCGCGAACACGGCATGATCGAGCCGTTCGTGGAGAGCCAGCGCCGGGAAAACTGCATCTCCTACGGGCTGTCCTCCTACGGCTATGACGCGCGGGTGGCGGACGAGTTCAAGATCTTCACCAACGTCAACTCCGCGGTGGTCGATCCCAAGGACTTCGACGGGGCCAGCCTGGTCGACCGCAAGACCGACGTCTGCATCATCCCGCCCAACAGCTTCGCGCTGGCCCGCACGGTCGAATACTTCCGCATCCCGCGCGACGTGCTGGTGATCTGCCTGGGCAAGAGCACCTATGCGCGCTGCGGGATCATCGTGAACGTGACCCCGCTGGAGCCGGGCTGGGAAGGCCACGTGACGCTGGAATTCTCCAACACCACGCCGCTGCCGGCCAAGATCTACGCCAACGAGGGCGCCTGCCAGTTCCTGTTCCTGCAGGGCAACGAGCCGTGCGAGGTGAGCTATGCCGACCGGGCGGGCAAGTACATGGGCCAGCGCGGGGTGACGCTGCCCAAGCTCTAGGACCAAGCTCCGG
>CAZFPW010000137.1:1322-7393 GCA_964520765.1 uncultured Novosphingobium sp.
AAGCTCCGGGGAACCAACTCCGGCCCAACTCGCTTTCCCAACACAGCATCCTGGGAGAGCGCCTCATGTCGAGCATCGCCGCGGTCGTGGGCCGCATCCTCCTTGCCCTGATCTTCATCATCTCGGGCGCGACCAAGCTGATGACCGTCGGCGCGACCGAGGCGATGATCGCCAGCGTCGGCCTGCCGGGCGGCCTGGCGATCGTGGTCGGCCTGTTCGAGCTGGTCGCCGGGCTTTGCCTCGCCGCCGGGCTGATGACGCGGATCGCCTCGCTGCTGCTGTTCCTGTTCACCCTGCTCGCCGCGATCCTGTTCCACAACCGGCTGGCCGATCCGATCCAGTCGGCCATGTTCCTGAAGGACGTGGCCATCGCCGGCGGGCTCCTGCTGGTCTTCGCCCACAGCCAGATCTGGTACGGCTGGGACCGCGTGCGCCGCGAGCGCCGCGACGAGATCGCCGCCCACGACGCCGAGTTGCGCGCCGCCCGGGCCGAAGGCGCGGCCGATGCCGCCGCCCAGCCCGTGACCGTGGAGGCCGCGCCGCGGCGGCGATGGTTCTGACCCTACCCCTACCCCACCCCTTGTCTCGCGCCTGAGCGCCATGCATCCTCCCGGCATAGGAGAGGCGCATGTTCGAAGGGTTCAATCTGGCGGGCCGGCTGGCGATCGTCACGGGCGGAGCGAGCGGCTATGGCGTCGGCGTCTGCGAGGTTCTGGCCGAGGCCGGGGCGATCGTGGTGATCGCCGACATCAACGTCGACGGAGCCGGCGCGATGGCGGAGAGCCTGCGCGCCTCTGGTCGCCAGGCGCACGCAATTGGTCTCGATCTGGCTGACGAAAAATCGATCGTCGATGCCGTGGCCGAGGTGGTGGAGCGCCACGGCGCGCCCTGGCTCCTCGTCAACAACGCCGGCCTGCAGGACCGCGAGATGCTGGTCGACCTGACCGCCGCCGAATGGGACCGGATGCACGCGGTCAACGCGCGCGGGCCGTTCCTGATGGCGCGAGAGGCGGCCAAGGTCATGATTTCGCAGGGGAAAGGCGGCCGGATCGTTAATGTCGCCTCGGCCTGGCTGCGGGGCATGATGGTGGTCGGCGGCGCGGCCTACGGCGCGTCCAAGGGCTCGCTGGCGGCCTTCGGCTCCGGCGCGGCGCTGGAGCTGGCGCCCCACGGCATCACCGTGAACACCGTCCTCCCCGGCGGCGCGGCCACCCCCGGCGCGATCCACGCGAAAGGGCCGATTCCCGAGGGTCCGGGCCACCGCCGCTCCCCCTTCGGCCTGTGCGACGGCCGCGATCTGGGCGCGGCGGTGCTCTACTTCGCCTCGCCCGCGGCGGCCAAGGTCACCAACCAGCAGCTTGCCGTCGACGCCGGCTTCTCGATCTCCTGAGAGGATAGAAAATGGATACCGAACAACGCCTTGCGGCCCTGGAAGCGCGGCTGCGCAAGGCCGAGGATCACCTTGCGATCCTGAACCTGCTCAACACCTACGGCCCCCTGGTGGACAGCGCCACGGCCGAGCCCGCCGGCAAGCTGTGGGTCGAAGGCGGCGGCTACAACTTCACCCTGCCGGATGGCGGAAACAAGCGGCTGGAGGCGCCGGACGAGATCGCGGGGATGTACAGCTGGCCCGGCCATCTCGACCTCGTGAACGCGGGCTGCGCGCACCTGACGGCGACGCCGAAGATCACGGTCGACGGCGACGAGGCCCAGGCGGTGGGCTATTCCTTCGTCGTGCTGCGGGAGGGCGAGCGCTGGTTCCTGTGGCGCGCGGCGGTCAACCACTGGACGCTGCGCCGTGCCGGAGACGGCTGGCGGATCGTCGAGCGCTTCAACCGCGCGTTGGACGGCAGCGCGGAAAGCCTTGAAACCATGCGGAAAGTCCAGACGATATGACGCTGGACGAGCTGTTCGCGCGGGAGGCCATCCGCGACACGCTGGCCCAGTACAACGTGAGCGGCGACCGGCTGAAAATCGAGGATTATGCCGCCTGCTTCACCGAGGACGGGATCATGGAGGCCGAGCACAGGGACCCCGCCTTCGCCTTCCGCTACGAAGGCCGCGAGGCGATCCGGGCGTGGCAGGAACGCTGGCGGGACGGGACGGCGGAGGGGGGAGTTCATGGGGCGAGCTTTGCCCGGCATCATCTTTCGACCTCGAAGATCGACCTGACCGGCCCGGAGAGCGCGAAGGTGCGGACCTATTGGGTGGCGTGGACCGACATCGGGCCGGATCATGCGGGCTATTATCTTGATATATTTCGTAAAGTCGGCAGTCGATGGCTGATCGCGCACCGCCGGGTGCGGGAGGACTGGCGGTCTGAAAACAGCCTGTTCGGCAATCCGATCGCCCGCACCAAGGGCTGAACAGCCGCGCAAGATCGGGCGGCCAGTAGGCGACCACCATGCCGCAGCCGGGCGCCTGGGGAAGCCAGTGGGCTACCCGCCGCAACCAATCGGCCGCTTCGCCCAGCGGCCCGGTCGCGCGTGCCGAGCGGCCTTGCACAATATGGAACTTTGGTGTCATTGTTCCGGGAAAGCGATTTTCCCAGGAGCGCCGATGCCCCCCGCCGACGACCTGCACCGCCCGCTCTACACGGCGGACCTTCTGGTCAACGCCCTGAGCGTCGACGACGCGCGGCCCCTGCTCCATCTCCTCGACGGCCCGACCCTCACCGTGCGCGAGGTGCGCGAGGAGACCAGCCGCTTCGTCCAGGCCCTGGCGAGCCTGGGCGTCGGCCGGGGCACGCGGGTCGGCCTGATCGCGCCCAACCGGCCGGAGGTGCTGCATGTCGCCCATGCCTGCCAGCTGCTCGCGGCGGTCTATGTGCCGATGCATCCGCTGGGCGGGCTGGCGGACCACCTCCACGTGGCGGCGGATTCGGGGGTCGAGGTCCTGGTCTTCGACGCCGCGCGCTTCGCGGGGCGGGCGCGGGAGCTGGCCGGCGGCCTGCCCGCGCTGAGGCTGCTGGCGATCGGGCCGAGCGCCCTGGCCGACGACATCGGCCGCCTGGCCGCGAGCTTCCCGCCCCGGCCGCTGGTCGCCCCCCGCGTCGAGCCCGACGACGTCATGCGCCTCGGCTATTCGGGCGGGACGACCGGGCGGCCCAAGGCGCTCGCCTCGCTCCAGCGGGTCGGCCTGGCGACCTTGCAGGTGATGATGAGCGAGTGGGAATGGCCCGCCGCCCCGCCGCGCCTGCTGACCTGCGCGCCGCTGAGCCACGCCGGCTCGGCGATGATCCTGCCGACCCTGCTGAAGGGCGGCGAGATGCTGGTCCTGCCAGGCTTCGATCCGGAGGCGGTCATGCAGGCGGTGCAGGACTATCGGATCAACTGCATGATGCTGGTGCCGACGATGATCTATGCCCTGCTCGACCACCCGCGCCTCGACGAATTCGACCTGTCGAGCCTGGAGACCGTGTTCTACGGCGCATCCGCGATCTCGCCGTCGCGGCTCAAGGAAGCGATCGAGCGGATCGGCCCGGTCTTCATGCAGTTCTACGGCCAGTCCGAGGCGCCGATGGCGCTGGCCATGCTGCGCAAGCGCGACCACGACGTGACCGACCCGCGCCGCCTGGCGTCCTGCGGGCGGCCGACCCCCTGGGCGCGCATCCAGCTCCAGGACGAGGCCGGGCGGCCGGTGCCGGACGGCGAGCCGGGCGAAATCTGCGTGCGCGGACCGCTGGTGATGGACGGCTACCGCGACGATCCCGAGCGCACCGCCGAGGCCCTGCGCGGCGGCTGGCTGCACACCGGCGACATCGCGGTGCGCGACGCCCAGGGCTTCCTGCGCATCGTCGACCGGACGCGGGACATGATCGTCTCGGGCGGCTTCAACGTCTATGCGCGCGAGATCGAGGACATCGTGAGCGAGCATCCCGCCGTCGCCCGCGTCGCGGTGATCGGCCTCCCGCACGAGAAATGGGGCGAGGCCGTGACCGCCTGCGTGGTGCTGAAGCCGGGCATGACGGCCAGCGCCGAGGAGCTGATCGCCGCCGTCGCCGCGCGCAAGGGATCGTACCAGGCGCCCAAGACGGTGGAATTCGTCGCGGCGATTCCCGAGACCGCGGTGGGCAAGCCCGACAAGAAGGCGCTGCGGACGCGGTTCGCGGTGGGTTGGGGGCGGTAGCTGGGGGCCTCATAACCCACGTCCGCTCAGCCTGAGCGGAGTTGATAGGTAGGGGGCGTGGTGCGCCCTGCCCCTTGCCAAGCGCAGCGCGGCAGGCTTTGGTCCCGCCCATCCGCAACCGAACCGGAGCCAGGCTCTGAAAACCGCAACCGCCAGCGAAGAAGGCCTGGGCGAAGACGCCGGGCGCGAGGATTCCGGGCGTGAGGATTCCGGGCCGCGCGCCGTGCTGCGCGTGCCGGAAGTGCTGATGGCCGTCGCCGCGAGCGGGAGCGGCATCGCCATGGCCGAGCTGGCCCAGGCCCTGAAGCTGCCCAAGACCAGCCTGCACCGCCTGCTCCGCACCCTGGAGGGCGGCGGCTTCGTGGTGCGCGCGGGCGGGCTCTATCGGCCCGGCCCCGAAAGCTTCCGCCTGGCCGCGACGCTGGGCCAGGCGGCCCCTTCCGCGCAGTTCCCCGCCTGCGCCCGGCCCGTGCTGGAAGTGCTGGCGGAAGAGACCGGGGAAACGGTCATGCTCTCCACCATCTCGGACCGGCTGGCCGAGAGCATCTATGTCGAGGTCATCGAATCCGCCTCTCCCCTGCGCTTCGCGATGCGCGCGGGCAATCGCCGGCCGCTGTTCGCGGTCGCCTCGGGCAAGGCGATGCTCGCCTTCCTGACGCCCGAGCAGCAGCAGCGCTATCTCGACGCGGCCGATTTCCTGGAATTCACCATCGAGACCACCCGCAAGGACGAGATGCCCGCCCTGCTGCGCCGCATCCGCGAGACCGGCGTCGCCTATGACCGCAACGGCATCGTCGACGGGGCGAGCGGCGTGGCGAGCCCGGTGTTCGACCAGGACGGCCGGGCCTTCGCCTCGGTCTCCATCGCCGGGCCGACCGAGCGGATGGACGCCCGCCGCGGCCTGTTCGAGCAGCTCGTGCTCGACGCCGGGCAGCGCATCTCGCGCATCCTGGGCTATGCCGGGGCCTTTCCGCCGGGGTGAGAACTCCATCCGGATCGGCGCGAAAGCGGACTCGTAATCGCAATCGTTTGCGATAGGATCGCGGATGGAGGCTCGTGAGTCTCTCGCCGGACGGATTCCGCATGAAGGAGCATAAGGTCCAGACCTGGCCTGCGGCCACCGAGGCCGCGCGACAATATCGCGCGGCGTTCGACGCATTGCACGAAGGCGCCTGCATCCTCCAACGCCTGCCGACCGCCCTCGGCGCGCCCCGGAACTACCGCTGCCTGGCGATGAACCCGGCGATGATGCGGATGTTCGGCATGGCCGACCTCAGCGGCGAGACGATCCGCGACCATTTCCCCGACGAGATGGAGGAGTGGTACGACGATTACGACCGCGTGCTGGACACCGGCCGGCAGGCGCGGATCGAGCGGGAGACGACGGGGCGCGGCATGATGCACGAGCTGTCGCTCTCGCGGCTGGACCATGCGCCGGACCAGCTCCTGGTCGTGATCCACGACGTGACCTTGCAGCACCGCGCCAGGGAGGCGCTGCACCGGGCCGAGGCGCGCGCCAAGGCCCTGCTGCGCGTCAGCTCCGGGATCATCTATCGCATGAGCCCGGACTGGACGGAGCTGCGCCAGCTCGACGGCCGGGGCTTCCTGGCCGACACGGTCCGCCCCAACCCGCGCTGGCTGGACGACTACATCTTCGTGGAGGACCAGCCCCAGGTCTGGACGGCGATCCAGGACGCGATCGGCAAGGGCGGGACCTTCGAGTTCGAGCACCGCGTCCGCCGCGCCGACGGCTCGGAAGGGTGGACCTCCTCGCGCGCGGTGCCCCAGTTCGACGAGCAGGGGCGGATCGTCGAATGGTTCGGCATGGCCAGCGACGTGACCGGCCGCGTCCAGGCGCGCCGCCGCGCCGAAAATGCGCAGGCGCACCAGCAGATGCTGGCCGAGGAGCTGAGCCACCGGCTCAAGAACCTGCTCGCCCTGGT
>CAZFPW010000138.1:0-2766 GCA_964520765.1 uncultured Novosphingobium sp.
CGATTTCACCTGGGCGAGATCGATGCCGAGGTTCTTCGCGCGGGCGCGCACGGCGGGGGAAGCGAGTATCCGGCGGGCCTCGCGCGGTTCGGAAAGGGGCGCGGGTTCAGGCTCGGGCCGGGGAGGCGATTCCGTCTCTGCATCCACCGGAGATTCGGGGGCAGACGGGGGCACGGGCGCGGCCGGCTGCTCGACCGGCGCGCTTTCGGCTGTGGCCCCACCCTCGGTCTCCAGCTCCACCAGCATCGCCCCGATCGGCACCATCTGGCCGACCTCGCCGCCCAGCGCCTTGACCACGCCGGCCACCGGGCTTTCGATCTCGACCGTGGCCTTGTCGGTCATCATGTCGGCCAGGGGCTGGTCCTCGGCCACGCGGTCGCCGGCCTTGACGTGCCAGGCGACGATCTCGGCCTCGGCGATGCCTTCGCCGATGTCCGGCAGCTTGAAGGTGTAGGTGCTCATAGGGCCACCGTGCGTAGAAGGGCCGCGCCGACGCGGGCCGGGCCGGGGAAATACTCCCACTCAAAGGCGTGGGGATAGGGGGTGTCCCAGCCGGTCACGCGCTCGACCGGGGCCTCCAGGGCGAAGAAGCAATGCTCCTGCACCAGGGCGGCCAGCTCCGCGCCGAAGCCGCAGGTCCGCGTCGCCTCGTGGACCACGACGCAGCGCCCGGTCTTGTTCACCGAGGCGACGATGGCGTCGAGGTCGAGCGGGACCAGGGTTCTGAGGTCGATCACCTCGGCATCGACGCCGGTCTCGGCCGCCGCCGCCAGGGCGACGTGGACCATGGTGCCATAGACCAGCACGGTCACGTCGTTCCCTTCGCGCACGACCCGTGCCTGGCCGAGCGGGACGGTATAGCGCCCCTCCGGCACCGCGGCGTCGGGATGGCCGGCCCAGCTCGTCACCGGGCGGTCGTGATGGCCGTCGAAGGGGCCGTTGTAGAGCCGCTTGGGCTCGAAGAAGAGCACCGGATCGTCGTCCTCGATCGCGGCGAGCAGCAGGCCCTTGGCGTCGTAGGGGTTGGACGGGATCACGGTCTTGAGCCCGGCGACATGGGTGAAGATGCCTTCCGGGCTCTGGCTGTGGGTTTGCCCGCCGAAGATGCCCCCGCCATAGGGACTGCGGATGGTCAGCGGCGCCCACCATTCCCCCGCGCTGCGATAGCGCAGCCGCGCCGCTTCCGAGACGATCTGGTCGACGCCGGGATAGATGTAGTCCGCGAACTGGATCTCCACGACCGGGCGCTTGCCATAGCCGCCCATGCCGATGGCGACCGCGATGATCCCGCCTTCGGAGATCGGCGTGTCGAACACCCGGCCCTTGCCGTGCTTCTGCTGCAGCCCCTCGGTCGCGCGGAAGACGCCGCCGAAATAGCCGACGTCCTCACCGAAGATCATCACGTCGGGATCGTGCTCCAGCGCGACGCCCATCGCGGAGTTGATCGCCTCGATCATGCTCATGCCGGCCATATCAGAACCCCGCTTCGCGGCGCTGGCGGACGAGGTGCGGCGGCATGTCGCGATAGACGTCCTCGAACATGGTCGCCGCCGGGATGCCGCCGTCGCGCAGGGTGCCCTGGGCCTCTGCCTCCTTGCCGGCGGCGCGGACCTGCTCGGTCACTTCCGCCTGCAGTTCGGCGTGCCGCTCCTCGGTCCAAGCCTGGAGGCCGATGAGATGCTCCTTGAGGCGGCGGATCGGGTCGCCGAACGGCCATTCGCTCGGCTCGGCGGCGGGGCGATAGCGGGTGGGATCGTCGGAGGTCGAATGGCCTTCGACGCGGTAGGTATAGAGTTCGATCAGCGTCGGCCCGAGGTCGCGCCGTGCCCGCTCAGCCGCCCAGGCGGTGACGGCATGGACCGCCAGGAAATCGTTGCCGTCGACCCTGAGCGAAGGGATGCCGAAGCCCAGCCCGCGCGCCGCGAAGGTCGCCTGCTCGGCCCCGGCGATGCCGGAGAACGAGGAGATCGCCCACTGGTTGTTGACCACGTTGAGCACGACCGGCGCCTGATAGACGCTGGCGAAGGTCAGGGCATAGTGGAAGTCCCCCTCCGCCGTGGAACCGTCCCCGATCCAGGCGGCGGCGATGCGCTTGTCCTCGTCGGTGGCGGCGGCCATGGCCCAGCCCACGGCCTGCGGCACCTGGGTCGCGAGGTTGCCCGAGACCGAGAAGAACCCCGCCTCGCGCGCCGAATACATGATCGGCATCTGGCGGCCCTTCAGGCGGTCGCCGGGGTTCGAGTAGACCTGGTTCATCATGTCCACCAGCGGCCAGTCGCGGGCGATCAGGATGCCCTGCTGGCGATAGGTGGGAAAGCACATGTCGGTGCGCTCCAGCGCCATGGTCGCGGCGACGGCGACGGCCTCTTCCCCCGTCGACTTGATGTAGAAGCTGGTCTTGCCCTGGCGCTGGGCGCGCAGCATCCGGTCGTCGTAGGCGCGCGTCAGCATCATCGCGCGCAGGCCCCGGCGCAGTTCCTCGGGGGCAAGGTGCGGGTTCCATTCCCCGACCGCGATCCCCTCGTCGTCGAGGACGCGGATCAGCGACCAGGCATATTCGCGGATCGCATGGGCCGCCACATCGACCGGCGGGCGCGGGACGATCCCGGCGGGCGGCACGACGATGTGCGAGAAATCGGGCCGCTCGCCCGGCCGCGCATCGGGCTCCGGGATATGGAGGCCATGCTCCTCTTCGTGCCCCTTGTGATCGGACCTTTCGCCCATCGCGGCTCCTCTCTCTCGCCAACGAGGATAGCGCCGATGCGG
>CAZFPW010000138.1:2866-7275 GCA_964520765.1 uncultured Novosphingobium sp.
AATCCTGATGCGAATACATCGGCCGCCCGGCCACCGGCATCGGCGCGGAGAGGATCGTGCCGGTCTTGGATTCGGTGATGTAGAGCGTCCTGTTGTCCGACCCGCCATAGGCGCAGTTGGTGGTCATATGGCCGTCCGGCGCGTCGATCCGCAGCATCGGCTCGCCCTTGTTGCTGAACAGCCAGACCGCGCCGAAGCCGACATGGCAGACCGCCAGGTTGTCGTCCTCGTCGATCGCCAGGCCATCCGGCCCGTTGCCGCCGCTCATCTGGATATAGGTGCCGACCTTGGCGACCTCGCCGTTGTCGAGCAGGGTGATCTTCCAGATCGCATTGGCGCGCGTGACGGCGAGGAACAGCACATTCTCCGCCTTGTTGAGCACCAGGCCGTTGGGGCTGGGCACATTGCTCAGCAGGCATTCGAGCCGGCCGCTGTCGGCGCGCAGGCGGTAGAGCCGGCCCGTGGGATCGGCCAGGCTCGTTTGCCCCTGGTCGGTGAAGTACATGTCGCCGTTGCGGGCGAAGACCAGGTCGTTGGTCGCCTTGAAGCGTTCGAGCGAGGCGCGCTCCAGGAACGGCCTGATCTCGCCCGTCGCCGGATCGAAGACCATGATGCCGTTCTTGTGATCGCAGACGAAAGCGCGGCCGTCCTTGTGGAACTTGAGGCCGTTGGGCTCCCCGTCGTACTCGCAGCCGACCGAGACCTCGCCCGTCGGCGTGATCTTCAGCAGGCGGCCCCAGGGGATGTCGACGACCCAGAGGTTGCCCGCGCGGTCGAAGGCGGGACCTTCCAGGAAGGTCGGGGTATCCGCCCCGCCGAACTGGATCGAGGCCCAATAGGAATCGCGGCCGGTGATCCCGATCTCGTCGGGAATCTTCGCGAAGACATCGGCGGTGATGCGGGGCGGGGCGGCGAACATCGGCTTCTCCATTCCGAAAACGGACCGTCAGCCCTAATGCGGGTCATCGCCAAGTAAAGGGCCTTGGACGCCGGAAAGGCGGCTTAGGACGGGCGAAGAGCGTCCTGGCGTCTTCGTGCGAGACAATGCCCCGCCGACTTGGTAAGCGCGGCCCGTGGCTTCAATCCTTTCCTGGAGGCGTTCCGAGATCGCCATCGATTTCGGCACCGCCAATGTGCGCATCATCCATCGCAACGACGGGATCGTCTTCGATGAGCCTTCCCTGTGCTGCTTCTCGCGCCAGCACGGCCTGGGCGATCTGGTGGCGGCGGGCGCGGAAGCCTATGCGATGGTCGACCGCACGCCCCGCAATCTGACTGTCAGGCGGCCGCTCTGCCGCGGGGTCCTGCAGGACATCGACGCCGCCAAGGGCCTGCTGCGCTATGCCCTGGGGCGCTTGCCCGGCGGCCGGCGCCTGCGCACGGCGCGGGCGATCGTCGGCGTGCCGGCGGACGCCACCCAGGCGGAACGCAGCGCGCTGCTGACCGCGGCGAACGACGCCGGCATCGGCAACGTGACCCTGGTCGCGGAGCCGCTGGCCGCGGCGATCGGCGCGGACGTGCCGGTGGAGGAGCCGGCGGGCTCCATGATCATCGAATGCGGGGCGGGAACGACCGAGGTCGCGGTCTTCTCGCTCGGCGGGCTGTGCGCGACCGGCTCGGTCCGCATCGGCGGCGCGACGCTGGACCGGGCGATCGCCGACAAGCTGCACTTCAAGCACAAGTTCCTGATCGGCGACCTGACCGCCGAGCAGCTCAAGTTCGATTATGTCGCCCTCAAGCGCGAGGCGGACGGCCCGCCGGAGGGCACGATGTCGGCCCGGGGACGGTGCCTGCTCACGGGACTGCCCAAATCGATGGAAGTCGCCGTGGCGGAACTGGATCGCGTGGTGGAAAAGCACGTCGACCAGATCGTCCGGGTCGTGCGCGACGTGCTGGGCCGCACCGCGCCGGAACTCAGCCAGGACATCCACGACAAAGGCATCCTCCTGACCGGCGGCGGCGCGCTGATGCCGCTCGTCAGCTCGATGATCGCCGAGGCGACCGGGTTGGAGGTCAAGACCGCCGCCCAGCCGACCCAATGCGTGGCGCAAGGCCTGCATCGGATGCTGGCGGGCTGAGATTCCCCCTCGATCGGGGGCTAAGGTGAATTCACGCGGCCCCGACCCTATCTATTCACCATGATAAGGACCTTGATCGTCGCGGCCCGCGACCGGGAACGCCTGGGCGAGATCACCGCCGTCGCCGCGCGCTATGGGCTCGACCGGCTGCTTGCCCCCTTCGGCCTGGGGGCGCTGGCCGGGGGCGGCGAGGCCGGCGCCGGCCAATCGCTGCCGCAGCGGACCCGGCTGGCGCTGGAAGAGCTGGGGCCGACCTTCGTGAAGCTCGGCCAGATCCTCGCGACCCGCAGCGACCTGCTCGGCCCGGAGTGGACGGAGGAGCTGGAGCGGCTGCATAGCAGCGCCCCGACCCTGCCCTTCGACGCGCTGCGGCCGGACGTGGAAGCCGCGCTGGGGGAAGCGCCCGAGGAAGCCTTCGCCGCTTTCGATACGGCCCCGCTCGCCGCCGCGTCGATCGCCCAGGTGCATCGCGCGACGCTGCGGGACGGCCGCGCGGTCGTCCTCAAGATCAGGCGACCCGGCATTCGCGCCCGGATGGAAGCGGACCTGCGGTTGATCCGGCACCTGGCTGCCGTGGCCGAAAGCGCCAGCGCCGAAGCGCGCCGCTTCGCCCCGCAGGCCCTGGTCGAGCAACTCGCCACCGCCATCCTGGAGGAGCTGGACTTCACCGGCGAAGGCCGCAACGCGGATCGGCTGCGCGCCGATTTCGCCGGCGATCCGCGCGTGGTCATCCCGCGGATTCACTGGGAATGGACTTCCGAAAGCCTGCTGGTGATGGACTATGTCGAGGGCGTCCAGCCGCGCGGCGCCGCCGCCCTGGAGGCCGCCGGCATCGACCCCGTGGCGATCGCGGGGATCGGCGCGGATGTCGTGCTCGACATGATCCTGATCCACGGCAGGTTCCATGGCGACCCCCACCCCGGCAACCTGCTGTGCCTGCCGGGAAACCGCCTCGCGCTGCTGGACCTGGGAATGATCGGGCATGTCAGCCCGCGCCGGCGCGAGGAGTTGCTCGGCTTCGTCCAGGCCATCAGCGCGGGCGATCCCGGCGGGCTGGCGGATAGCCTGGCGATCTGGTCGGCGCAGGCCGCCGTCCCGCGCGAACGGCTGCTGCTGGGCGCCGAGCAGTTGGTGGCCAGGCATGCCGGAGGAAAGTTGGTTCTCGCCGCGATGGTGGCGGACTTCTTCCAGCTCATACGGACCGAGCGGCTGGCGATGCCGCCCGACCTGCTGCTGATCTTCAAGGCCCTGGTCACGGTCGACGGCGTGCTGAACGCCATCGCGCCGGCCTTCGACCTGTCGGAGGCCATGCGCCGCTCGGCCCTGCGCATCGTCAGCGCGCGGCTGTCTCCGGCCGCCTGGACCCCGGTGCTTCAGGCCCTGCTGCTGGAGATGACCCGCCTCGGCGAGGACGCCCCACGGCTGTTGCGGCTGCTGACCAAGCGCCTCGAAACAGAGCCCCCTCTCGCCCCGGCCCAGGCGGACGTCGGCGCCGCGGTCCGCTCGGCCGGAAAGTGGATCGCGGGCGCCATGGTGCTCTCCACCGCCATCGTCGCGACCGTCCTCAGCGTGGCGTGAGCACGCAAAGCGACGGGCGAGAGAGCGAAGCCTATTCGCCCAGGCTGGAGCGCAGCATCCAGGCGTTCTCCTCATGCACGCCGATCCGCGCCACCAGCATGTCGTGGGTGAACAGGTCGCCCGCCGTATCGGCAAGCTCCGCGAACTCGCTCATCCGGCGCGCCACCGCTTCGTTGTCGCGGGCCAGCTCCGCGATCATCTCGCCGGTGGGCTTGTGCGGCGCCTCGTTCTCGATGACGGTCATGGCGCGGAAGGTCTCGCTTCCGGTCGGCGCCAGCTTGCCCAGCGCGCGAATCCGCTCCGCCAAGGCATCGGCCGCCTGGTGCAGCTCGTTGTATTGCGCATCGGTCAGCTTGTGGAGGCCGTAGAAGTTCGGCCCCTGCACGTTCCAATGGACGCCGAGCGTCTTGGCATAGAGCGTGTAGCTGTCCGCGACGGCCTTGGTCAGCGCTTCGGCCACCTTGGCGCGCGCCTCGCTATCGACGCTGGTGTTGAGCGCGGTGCCGTCGCCCTCAACCTTGCGGGCCGACGCTTTCGATTTGACGGTTCTTGCCATGATGCTGCTTCCTTTCGCGCCGCATCGCCCGCGAAATGGCGGTGCGTCGACTCGTAGAAACCGGAATGGCGCACACCGTTCCCGCCAACAGCGCGCACGCGCGACACCGCGCTGCGACCGGCGCCATCATCCCTGCATGTCGATTGATAATGGAGCGGGCGAAGGGATTCGAACCCTCGACCCCAACCTTGGCAAGG
>CAZFPW010000139.1:0-2823 GCA_964520765.1 uncultured Novosphingobium sp.
TGGAGGGCAAGGTCGCCTTCACCGTGGTCGGCGGCAAGCTCAAGATCATCCACGTGGACGACATCCACGAAACCATGACGACAGCGGCGGCGGCGGAGTGAGGATGCACGGCCCGCACGTCCTTCCCGCGCGGCGGAGGACCTGATGTCGGTCTATCAGCCCACGCTCAAGCAGCTTCAATACCTCGTGGCGCTCCACGAGCATGGGCATTTCGGCCGGGCGGCGGATGCCTGCTTCGTCTCGCAATCGACTCTTTCGGCGGGCCTGCGCGACCTCGAAAGCCTGCTGGGGGTCGTGCTGGTCGAGCGCACCAAGCGCGCCGTGCGCTTTACGCCCCTGGGCAACGCGGTGGTCGCCAAGGCGCACCGCATCCTGCGCGAGGCGGAAGAGCTTTCCGATCTCGTCCAGTCCAGCGGCCAGCCACTCTCCGGCGAGGTGCGGATGAGCGTGATCCCGACGATCGCGCCGTTCCTCCTTCCCCGGATGCTGCCGCGCCTGCGGCGGGAGCGGCCGAACCTCAAGCTGTTCCTGCGCGAGGAGCCCAGCGCGGCGGCGATCGAATCGCTCCATCACGGCCGGGCCGACTGCGTGCTGCTCGCCCTGCCCTTTCCGACCGGCGAGGTGGAAAGCGAGACGATCGAGCTGGACGCCCTGTTCGTCGCCTTCCCCAAGGGCGACCCGCGCGACCCGCCCGAGGAAATCCCCCCCGCGCTGATCGACGAGCATCGCCTGCTGCTGCTGGAGGACGGGCACTGCCTCAAGGACCATGCCCTTGCCGCCTGCAACCGGCCGGAGCTGCGCGCCAGCGCGACGATGATCGGCACCAGCCTGCATACCCTGGTCCAGATGGTCGACAATGGCCTGGGCCTGACCATGCTGCCCGAGATGGCGCTCGACGCCGGCATCCTCAACGGCACCGACGTCGTCGCGCGGCCGCTCGCCTCGCCGACCGCGAACCGCGAGATCGCGCTGGTCTGGCGCAAGAACAGCCCGCGCAGCGAGGAATTCAGACTGCTGGCCGAGGAACTGCGCGCCGGCTGAGAAAACGGGGATGCAGGGATGAGGAAGAAGGTTTTCACGGCACTGCTGGCGGCGACCAGCCTGATCCTGCCGGCCATCGCCAGTGCCAGGACGCCGAACCCGGCCCCGGCGCCAGCCGCAACGCCGATTCCCGCCGCCCGCCCGAACTTCCTCATCATCGTCGCGGACGACCTCGGCTTTTCGGACCTCGGCGCCTTCGGGGGGGAAATCCGCACCCCGAACCTCGACGCCCTGGCCAAGTCGGGCGTGCGCCTGACCGATTTCCACACAGCGCCGATGTGCGCGCCGAGCCGGGCCATGGTGCTGACCGGCACGACCCCGCACCGCGTCGGCCTCGGCTCGATGATGGAGCAGATCGCGGACAACCAGCGCGGCCGGCCCGGCTACGAAGGCTATCTGACGCCCGGCACCGTCACCCTAGCCGACCGACTGGGCGCGGCGGGCTACCAGACGCTGATGAGCGGCAAGTGGCACCTCGGATACCTGCCCGAGCACGATCCCCATGCCCGCGGATTCCAGCGCAGCTTCGCCCTGCTTCAGGCCGGGCACAACCACTTCGGCCTGGGCGTCAGCCCCGACCGGACGCGGGGGCCGACCTATACCGAGAACGGCGCGCCCGTCTCCACCCTGCCCCGGGACTTCTATTCGAGCGACTATTTCGCGGACCGCATGGCCCAGTTCATCCGTGAGGCGGACCCGGCCAAGCCGTTCTTCGGCTATCTCGCCTTCACCGCCCCGCACTCGCCGCTCCAGGCCCCGCCGGAGGACATCGCCCGCTACAAGGGACGATACGACGCGGGCTACGACGTGCTGCGCGCGGAGCGGCTGGCCGGTCAGCGCAAGCTCGGCATCCTGGCCCCCGGCGCGGCGGCCCATCCCCCGCTCCCGCGCGCCAGCAACTGGGCCGCGATGACGGCAGAGGACAAAGCACTCTATGCCCGCAGCATGGAAGTCTATGCCGCGATGGTCGACCGGATGGACCAGGCCATCGGCCGCGTCGTCACCGAACTCAAGCGCAGCGGACGTTTCGACAACACCGTGATCGTCTTCATGTCGGACAACGGCCCCGAAGGCGTCGACACCAGCAATACCGAGATCGCCCCGATGCGCCGCCAGCACGAGCGCAACGACAACAGCCTGGCCAATCGCGGCGCGGCCTCTTCCTATTTCAGCTATGGCCCCGGCTGGGCCAGCGCCGCCGCCGCGCCGTCATGGATGTACAAGTCCTATGCGACCGAAGGCGGCACCCGGACGCCTGCGATCGTGTTCGGTCCGCGCCGCCTGGTCGGGCCGGCGCGGATCGACAAGGGCCTGGCCAGCTCGGCGGACATCGCCCCGACCTTCCTGAGCATGGCCGGCGCTCCGAACGCCGGCGGAGAGTTCCAGGGCCGCAAGGTGGTGCCGATCACCGGCAAGTCGATGGCTCCCTATCTCACCGGCCGCGCTCCGCGCGTCCATGCGCCCGACGAAGCGCTCGTGACCGAGATCTACGGCTCGCGCTCGGTCCGCATGGGCGATTGGAAGATCACCGACCTCGGCTATGGCCAATGGGGCCTTTACAACATCGCGCGCGACCCGGGCGAAACGCGCGACCTTTCCCGCGCCGATCCCGCGCGCATGGCGCGGATGACCGCGGCCTGGGATGCCTATGTGAAAGAAGTCGGCCTGATCATGCCCGGCAAGCGGCCGGACAATCGCTAGTCCATGTGCTTGAGGCCGACCCTCAGGTAGTCCCAGCCGGTAACGACCGTCAGCACGGCGGCCGCCCACAGGGTCGCCAGG
>CAZFPW010000139.1:2923-7199 GCA_964520765.1 uncultured Novosphingobium sp.
GTAGTCCCAGCCGGTAACGACCGTCAGCACGGCGGCCGCCCACAGGGTCGCCAGGCCGACCGTATGCGGCACATTGGCATGGACGAGCCCGAGATCGACGTTCCACCACGGCATGGCTCCGCCCAGGATCAATGCACCCAGCGAGATGAGCTGGAAGGTCGTCTTCCACTTGGCGAGGCGGCTGACCGGCACCGATACCTGCAGACTGCCCAGGAATTCACGCAAGCCGGAAACCGCAATTTCCCGCACCAAGATCACCAGGCCGGCGATCACGTGCATGTCGCCCACATAAGGGCCGCGCAGCACGCCCTGCGCGCTCAGCACCAGGATCACCGCCGCGACCATGATCTTGTCCGCGATCGGATCAAGGAAGATGCCGAGCTTCGAGACCGTCCCGCTCGACCGCGCAACATAACCGTCGAAATAGTCGGTCAGGCCCATCAGGCAGTAGAGCGCGAAGGCAATCGCATAGCCAAGCTGCCAGCCCGGCCACCACAGCAGCCCGGCAAGCAAGGGAATCGCGACGATTCGCGATAGGGTCAGGAGGTTCGCCAAGGTCAGCATCGCGTGGCTGCTTTAGCGGGGATGGCGCCTGTAAAAAAGGTGTCACCGGGGACTTGTTAGACCTGTTTCACACGCTAGGGTCCGGCCCGGACTGAGGCTGCAACAAATGGATCGCATGACGACATCGACCCACCTCGTCCGCTCGCGGCGCTTTCTGCCCCTTTTCGTCACCCAGCTCCTCGGCGCGTTCAACGACAATCTCTTCAAGAACGCGATGGTGCTGTACGTGGTGTACAGCGTCTACAATTCAGAGGCGCAGGAAGCGAAGTTCAGCGCCATCGCCTCGACGCTGTTCATCATCCCCTTCTTCGTGCTCTCCGCGCTCGCCGGCCAGCTTGCCGACATGCGGGACAAGGCGCGAATCATCCGCATCGTGAAGTTCTGCGAAATCCTCATCATGCTGGTCGGCGGCGCGGGGCTGGTGCTGGCCTGGCAGGAGATGGCGATCGGCACCCTGGCGATCCCGCTGATGCTGGCCGCCCTCTTCGCGATGGGCGTCCATTCGACCTTCTTCGGGCCGATCAAGTACGCGATCCTGCCGCAGCATCTCAAGGATCACGAGGTGCTGGCCGGCACCGGCCTGGTCGAGGCCGGGACCTATATCGCGATCCTCGCCGGCACGATCCTGGCCGGCTGGCTGCCGGTGGAATGGTCCGCCATCCTGGTCGTCGCCATCGCCCTGATCGGATACCTGTCGGGCCGGCAGGTCCCGCCCGCCCCGCCGATGATCGCGCCCGAACCGCTCGACTTCCACTTCATCCGCTCCTCGATCGCCCTGGTGAAGCACACCATGCACGACCGGCGGGTCTATCTGGCGATCATGGCGATCAGCTTCTTCTGGTCGATCGGCGCGGTGCTGTTCATCCAGTTCCCGCCCCTCGCCAAGAACGTCCTTTCGGCCAGCAAGGAGGTCGCCAGCCTGTTCCTGGTGATCTTCTCGGTCGGCATCGCGATCGGCTCGATGTCGATCAACGCCCTGCTCAAGGGCACGGTTTCGGCGCGCTACGGCCCGGTTTCGGTGATCGCGATGGGGGTCTGCGTCGGACTGTTCTATGTGGTGTGCCAGTTCTGGAGCACCGAGCCGGCCGACGGCTTGCTCGACGTGGGCGATTTCATCGCCCATCCCTTCGCCGTGCCGCTGCTCATCACCCTGCTGCTGATCGCCATCTTCGGCGGCATGTTCGTGGTTCCGCTCTATGCCTTCCTGACGACCTTCGTCGCCAAGTCCGAGACTGCGCGGACGATCGCGGCGAACAACATCGTCAACTCGGGCGCCATGGTTCTCGGTTCGCTGATGGCGGTGGGACTGAGCGCCTCGGGCGTGGCGATCGTCGACCAGTTGCTGCTGGTCGCGGCGATGTGCGTGGTCTCGGCCTGGTTCGGCCGCCGGCTCTACCTGGCGGAGCGGGCCGCCAAGGCCGTCACGCGATAAAGGCGCTGACCGCCAGGAAGCAGGCGCAGTAGGCCATCAGGAAATCCTTCACGTCCTGAGCGGTGATCCGCCAGGTGCGCTGTGGCGGTCCTTCCTCTTCCCTGCGGCAGACATGGGGCGGCAGGCTTGCCCGGAACGGATGCCGGGCGGTTTCGTCGGTGATGACCAGCGCTCGGCGCATCGTTCGGGCTCCTCCCGGGTGCCCGCGTTAGGATTTTCGAAACCATCGGACGAGCCGGATTTCAGCCCTTTCCCGTTCCGGGACGGTAACCTGATCCGCTAACCTTACTTGCGCTTGGAAAGGCCCAGGATGTGCTCCCATTCCTCCGGCCTGACGACGCCGACCGACAGGCGCGAAAGCTTGATCAGCTCCATCTCGGCCAGGGCGGGATCGGCCTTGATCTCCTTCAGCGTCACCGGGCGATCGAGCTTTTTCACCGGCTTGACCTTCACCGCGGCCCATTTCCCCTCGGGATCGGTGGGGTCGGCCAGGCCTGCCTTGCTGATCTTCACCACGCCGACGATCTCCAGCCCGATGTTGGAATGGTAGAAGAACGCCTCATCTCCCACCGCCATCGCGCGCAGGTTGTTGGCGGCGCGGTGGTTGCGCACGCCGTCCCAGGTGCCCTCTCCCTCGGCGACGAGATCGTCCCAGGAATAGGCGTCGGGTTCGGATTTCATCAGCCAGTAGTTCTTGCCCATGCCGCTCGCTCCATCGGATATGGACAGGGCCATAGCCGCGCCGCACAAGGGCGGCTACCGATGCCGGCCGAACAACTCACAGTCCTGAGCCTTTCCCAGGAGCCCGCCCGCTTCGCCGCCGGAATCGGCGCGAGCTTTCGGGAATACGGTTTCGCCATGGTGGGCGACCACGGGATCGACCCCGCGCTGATCGCGCGGGCCTGGCGGCTGACGGCGGAATTCTTCGCCCTGCCCGAGGCGGAAAAGCAGGCCCATGTGGTCGCCGGATCGGGCGGGGCGCGGGGCTATACGCCGTTTGGGATCGAGATCGCCAAGGGCGCGAAAGCGCACGATCTCAAGGAGTTCTGGCACGTCGGGCGCGAGCCGCCCGAGCCGGGCATGGCGGCCAACGTCTGGCCCGGCCGGCCGGCGGGCTTCCGCGAGACCTTCACCGCCCTCTTCGCCGAGTTCGACCGCGTCGGCGGGATCATCCTGGACCGGATCGCCCTGCACCTGGGGCTGGCGGAAGGCTGGTTCCGGCCGGTCGTGGCGGGCAACAATTCGGTGCTGCGCCTGCTCCACTATCCGCCGGTCGAAACGGCGCAAGAGGGCGCGATCCGGGCCGGGGCGCATGAGGACATCAACCTCATCACCCTGCTGCTGGGGGCCGAGGAATCCGGGCTGGAACTGCTGGATCGGGGCAGCCAGTGGTTGCCCATCGTGCCGCCGGAGGGGACCTTGGTGGTCAATATCGGGGACATGCTGCAACGTCTGACCAACCACGTCCTTCCCTCCACCACCCACCGCGTCCGAAACCCGCTGGGCGAGCGCTCCGGGTTCAGCCGCTACTCGATGCCGTTCTTCCTTCACCCCCGGAGCAACTTCCGAATCGAGACGCTGCCGGGCTGCGTGACGGACGAGAATCCGGACCGCTACCCGCAGGCGATCACGGCGGACGAATACTTGCAGGAACGGCTGCGCGAGATCGGGTTGAAGTAGGCAAGCTCCTCCCCGTTTCCGCATCGCGGGAATGGGGAGGTGGCAGACGCCGCAGGCGGCTGACGGAGGGGGAATGGCGCAACTTCCCCTCCACCACGCCGACTATGTCGGCGCGGTCCCCCTCCCCATGCCGCTTCGCGCCACGGGGAGGATCTTGGGTCAGCCGCCACGCAGGAGCTGGACGCCCCAGTCGCGCTCGAAGAGGTAGAGGAGGAGGCGCGCCGCTTCGCCCCGTTCGCCGGTCAGGCCGCCGTCGCGCTCGATCAGCAGGCGGGCGTCGTCGTGGGCGAGCGGCAGGAGGCGGGTGATCTGGTCGAGGCTGGCGACGCGGAACGGCGTGTCGCCGGACTGGCGCGTGCCGAGCAGCTCCCCCCCGCCGCGCAGCGTCAGGTCCTCCTCGGCCAGGCGGAAGCCGTCCTGGGTCTCGCGCATCAGGGCGAGGCGCTGGCGGGCGGTCTCAGACAGGGCTTCCCCGCGCAACAGCAGGCAGACCGACTTTTCCGAGCCGCGCCCCACCCGTCCGCGCAGCTGGTGGAGCTGGGCAAGGCCGAAGCGCTCGGCCTGCTCGATCACCATCAGGGTCGCGTTGGGCACGTCGAC
>CAZFPW010000140.1:0-7163 GCA_964520765.1 uncultured Novosphingobium sp.
CGGATGCGCTGCTCGGTGCTGACGTCGACCGCCGAGGTCGCCTCGTCGAGGACGAGCACGGCCGGATCGGCGAGATAGGCGCGGACGAGGCAGACGAGCTGGCGCTGCCCCTGGCTGAGTTGGCCGCCCAGCGGGCCGACATCGGTCTGATAGCCATGAGGCAGCGATTCCAGCACCTCGTCCGCGCCGAGTTCGCGCGCGGCGGTGATCAGCTCGGTATCGCTTGCGTCAGGCCGGGCCAGGCGCAGGTTGTCGAGCACGGTGCCGCCGAACAGGACGTTGTCCTGCAGGACCACGCCGATCTGTCGGCGCAGGCTCGCCTCCGACAGGCCGCGGATATCGTGGCCGTCGAGGAGGACCGCGCCTTCGTCCACATCGTAGAAGCGGGTGAGGAGTTGGACGAGCGTCGACTTGCCGTGCCCCGTCGGGCCGACGATCGCCAGGGTCTCACCAGGCGCGATATGCAGGTTGAGGTCGTGGATGACCGGCTTGCCCGGCAGGTAGCCGAAGCGCACGTCGCGAAACTCGATCTCGCCGCGGGTCCTGGGCAGATGCAGCGCGTCGGGCGCATCGACGATCTCCGGCTTGGTGTCGAGCAGGAGGAAGATCCGCTGGGCGCAGGCCGTACCGTTGGCGAAGCGCTCGAACAGGTCGTTGAACTCCTGCAGGGGCGCCAGGAACAGGAAGACGTAGAACAGGCTCTGGGTAAGCTCGCCGAGGGTAAGCGTGCCGAGCGTCACCGCGCGCCCGCCGATCAGCAGGATCAGCACCAGGCCCGCCGTGGTCAGCAGGCCGGTGAACGGCGCGAACCAGCCCGAGCGGACGTTGCCCCGGATCAGCGCCTGGTTGAAGTCGCGCAGGAGGCCCTGGTAGGTTTCGAGGTTCTCGGCCTCGCGCCCGGCCTGCTTGATCAGGCGCACCCCCGCCACGGTCTCGACGAGGTGCGCGGTGAAGCGGCTGCGCGCTTCGGCCACCCTCGCCCAGGTGCGCTGGGAGATGCGCTTGAACAGAGCCGTCGCGGCGACCAGCAAGGCGGTGATCGCGGCCAGCCCGATCAGCAGCGGCGGCGCGATCAGCCAGAGCATGACCGCCGAGATCAGCAGGCGCAGCACGGCGGAAAGGAATTCCGGCGGCCCCTGGATCAGCAGCGGCTCCAGCGTATCGACGTCGCGATCCGCGCGCGAGATGATCCGCCCCGCCTTGGTCCGGTCGAAATAGCTCACGCTCAGCGTCTGGACATGGGCGAAGACCCGGGCGCGCAGGTCGTTGAGCACGCGGATCGCAGCCAGCCCGGCGTTGTATTGCGACAGCCCGCCGAGGCCGAAGCGCAGGCCCCAGGTCGCGGCCAGGCCCAGGCAGGCCCAGCCGATCAGCGGCCAGTCCACCCCGCCGCCGGCATGCCGCAGGCCCCGATCGATGACGAGGCCGATCAGCACCGGCCGCGCGAAGATCGCCAGGACCTGGACCAGCTCTATGCCGACGACGGCGGCGATGCGGCCCTTCACCGGACCGACCAGCGGCAGCAGGCGCGAGGTCATCCCGCGCTCCAGCGAGGTCCTGGCGAACTTCTCCTCCAGCTCGATGTCGGACAGGGCGCTGTCCCCCCGGAACGCATTCATCTCAAATCCCCATCAAGGCGCGGTAGGCGGCATTGTTCGCCGCAAGCTCCTCGTGCGTCCCGGCCGCGGCGATCCGCCCCTGGACGAGGACCAGGACCCGATCGGCGGCAAGGATGGTCGAAAGCCGGCTCGACACGATCAGCATGGTCACCGGCTTGTCCCCGGCGCGGCGCAGGCTCCGCACGTTCTCGATCGCCCGGCGCTCGGTGACCGCATCGAGCGCGCTGGTCGCATCGTCGAGCACCAGGATGTCGGCATCGGCCAGCAGGGCCCGGGCCAGGCAGATGCGCTGGCGCTGCCCGCCCGAGAGCGCGACCCCGCGATCGCCGAGCTTGGTCGCGAACCCTTCCGCCAGCCGCGCGAAGACCTCTCCCGCAGCGGCGCGCTCCAGCGCCTCGTGCAGGTCCTCCTCGCTGGCGTCCGGCGCGGCGAGGCGCAGGTTGGCGGCAAGCGTGTCGGAGAACAGGAAGCTTTCCTGCGGGAGGACATGGACCCGACGGCGCAGGTCCGACAGCTCCAGCTCGCGCACGTCGTGCCAGCCGAGCGCGTCCGAGCCGATGCGGACCGCGCCGTGATCGGCCTCGACCAGGCGCGGGAGCAGGCCGGTCACGATCGACTTGCCCGAGCCGGTCGGGCCGACCAGGGCGACGATCTCGCCGGGCTCGATCGTCAGGTCGAGGTCGTGGAGCACCAGCCCGCCGTCGCCCAGCGGCGAGGCGGAGACCCGATCGAAGCGGATGCCGAGCGGCCCCTCGGGCAGGCGGTTGCGGCCCGGGACGATCCCCGGCCGGGCGTCCAGCACTTCCCAGATCCGTCCGGCCGAGCTGCGCGCATCGGCGACGACCTGGAGCAAGCGGCCGATCCCCTCGATCCGCAGCACCAGCGTGTTGACGACCAGCATCGCCGCGACGAGCGCGCCGATGCCCAACTCGCCCCGACCGATCAGCCAGGCGCCGTAGCCGAGCACCCAGGCATGACCGAGGGCGATCACCGTCTGCGGCAGGGGCACGCTGCGCGCGGCATGGAGGATCGCCGCCCGCGCCTCACGCCGGAAGGTGTCGACATGGGCGGCAAAGCGCGAGGTGCGCGCCTCGCCCAGGCCGAACGCCTTGATTACGCGAACGCCGTTGACCCCTTCGGACAGGTCCTGCGTGACCGCATCGTAGGCCGCGCCGATCCGCCGGTCGAGCGCGACCAGGGTGTCGGCCTGCCGCCACAGCAGGCCGATGCCCAGCACCAGCAGGACCAGGGGCACGAGGCCGAGCAGCGGCGAATACCAGATCAGCACGCCGGCCGAGATCGCGACGACCAGTCCGGTCTCGAACATCTGCCGCCAAAAGTTGATCAGCGCGTCGCGGACCTTGTCGGCGTCGCGGGTCATCCGCGTGACCATCTCGCCCACGCCGTGGCGCCAGTGATAGGCGAGGTCGAGCCGCTGGATCTGGACGAGGATGCGCTGGCGCAGGATCGTCAGCAGTTCCTGGCCGATCGTCAGCGAGAGCAATCCCGCACCGTACTGGACCACCGAGCGCGCCAGCGAGAGTCCAAGCAGGACCGCCGCCCAGAACCAGACCCGGCCATAGTCGAGCGCGCCGTCGATGCCGACCGCCACCAGCCGGCCCGAACTCGCTTCCTGGACCGCGTGGCCGACCAGTACCTGCTGGCCGACCAGCGCGACGTTGACCGCCGCGAGCAGCACCGCGGTGAGGGCGAAGCGCCCCGGCATCTCGCCATAGATCGCCAGGCAGCGCAGCAAGGGGCTGCGGGCGAGCCAAGCCGCCAGTCCCCCCTCGCCCTTGAGCCTCGCCCCCGCCTCTTCGGTGATCGCCAGCATTCAGGCGGCCGCCAGGACCCGCTCGCGCGCCGCTTCGAACGGACGGGCATCGACCCAGCCGTTCACGTCGAAGCTTTCGGGGATGAAGCCCCAGCGGTGCAGGAAGTCCGTGAAGTCCTGGATCGCCGTGACGGATTGCTGGGCAAGGTCGGTCTTCAGCCGGGTCTGCGCGTCCTCGCCGTAGGCCACCGCGACCCAGTATTCGCTGGAGTTCGTCTCGCGGGCGAGGAAGCGGCGCACTTCGGAAGGGTGCTGCTGCGCCCAGGCCTCGGCGCGCAGGACCTGCTCGACGATCGTCACCGCGGCGTCGAAGTGGTGATCGATCAGGTGGCCGTCGACCGCCAGCGTGCGGGGTGTGCCGTTGTTCGAGCGTACCAGGGGATCGGGATGGGCGCCGGTGTCGATCACCGTGGTCAGGCCGAACTGGTTGGCGATCTGCGCGCCGGAGGCGCCCTTCAGGAAGATCGCGTCGACCTCGCCCCTGAGCAGCGCGATCAGCTCAAGGTTGTTGGCCCGCGCCCGGCTGGTCGTGCGCCCGCCCCAGGCGAGCGTGCCGGCGACCTGCTCGGCCCGGCCCTCGCTGTAATGGGTCTCGATGGTCTGGTCGACCAGCTCGACGTCGGAGACTTCCAAGCCTTCGAGCCGCAAGGCGTTCTCCAGCCCGCGGATGGCCTGGGCTCGGGAGAAGTCGATCTCGACGCTCTTCCAGTCGGGCAGGCCGAAACGGCGGCCCTTGAGGTCGCGCACGGTCTCGATCCCGGATTCGGGGCTGGCGAGGATGAGCTGCGTTTCGTCGGCCCACGACAGGCCGATCACCCGCGTGTCGCGGCCCCGCGCCCGGGCGCTGATCGCCGGGATGTTGCCGCCGTGGCGCACCGAGTTGCGAACGGTATGGCTGAAGTGGGATTCGCGGGTGGCGAAGTCGTTGGATTCCAGGATCGAGCCGAGCTGGGTGCCTTGCCGGCGGAAGGCCTCTTCCAGCCAGCCCTGCTGGATCGCGATGCCGAGGCCGGTGGGGACCGGGCAGCGGGTGTACCACAGGGTATCGAGCGGTTCGGACATGACGGTTCTCCTGTCAGACGGCGGAATCGAGGACCGTCACGCGGTTCTCGGCAACATTGGGATTGGCGGGGCGCGGCAGGTTCAGGTGCTCGCGCAGGGTCGTGCCGGTGTATTCGGTGCGGAAGATGCCGCGGCGCTGAAGCTCGGGCACGACGAGGTCGACGAACTCGGTGAGCGAGCTGGGCAGGAGCGGCGGGATCAAGTTGAACCCGTCGGCGGCGCCGCGCTCGAACCAGTCCTGGATCTGGTCGGCGATGTCGCTCGGCGTGCCCAGCACCACCCGGTGGCCGCGCACCGCGTTGAAGCGCAGGAAGAGCTGCCGGATCGTCAGGTTCTCGCGCCGGGCGAGCGCGGTGAGCTGGCGCCAGCGGCCCTTGCCGTTCTCGGGCTCCGGCAGGTCGGGCAGCGGTCCGTCGAGCGGATAGGCCGAAACATCGTGGCCCATCAGGTTGAGGTCGCCCGAGAAGTCCACCTTCTCCTCCAGCGCGCCGAACTTGTCCTGCGCCTCCTGCAGGCTGGAGCCGATCGCGAAGGACAGGCCGGGCATGACCTTGAGCGTGTCGGGATGCCGGCCGTACTTGGCTATGCGGCCCTTCACGTCGGCATAGAAGCCCTGCGCATCCTCGATGAACTGCGCGGCGGCATAGATCATCTCGGCATGCTTGGCGGCAAAGTCGCGGCCCGTGTCGGAATTGCCGGCCTGGGCGAAGACCGGATAGCCCTGGACCGGGCGCGGCATGTCGAGGATCGTGTCGGCATGGTGGAACGGCCCGCGGTGGTGGACCGGATGGACCGCGTCGGGGTTCAGATAGACGCCGCTGTTCCGGTCCGCGCCCTCGAAGGCGTCGTCCTCCCAGCTATCCCACAGCGCCTTGGCGAGGGCCACGAAGTCGTCGGCGCGCGCATAGCGCTCGTCGTGGCTGTAGCGCTCGTCGAGGCCGAAGCTCTGCGCTGCGCCGTCGGCGAGCGAGGAGACGATGTTCCAGCCGGTCCGCCCGTTCGAGATGTACTCGACCGAGGCGAAGCGGCGGGCGAGCGCATAGGGCTGCTCGAAGTTGGTGTTGACCGTCGCGACCAGGCCGATTCGGCTGGTGACGGCGGCCAGCGCCGAGATGACCGTCAGCGGCTCGAAGTCGAGGAAGGCGTGGCGGCGCTCGATGCCCTTGGTGCGGTCGCCGCTCTGCCCGACGAAGTCGGCGAAGAAGGCCGCGTCGAGCTTGCCCCGCTCGGCGGTGCGGACGAGGTCGGCCCAATAGGCGAAGTCGGGCTTGCCTGGCGGCGCCGAGCCCGGCTGGCGCCAGGCGCCGGGATGATGACCATGACGGGTCAGGAATACGGCGAGCGCGAGCTGCCGCCGGGGGGTGCTCATAGGGATCGCTCCGGTTATTCGGCGGGTTCGGCAAGGCGCTCGTCGGCATCGGCATCCGCGTAGCGAATGGTGCCGTCGTCATCGACGTGGGCGTCGGCGGGGACGAGCTTGCCCATCTTCCACTGCTGCTCCAGCACGCCGGGGCCGAAGGGCTTAGAACCGCCCAGCGCCGCGGCGAGGATCTGGAAGCGCGCGCCCTCCTCCAGCAGGACGATGGTATTCACGAGGTCGCGGAGGCCCTTCCACGACCAGATCGTCGCGCCACCGTTGGCCTCGACGATGCCCGGCACCTGGCGGTCCTGCTCGATCGCTTCGAGGATGAAGTCGGGCTCCTTCTGGCGGCGGTCGATGTAGACCGGTAACTGGCTGGAGAAGCGGAAGCGGCGGTTCGGCACGTAGAGCAGCGGCAACACTGAATGGGCCTGCGAATAGGCGCCGAGGTGCGGCGTGTGGACGTGGCTGATTGCCTGGAAGTCCGGGTGCTGCTGGAAGATCTTGAGATAGCGCGCTTCGCCGCCGGGCGCGCTGTTCCAATAGGAATTGCCCGCGAAGTCGATCACCCCGGTCCTGGGCTGGTCGGGATCGTCCTCCCACAGGCCGGCGTAGCTCAGGGTCACGATCTTGTCCTCGTTCGGAATGCGGACCGAGAAGCCGAGCGTGCCGCTGGCCGAGATCGTGTGCGTCTCGCGCAGGACGCGGAAGGCGCGGCGGGCGTCCTGCTCGGCCTGGAGGACGAAGGCGAGGGCTTCGGGGGAAAGGGCGTGGGACATGGCGGGGTTCTCCTTGAAAGATCAGGCGGCGACGGGCTGCGCCGCATTGGCGTTGAAGGCGATCGCGGCTTCGAGCGGACGCCGGTCGATCCAGTCGGCCAGGGCGAAATCGGCATCGAGGAAGCCGTGGGTGAAGAGGAACTTCTTCTGCTGCCCGAACAGGGCCAGGCGCTCGTCGTCGAGCGTCGGGTGCAGGCCCTCGTGGAGCCGGGCATAGGCCTGGTCGACCGCGGCTGGGCTGCCGGCGGTCTCGAACTCCAGGATCTCGCGCAGGCGGTCGGGCTGCTCGGCCACCCAGTCGGCGGCGCGCAGCGTGACCGCGAGGAAGCGCACCACGAGATCGAAGTGATCGTCGAGCAGGCTCTGGTGGACCGTGATCGGCCGGGGCGTGCCGTTGTTCACCCGGAAGCGCGGATCGGGCAGCGCGTCGAGGTCGATCGCGATCTCCAGCCCGTTCGCGCGCGCCTCGTCGAGCGCGGCGGCGCCCTTGACGTAGATCGCATCGACCG
>CAZFPW010000141.1:0-3280 GCA_964520765.1 uncultured Novosphingobium sp.
CCGGCCAGGGTCGCGCCGGTCACTCTTTCGCCGAACCACAGCCAGCCGAACAGCGCGGCCCAGACGAAGGCGGTATATTCGAACGGGACCAGCGCCTGGGCCTCCGCCCGGGCATAGGCCCAGGACAGCAGCATCAGCGAGATGACGATGAGGACGGCCGCCGCGCCGACCATGCCCAGCGCCGGAAGGCCCGGCGTCACGAACAGCCACGGCGCGCCGAGCGCCAGGGCCGCGCCGACCAGGGCGTTCTGGAAGAAGGCGATCTCGCGCGGGGAGGCGGCCTGCGCCTGCTGGCGCTGGAGGATCAGGTTCCAGGCATAGAGCACCGCCGAGGCCAGGATCGCGGCGACGCCCAGCGGCGAGCGCGGCGGCGCGTCGTGCGGGGCGGGCATAAGGGCGATCACCCCGACGCCGGCCAGGCCGAGCAGCGAGGCGAGGATCGCGCGGCGGCCGATCCGCTCCCCGAGCAATACCGAAGCGAGGTAGAGCGCGATCAGCGGGGCGATGAACGACAGGGCGATGGCCTCGGCGATCGGGATGCGGACCAGCCCCCAGAAGAACAGCAAGGCCATCGCCGCGGCGACGAGGCTGCGGATCAGGTGCACGCGGAACACCGGCGGGGCGGGCCAGCCTCCGCCGCCCAGCAGCCAGACGGGCAACATGATCGCCGCGCCGATCGCGCAGCGCAGCAGCAGCGCGGTATAGACTCCGATGCTCAGCGAGGCGCTTTTCATCGTGGCGTCCATCACGCTGAAGGTCGCGATCCCCACTGCCGTGGCCGCGAAGGGCAGGAGGGGACGGTGCGGCTCCATCACCCGCGCCATAGGCCTTGCCGGCGGCCGGGGAAAGGCGGCGACGGTCCGTTGCCCGGCTGCGTCAGGGCGTGGGCGATTCAGCTTCCATAAAGCCGCCACCCTTGAAGGAGTCCGGCGAAACGGGCATTCATGGGGGGCGACGCGATGGCGCATGACGCCGATCCGCGATTTTTCCCCAAGGCAGCAGGACGAACGGAACTTAGATGATGGGCAAGTGGCGGACGGCAACAGGCTTTACGGCGATGGCGGCGGTGATCTGCGCGGCGATCCCGGCAATCGCCGGCGCGCAGGCCTCCGCGCCGGCCGCTCCCGCGCGCGCTCCGGCTCCGTCCGTTCCCGCCACTCCGTCAACCGCTCCTGCAGCGCCGGGCGCCGTGCCCACTGCGCCGGCCGCGACCGCGCAGGTGCCGGTCGTCGCCGCCCCCGCGCCGATTACCGAGGCGGTGATGGCCTGGAGCGTGGCCGATGCCCAGGCCCTGCTCGGCGTGATCGAGGGGATCGAGGCGGAAGGGCTGTTCCCGGCCGACTATCGCCCGGCGGAGCTGCGCGCGGCGATCGCGGCCGGCGAAGGCGGCGCGCTCGACGACGCGGCGAGCAAGTCGTTCGCCTGGCTAGCCGAGGACCTGCGCGACGGGCGCACGCCGATGACCGCCCGGGTCCAGTGGTTCGCGGTCGACCCCGACCAGGACGTCTATCCCACGGCCGGGCTGATGGCCAAGGCGCTGTCGACGCACGACGTGCCCGGCGTCCTTGCCGGTCTGCATCCGACCCATCCCGACTATGCCGTGCTCAAGCAGGCCCTGGCCGATACTCCGGCGGCGCAAAAGACCCGCCGCGCCGCGATCCGCGCCAACATGGACCGCTGGCGCTGGCTGCAGCAGGATCTCGGCAATCTCTACCTGCTGACCAACGTGCCGGAATTCCAGCTGCGGCTGACCAAGAACGACGAGATCATCAAGACCTACAAGACCGTGGTGGGCAAGCCGGGGCGCACCGCGACCCCGCAGCTTGCCGAAACGGTGGAGGCGGTGGTCTTCAACCCGACCTGGACCGTGCCGCAGTCGATCGTGCGGGGTGAGGGCCTGGGCGCCCGCCTGCTCGCCAATCCGGCCAGCGCGGCGCGGCAGGGCTATCGGGTCAGCCGGGCGGCCAGCGGGATGGTCACGGTCGTCCAGCAGCCGGGGCCGAACAACGCGCTGGGCGTGATGAAGATCGACATGCCGAACGAGCATGCGATCTATCTGCACGACACGCCCTCGAAGCAGTATTTCAACTCCACCGTCCGCGCCTTCAGCCACGGCTGCGTGCGGACCGAGCGGGCGCTGGAGCTGGGCATGACCCTGGCGATCTTCGGGGCGGGGCTCGACACCAACCAGGTCGTCGCCCACGCAACCTCGGGGAAATACACCCGCGTGGTGATGAACCGGACCCTGCCGATCTACATCACCTATTTCACCATGGGCACGAGCATCGGCGGCGAGCTGAGCACCTTCAACGACATCTACGGCCGCGACGCGCCGGTCCTCGCCAGCTTCGACAAGCCGCGCCAGCTCAAGACCACCCAGCGCAAGAGCAACGAGGCGATCATCAAGCTGGATAATCCGCTTTGATGCATGGTTCGCCGCTACTGACGTAGCGGCTTGCGCCACCCACCGCCCCGCACCCCCGGCCCAACCACCCGGTCAGTGTACCCTATGGGCGGTTGGGCCGGGGGTGCGGGGCGGTGGGTGGCGCGAGGATCAAGCGCAGCTTGATCCGGTCAACGCACCAATCAAACTTCCCCGATTCGGTCCGCGTAGAGCAAACGCCCGCCCGAGAGGTGCCACAGCGCCTCGTTGAACTGCTCGGGCGCCATGGCGAAGCAGCCTTCGCTGCGGCCGAGCTTGCCGTAGGTGGCGATCATCGAAGGGGCGGCATAGGCGGCCGGATGCATGACGATCGCGCGCTGGAGCGCCTGGGAATTGTCGCGGTCCAGCCCTTCCAGCCGGATCGAGGTGCCGTATTTCCCGTTGTACCACTCGCAGGTGAGGTAGGCCCCGCGCGAGGTGGCGTTGGAGCCCATCACGTTGGAGAAGGATTGCAGCCAGCCGCTATGCTCGGGGTCCGAGCCGCGCCCATGGGCGACGAAGAACGAACGGACCGTGCCGTTCTCCAGGTTGGCGAAGTGGAAGCGCGGCTGGGCGGATTGCTGCGCGAAATCCGCGATGCCCGCGATGTCGCGCCGCCAGACCTTGCCGCCGGCCTTCTCGATCTCCCGCCGGGCGATCTCCAGCACCTTGCGCTGGTAGGCCGACACGTCGAAGGGCTTGGCCGGCACCGAAGCGGGCGCGGCGGGCTTGACGAACGCCTGGTAGAATGCGGCGGTAAGGTTGTCGGCCAGCGCGCGCGCCGGCAGGGCGAGCGTCGCGCCCGCCGCCAAACCGCCTCTGATGAGGTCACGCCTGTTCATGCCCCTTCCCATACCA